>JBDSDH010000141.1:0-68281 GCA_039920665.1 Ilumatobacteraceae bacterium
ACGTCAGTAGTTGAAGACCAAGGCACCGCCGGTGGTGAATTCGAACACGGCGGGGATGCCGGCGACCGTGGAGGTGGCGATCCACTCGGCGTCCTGCATGCTGCGAACCTTGACGCACACCGGGCAGACATACATGCGGCCGCCGTTGGTCACGTACTCCTCGTGCAACGTCGCGATGGACGGTGCGCCGGGCACATCGATGGTTGCGGCGAAGCCCTCGGTGGCGACGTGGACGGCGTCCTTGGTGAGGAACATCAGCGCCTCCTTGCCGGCCCGAAGCGCCTCGACGCCGAGCAGGTAAGCAATCAGCACGTTCTCGGGTTCTTCGGCGCCGTGAGTGAGGCAGATCAGGACTTTGCTATCGGGTGTGTTGAGCGATGTTTCAGTCATGTTGATCGTTCCTTCGGTTGGTGTGGTTGTCAGGTGTGTTTGTCAGGTGTGTTGGCGGAGGGGAGCGATGACCTGTTCGGCGAAGCGGAGCGCGGGTTCGACGTACAACGGGTGGCCGAAGTCCATGATGAACGTCGTGACGCCGAGGTCGTGCAGGTGGGTCAAGCGCTCGATCCACCGTTCTGAGGCTGCATCGGAGTCGGGCAGATCGCCCCCAACGGTGACGCTGTTCTCGATGTCGGTCGGCTGACGGCCGGCGGCGATCGCTGCGTTGTCGATGATCTCCCGCTGACGTTTCCAGGCCTCATCGCTGCGGTACGAGCCGTTCCAGAGGTCCGCCTGGCGACCGACGATCGGCAGCCCGATCTGCTCGCCGGAACTGCCGATGCAGATCGGCGGGACGACGTCGGGGCGAGGTGTTGCCGCGGCGTTGTCGATCTGGAAGTACGTGCCGGTGAAGGTCGGGTGCTCCTCGGTCCACATCAGCCGACAGATCTGGACGACTTCCTCCAGTTGGCGCAGCCGCACAGCATTGGACGGGAAGTCATATCCATACGAGCGATACTCGTCTTCCCGCCAGCCGCCGCCGATGCCCAACATGAACCGACCGCCGGACAGCACCTGCAGCGTCGACGCCATCTTGGCGGTGAGCGCCGGATTGCGATATCCGTGTCCGAGCACGTGGTGGCAGAGCATCACGTCGGGGAACTTGGCGGCCAACCAGGTCAGCGTGGTCCAGCCTTCGAGGAAACCTTCGGTCTTGTCGGCATCGAAGCCGTAGAAGTGATCGGCGATCCACAGCGAGTCGAAGTGGGGCAGCGCCAGCGGCAGGATGTGCTGCTCCTGGTACATCGCGATCGGTTCGAAATTGCTTCCTGCATGCCCGGCAACGGGCGACAACCAACCGAATTTCACCATGCCAGCATCTTGCCACCGACACGGTATGAGACAGTGATGCATCTGACCAAAGGCTGGATGTGGCGAAGCGGTTCGACCGGTTCACGGGTTTCGGATCTGAGCGCTCGAGCCTCAATGCCGAGGCTGAAGGGATCACTGTCGCCAATCTCTCGTCACTGTTCCCGTCGGCCCCGACGGCAAGGTCAAGCTGTTCACCCAAGTCGGCGGTCACCTCATCGCTGACGTCTCGGGATGGGTGCCGGAGGGCGTGTATGTCCCCAAGTCGCCACCCGGGTGCTCGAGACTCGCCGAACGCCTGCTCGCAGGGTCGGTGCCGATCCGACCGCCAAATCGCCACACGAGCGATCCGAGCGCAACATCGCTGACGACGGTCGGATGGGTTTGACGAGCCACGACGAAGCGGCGTTCCTTCCGCGGTGCGTGCTCGATCGCGCTCCGCAGTTCGCACAACGCTGTCGTGGTGGACCCGGACGACGCGGACCGCGGGTAGAACTCGTTGGGGTGGGGGTGACGTCGTCCGGCGGTGATGTTCGTCGTCGTGCTCATGTCGTCGTGCTCATTCGGTGACTGTGTACGGCCTTGCTCAGAAGTTGCGCTGAGTCTGGTGTGAGTCTGGTGCGAGTCCAGGTGCGAGTGGCCGGGGCGCGGATTCGGATCCAGCGAACCGCGGTACCGTGAGATTTCGCTCGACGATGCGTCAGCAACGGACCCAGTTGCCCGGAGATCGCTTCGCCCTCCAACGCAGAAAGCGGCCCGCGTGGCACCTCCCGATTCGCCGACACTGATCCAACCATCCACCAGCCCGAACACCAGCCCGAACAACAGCGCGACCAACGGTTCGATCAACGCGTCGACCAACGACTACGGCCGCGATTGGCCCTTGCACGAACGCTTCACCGCAGCCGATGGACGCGATGATCCACTCGGTTGCGATGCCCGGCCATCGTGGCGCGGACGTGTGCATCTGCTCGGCCTGTGGTTCGCCATTCCGTCGCTGGTGCTGTTGATCGTGTTCGCCGACGGTGCTCGGGCAACGGTTGGTGCTTCGATTTATGCGGCGGGGCTGTGCGCGATGCTTGCGGCCTCGACCACCTATCACCGCTGGGTCCACAACTTCCGCTCCCGCGCGGCATGGCGGCGGGCGGATCACGCGATGATCTTCGCCGCGATCGCCGGCTCGACGACACCGATCCTGCTGATCGTGATGCCGTCGGGATGGGGGATTGTGTTGCTGTCGGTGGTGTGGGCGATGGCGATTGTCGGCGCCGTGTTCAAGTTCGGTCACTGGCGTTGCGGCGACGCGATCGGTACAGGTTTGTATGCCGCGGTCAGCGCGCTTGCCGCGTTGGCGCTGCCGGCATTGTGGATCCACGGAGGCGTTGCGCCAGCCGTGCTGTACCTGGTGTCGGGATCGCTCTACATCTTCGGCGCCCGCTGGTTCGCCAAGACCTGGCCCCGGTTGCGGCCCGCTGTGTTCTCGTACCACGAGGTCTGGCACGTCTTCACCGTCGCTGCCGCCGGTGTTCACTTCGCCGCAGTGTGGGCAATCGCCACGTAACTCTGCGCCGCACCGTGAGCCTCATCGGTCAGAGCATCTCCGCGGCAAGCGCTGGATCTGTAGCGTCGAGTGGATGAAGATCCCCACCGCACCGATCGTTGCTGCCTCGCTGATCGGGGGCTATCTCGTCGCCCGCACAACCAAGATCCGGCCGCTCGGCGGTGCGGTCCTCGCCGCCGGTGGTGTTCTGGCTGGCCGGGAGTGGGTCAAGTCCGTCGGTCCAGTGGGCACGGCTGCGTTGACCGCGGTGTACCTCGGTGGCTTCGGGGCGTCACATCCGCTGGCCAAAAAGATCGGTGCCTGGCCAGCCGTGCTCACCGCCGCCGGTGTCAGTGCAGCCGCGTCATGGCTGGTGTCGGATCGCAAAGCCTGATCGCTCCAGCAATGGTCGGGGATCGCCGCTGACGCCAGTTCGCTCTGTTGGAAAGGGCGCCCATGTACCCGGAAACCATCGTGGCATGGGGATGGTCAAGAACATGGGCGTGAAATCCGCCGGCATGTCGATCGGCCGATCCGAAGCGGGTCACACGTCTTTGAGCAATCGCAGTGCGTCGTAGATCGCAGCATGGATGTTGCGGCCGGCCACCGCGTCGCCGATCCGGAACAGCTGGAATGCGCCGGCGTCGTTGCGGACCAACGATTGTGGGCGGCCTTCCATCAGCGCTCCGTAGTCCACTGCGCCGAGGTTGCTCGACGATGGTTTCAATTCGAAGTACAACTCCGCGTTGACAGCGGTGCCGTGGTCGACCACCACCGTGTCGACGTGTCGGGCAACTCGATGCTTGGTCTGATCACTGCCGATCTCGACGCACAGTCGGCCGGGCGTCGCATCGGGTCCGGCAGGACGAATCGACAGCACCCGCTGGTTGAGTGTGATCCGGGTGTCGGTCTCGTTGAACGCACGGGCGTAGGGCACGTGGTTCATCCCGCCGACGTCGATACCGAGCATCCGCTCGGGCGTGACGATCTCCAGGTTCGCGCCGGAGCGAGCGATCATCTCCGCCGCTGACAGCGCCGAGTGGGTTCCGTTGTCGTCGTACAGCAGCACGTCGCCGGTGGGCGTCACGTCGCCACCGAGCACGTCCCACGTCGTCACGACCCGGTCGCGGCCTTCCTCGAACTCGGGTATCTGGGGCAGACCCCCGGTGGCGATGATGACCACGTCGGGCTGCATCGCGATGAGGTCGCTGCCCTCGACGTAGGTGTCGTAGCGCACGTCCACGCCCAGCCGTTCGAGTTCACTGACCCGCCACTCGACGATGCCGAGCAGATCACGTCGACGGGGGTTGCGGGCGGCCAGACGGATCTGGCCCCCCGCCCACGGCATCGCCTCCAACACGGTGACGGTGTGGCCGCGCTCGCCGGCAACCCGCGCCGCTTCGAGTCCGGCCGGCCCTGCGCCGACCACCACGACCCGACGTGGCGAGGCGGCGCGAGGGATGTCGTGGGGCATCGTGGCTTCTCGGCTTGTCGCCGCATTGTGGATACACAGCGCCTCACCGGCTTCGTAGATCCGGTCGAGGCAGTACGTCGCACCGACACACGGACGGATCTCGGACTCACGGCCCTCGATGATCTTGCGCACGATATGGGGGTCGGCGATGTGGGCCCGGGTCATCCCGACCAGATCGAGCTTGCCGTCGGCGATCGCGTGGCGGGCGGTGGCGACGTCGTCGATCTTCGATGCGTGCAGGACCGCCAGCGACGTGTGCCGACGGACCTCGCCGGCGAAGTCGAGATGCGGAGCGGATCGCATCCCATGAATCGGAATCACCTCGGTCAACACCGCGTCGGTCGCGATGTAGCCGCGGATCACGTTGACGAAATCGACGAGACCTTCGGACTCCAAGCGACCCAGGATCTCGAGCCCGGCCGCGGCGTCGATCCCGCCGGGCGTCGTCTCGTCGAGCGCCATCCGGATGCCGACCAGAAATTGCGGGCCGACCCGCTCACGAATCGTCCGCAGCACCTGCAACGGAAACCGCAGCCGGTTGTCGAGCGATCCGCCGTACTCGTCGTCGCGGTGGTTCGTGAGCGGCGACCAGAACTGATCCATCAGGTGCCCATAGGCCTCGAGTTCGATCCCGTCCATCCCGCCGGCCTCCATCCGTTCGGCGCCGTCGGCATAGTCGCCGATGATCCGTTCGATGTCCCAGTCCTCGGCCTCTTTCGGGATCGAGCGATGTGCGGGCTCACGCAGTGGTGACGGCGCGACCACCGGCAACCAATCGTCCTGGGCCCAGCCGGTGCGGCGGCCGAGATGGGTGAGCTGGATCATCACCGCGCTGCCGTGCTCGTGCACGTCGTCGGTGAGACGGCGGATCCACGGCACGATCGCATCGTCGAACACATGCAGATTGCCGAACGCCGGAGGACTGTCGCGGCTGACCACGGCACCGCCGGCCGTCATCGTCAACGCGACCCCGCCCTTGGCTTTCTCGACGTGGTAGAGCCGATACCGATCGGTCGGCATGCCGCCGTCTGCATACGCCGGTTCGTGGGCCGACGAGAACACGCGGTTGCGCAGTTGCAGATGCTTGAGCGCGAACGGTTGCAGGAGTGGGTCGTCCATCTCGCCATCTGACTCCATCGCAACGTCAGCGTCCAGAGGCAACGGAGAAATCCCGAATATTTCACAGAACGATCGTGCTGGAAACTCTTTCACCGGCGAATGGAAGGTGAGATGATGTCTGTCGACGACAACGACGTCGTCTCGATGGTTCGAAGCAGGGGTTCGTTGTGCAACTGACAGCTGTGAGCACTGCAGAGTTACTGGCAGACCGCCTCGCCCACCGACGCCCCGACCACTCACTCGATCGAGCGTTCTACTCCGACGCCGACTTCCATCAGCTCGACCTCGAACGGGTCTGGTATCGCCAGTGGCTGTTCGTCGGTCACGACATCACGATCCCGTCAGCGGGCGACTTCTTCACCGTCGCGATCGGCGACTACAACCTGATCGTCATTCGTGGCGAAGACGGTGTGGTCCGCGCCCTGCACAATGTGTGCCGCCACCGCGGGTCGGTGCTCTGTGAAGCCGATCACGGCACGATGCGGCGCCGGATCGTCTGTCCATATCACCAGTGGTCGTATGCGCTCGACGGCGCACTCGCCAAGGCTCGCAAGATCGAGAACGATTTCGACCCCGGAGAACACGGCCTCGGCGTCGCCGGTTGCGAAGTGGTGCAGAGCATGATCTTCGTCTCGGTTGCGGCAAAGCCGCCAGACTTCTCCGCGACCCGAGCGATGCTCGAGCCGTACCTCGCCCCGTTCGACCTCGCCACGGCCAAGGTCGCCCACAGCGAAACAGTGGTCGAGCACGGAAACTGGAAACTGGTGATGGAGAACAATCGCGAGTGTTTCCACTGCAAGACGGCCCACCCCGAACTCTGCGCGACCTTCCCCGAGGCGCCGCTGCACTCCGGTGGCGGCGACGGCGACGACCTGATCGCGATGCAGCGAATGGTCGAGCATTGCGAATCGATCGGCCTGCCGAGCCGGTTCGTCTCGTCCGACGATCTCCAGTACCGGGCGATGCGGATGCCGTTCCTCGGCGATGCCCGGTCGATGACTGCCGATGGCACCCCGGCGGTCGCAATGCGATTCGGCGATCTGCCGGACGAGAACACCGGTGACGTGCTGATGTACCACTATCCGTCAACGTGGAACCACTACTCGGCCGACCATGCGATCACGTTCCGAATCATGCCGATGGGGCCGACCTCCACCCGGTTGGTGACCACCTGGCTCGTGCCCGGGGAAGCGGTCGAGGGTGTCGACTACGACCTGGCCAACCTGACCGCCGTGTGGCGGGCGACCAATGCGCAGGACACCGCGCTCGTCGAGCGCACCCAGCGCGGCGTCAACTCGCCCGCTTACCGCCCCGGCCCGTACTCGTTGGTCGACGAGGAGGGGGTGATCCAGTTCATCGACTGGTACACCGCGACCATGCTCGCCGACTGATCTCCCCACCGAGGGGCGGCCGAGGTTCTACGTTGGCGGGCATGACGATCGATCTCCAGCGCGTCCGCTCCCAGACCCCGGGTGTTGGCCACGTCACCCACCTCAACAACGCCGGCGCCTCGCTGCCGCCGCAGGTGGTCGTCGACACCGTCATCGATCATCTCCAACTCGAAGCGAGGACCGGCGGGTACGAGGCCGCGGCGCAGGCAGGTGAAGCGGTGGAGGCGGTGTACGACGGCATCGCTGCGCTGATCGGTGCCCAGCGACACGAGATCGCCCTCCTCGAGAGTGCATCGATGGCGTGGAACTCGGCGTTCGCAGCGATCCCGTTCCGGGCCGGCGACCGCATTCTCACCGCACGCTCGGAGTATCCGAGCAACGCCGTCAACCTGCTCATCGCGGCCGAGCGGTACGGCGTCGAGATCGTCCTGATCGACGACGACGAACACGGGCAGGTGTCTGTCGAAGCATTGCGCGATGCGATCGACGAGCGCACCAAGCTGATCGCGCTGACCCACGTCGCAACGAGTGGGGGCATGGTCAACCCGGTCGCCGATGTCGGTGCCATCGCCAACCAGGCGGGTGTGATGTTTCTGCTCGATGCATGTCAATCGGTCGGCCAGGTCGTGATCGACGTGGAAGCCGTCGGTTGCGATCTGCTCAGCGCAGCCGGCCGTAAGTTCCTCCGGGGGCCGCGTGGGACGGGTTTCCTCTATGTGCGTGACAGCATCGTCGATCAGCTCCGGCCGCCGTTGCTCGACACCCGGTCATCGGTCTGGACCGGTCCTGACAGCTACGAGATCGCCCCGGCGGCGCGGCGCTTTGAGGCGTTCGAACACAGTGTCGCCAACCGCCTCGGACTGGGCGTTGCCGCCCGCTATGCCCATTCGATCGGCATGTCGGCGATCGAGGAACGCACGGCAACGCTCGCCGAACTGCTCCGCGACCAACTGAAGGCGTTGCCCAAGGTCGCCGTGCACGACAAGGGCTTGCGACGGTGCGGCATCGTCACGTTCGGTGTCGACGGCGTGGCCGCATCCTCGGTACAGGCCACGTTGAGCGCAGCCACGATCAACACCACCGTCACCGGCGCTGCGATGGCCCAGTACGACTTCCCCCAGCGCGGACTCGACCAACTCGTTCGGGCCTCGCCGCACTACTACAACTCCGAGGACGAACTCGGACTGCTGGTCGACGTCGTGGCGGGGCTGTGACGGCCATGGCACTCCGCGACACCGACCCGCTCGCTTGGCTGATCGCGTGCGAGGAGATCCGCCAGCTCGCGTCGCGGTACGCCGTCGCAATCGGTCACCGTGACTTCGACGCACTCGTCGATCTGTTCGTTCCCGACGTTCGAGTCGGGCGAGACTCGAGCGGCCGTGATGCGCTGCGTTCCAATTTCGCGACGCAGCTCGATGCCGGCCACCGCACGATCCTGCACGTCACCAATCACGTCATCGATGTGCTCGACGCCGACCGCGCAACCGGTGTCGTCGGCACCCGTGGTGAGATCGAACGTGACGACGAGTGGGTGATCCAGGTGATCGAGTACCACGACACCTACGAGCGTCGTGACGATCGATGGCTGTTCGTTCGCAGACGTCACCTGCTCTGGTACGGGGCCGACATGCTCCAACGGCCGAACGTGCTGGCTGACGCGAACTGGCCGGAGAGTCAGACCGGCAAGGGCGTCCTGCCGGAGGTCATGCCGACGTGGCAGGCTCAGCGACCCACCCGGTGATGGGTCGGCCGAGTATCGCAAATGCAACTGCCGCGGCGTGGCCGACGTTGATCGAATCCACATCTGGCCGCTGCGGGATTCGCACCGGTTGGGTGCTCGCCAATGTCGTGGCCGACAGCCCAGGACCCTCGGCGCCGAGCAGGATCGCGACCCGGTCGTCGGCGGCGCGGGTGATGTCGTGGATCGAGGTGGCAGCCACCGATGGGGTCAGTGAGAGCATCCGGAAGCCGGCTGCGGCGATCCGGTCGAGGTCGTCGGCCCACACGGCCGAGCGTACGATCGGCATCAGCAGGATCTCTCCCATCGAGACTCGTACGGTCCGCCGATAGAACGGATCGGTGCACGTCGGGTCGATGACGAGTGCATCGATGCCAAGGGCCCGAGCCGATCGTGCGATCGCGCCGAGATTCTCGGCATCGTTCAGTGCTTCGAGCACGCCGATCGTTCGGCTCGTACGGAGCACGTCATCGAGCGTGTGCAGCGTCGATCGATCAGCCGCTGCGACGGCCCCGCGGTGCAGGTCGAATCCGGCGACCGAGGCCAGCACCTCCCGTTCGGCGACGTAGACCGGGCACGTGACCTGGCGCAGCTCCGGCTCCAATCGCTCGAACCGAGACGGGGTCACGAGCACCGACCGCATCGCGTATCGCGACGTGATCAGACGAGAGATCACGTTGAGCCCCTCGGCGATGAAGAACTCGTCGCCCTCCAGCCGTCGCCGATGGTTCGGATCGCGCAGGTCGAGATAGTCGGCAAGTCGCGGGTCAGCTGCACTGGTGATCGCGATCGGCTCCATGTCGGCAACAAGGTAACCGCGCCACGCGGCAAGTGGGTCGGCAGTGCAGTCGGCCCCGCATTCGCGGTTTCGAATGTCCGTTGGACGCGGTCATGGACGCGGTCATGGACGCGGTCATGGTGGTGGTTGCGGCCGGGAGAGCTCGGAGCCCGGCGAGGCCGCGATCACGCTTCGTCAGGAGGCCATTGAACTGCAGCAGGCAAGCGACTCGATCGACGCGATCTAGATCCAGCCGAGCCGCCTGGCTCCGGTGGTGGCTCCCGATCACGTCCGGCACCGAACTGGGCTGGAACACGTCGACGTCGCGCTCTGCGCTGAGCACGACAACACACCCGATCCTCATCGCTACGATCGTCGTCGTGGTCGCCCCCGGAATGTTCCTCGTCGCTCGGATCCAGCGCAGTGCCGAGTCGTGACTCAGAGTGTGAACGCAGTCGGGCCGTTGCGACAGATCGTCGTCGTTGGTTCGTCGCTGGCCGGTGTGCGTGCCTGCGGCGGCCTTCGTGCTGCCGGGTTCGAAGGCGAGCTCACCCTCGTTGGCGACGAACCCCATCAGCCCTACGACCGTCCGCCGCTGTCGAAAAAGGTGTTGTCCGGCGAGTGGGAACCCGACCGGATCTCGTTGTTCCGAGGTGATGAAGCAACCACCCTCGATCTGAACCAGCGGCTCGGTTCCGCCGCTGTGTCCTTGCAGCTCGCAGAGCGCACGATCACACTCGAAGGCGGAGCGACCCTGGGGTTCGACGGCCTGATCATCGCGACCGGGTCCGGTCTGCGGCGACTGCCCGGGCAGCCGGATCATCCGTCGGTGATGGAGTTGCGCACGCTCGACGACTCGCTCGCGCTCCGTGCCCGCCTCGCCTCCGGCGATCAGCGTGTCGTCGTGGTCGGCGCGGGCTTCATTGGTCTCGAAGTCGCTGCGACCGCCCGCCAGCTCGGCAACACCGTGACCGTGCTCGAAGGCGCTCCGGCACCGTTGATCCGCGGGCTCGGTGTCGAGATGGGTATGGCCGTCACTGCGCTGCACGAAGACAACGGCGTCACCATCCACTGCCGGGTGCAGGTACGTGCGATCCGGCCCGGTGACCTCAGCTCGGCCCCGGTCGATATCGACGTGCGCTGGGCAGACGGTGCCGATGAAACGCTCACCGCCGACGTCGTCGTGGTGGGAATCGGCGTGATCCCCAACACGGCTTGGCTCGAGGGTTCCGGTGTGCAACTCCGCGACGGTGTGGTGTGCGACCAGACCCTCAATTCACTCTCCAGCGATGGATCGCCGATCCCCGGGGTCTACGCAGCCGGCGACATCGCCCGCTGGCCGAACGGGCAGTTCGACGGCGAAGAGATGCGGATCGAGCACTGGACCAATGCGTCAGAACAGGGCATGACTGCCGCCCGCAATCTGCTCGCTGTCGCCAACGGCGAACAGCCGACGCCGTATGAGACCGTGCCGTTCTTCTGGAGTGACCAGTTCGCCAAGCGGATCCAGTTCATCGGCCGCGCGGCCGGTGACGACGACGTGCGCATCGTGCGCGGCTCCGTCGAGGACCGTTCGTTTCTCGCCCTGTATGGCAAACACGGTCGTCTTCGCGGCGCGCTCGCGTTGGCGATGCCGAAACCACTGATGCAGTGCCGCAACCTGCTGCTCGACCGGATGACCTTCGACGACGCGATCGCCGCCGTCACAGCCTGGCCGTAACCCGTCAACCTCGACGTGGCGTACCATCGCCGGATGAGCTCGAACGGCCACCTTTCCGACGTCTGGTTTGCCGTCACGCCATTGCAGGTCGCGAGCGGCCACGGCTGCTGGGTCACGACGACCGATGGTGACGACTACCTCGACTTCGCGGCGGGTATCGCGGTCAACTCCACCGGTCATGCCCACCCCGCGGTCGCAGCGGCGATCGCGCACCAGGCGACCCGATTGATCCATGCTCAGGTCAATGTCTACAAACACGATCTGCTCGAACCGCTCGCAGCGGTGCTGGCCGAAATTACACCGGCCGGCATCGACAAGTTCTTCTACGCCAATTCCGGTGCCGAGATCACCGAGGGCGCAGTCAAGCTGGCCAAGCAGGCCACCAAACGCCCGCATGTCATCGTGTTCAGCGGCAGCTTCCACGGCCGGACCCACATGGCGATGGCGATGACAACCTCCAAGACCGGGTACCGCGCCGGTCACTCCCCGCTGCCGGCGGGCATCTTCGTCGCCCCGTATCCCGACCCGCTCGCCGAAGATCAAGACGCAGAGGTCGCCAAGGCATTGTTCGGCCTCGACCATCTGCTCAAGTCGATGACCGCCCCGGACGAGACTGCGGCGATGATCCTCGAGCCCGTGCTCGGCGAGGGCGGCTACATCCCGGCGCCGCCCGGGTTCATCCACGGTGTCGTCGAGCGGTGTCGTGCCCACGGCATCTTGTTCATCGCTGACGAGGTACAGAGCGGTTTCGGCCGCACCGGCGAGATGTTTGCAGTCGACCACTACGGCATCGAGCCCGACATCATCTGCATGGCCAAGGGCATTGCGTCCGGATTCCCGTTCGCCGCGCTCGGCACGACCGAGGAGCTCGATGCGAAGTGGTCCAAGGGCAGCCACGGTGGCACGTACGGCGGTAACCCGATGGGCTGCGCGGCTGCGTTGGCGACGATCGAGATCATGCGCGAGCCGTCGTTTCTCCAGAACGTGCGAGACCGCGGCGAGCAACTCACCACCGGGGTGCGCAGACTGCAGCTCGATCACCCTGACATCGTCGATGTCCGAGGTCCGGGCTTGATGATCGGCACGCAGTTCACGTCGGCGGCGCGGGTCGCAGCGGTGCAGCAGCACTGTCTCGAGACCGGCCGGATGATCCTGATGAACGCCGGCACCTACGCAACCACCCTGCGCTGGATGCCGCCGCTCGTTGTCGACGAGCGCGAGATCGATCTTGCCCTCAGCGCCTTCGCGGCCGCCCTCGAAGCCACGGCATAGGCGCTGACGATGGCCGCGCTCGACCCGGAACGGCTGGCCGTGTGGCGGTCGTTGATGACCTCCCACGCGCTGTTGACGAAGGCGCTGACCGAGGCCCTCGAGGACGAGCGCGAACTGCCGTTGCCATGGTTCGAGGTCCTCAATGCCCTCCAGTACGCGGGTGGTCGGGTACGGGTGATGGACCTCGCCGCGCACCTCGTGATCAGCCCGTCGAGCCTGTCGCGCCAACTGAACCGGATCGAGGACCACGGCTTGATTCGCCGCGATCGGGGGCTCGACGACCACCGAGCAGTCGTCGCGGTGCTCACCAGAGAGGGTCGCGAGACGTGGCGCCGAGCGAACACCACCTATCTCCGGGTTGCCAAGAAGCGGTTCATCAACCGCCTGTCCGACACCGATGTCGCTGCACTCCAGCGAGTCTTCAACAAGGTCACCGATCCGTGACCCAACCATGACCCGAGCCGTACCCCGACCCATGAGCCGACGCGATGCCGTGGTACAACGTCGAGATGCCTGACGAGATCCCTGAATCGCTGACCGACGCCGAGACCCACGCGTTCGCCGACACCTTCATCGCTGCGATCCTGGCGGCCGACGTCGACGCCGTGATCGCGATGTACGCCCCTGGTGCAACGATCTGGCACAACTTCGACAACGTCGATCAGACCCCGCAAGAGAATGCGCGGACGTTGAAGGCGATGCACAGAATCCTGCCCGGATTCCACTACGACGAGATTCGTCGCACCGTGCTGCCCGACGGGTTCTGGCAGCAGCACGTGCTGCGCGCACCGACTGCCTCTGGCGAATTCGCAATGGCCGCCGCGCTGAAGATCACGATCGAGCGCGGCCTGATCACCCGCCTCGAGGAATACCTCGACCCGGCCCCGTTCGTGGCCCTCGTCGCTGGCTGAACCGCACCTGGGTGGCGCGCCGCTGCGGGGCGGGCCGCTGGGTGGCCGACCTCGGAGCTGAACTTGTCGGTTCTCGCGACACAGGGCAAGACTCCTGCCCATGACCACTGCCGTCATCGTCGACGCCGTTCGCACTCCACTCGGGCGTCGTAACGGACGGCTGCGCGACTGGCATCCGGTGGATCTCGCCGCGATCACCCTCGATGCTCTGATCGACCGTACCGGTATCGATCCGGCTCTCGTCGACGACGTGGTGATGGGT
Organism: Ilumatobacteraceae bacterium; assembly: GCA_039920665.1. Lineage (GTDB taxonomy): Bacteria > Actinomycetota > Acidimicrobiia > Acidimicrobiales > Ilumatobacteraceae > WLMZ01. The sequence continues at coordinate 13,511 of JBDSDH010000141.1, forward strand.
TGCGTGATGCAGGTTGGCGAGCAGGCGGCCAACATCGCCCGCAACGCGGTGCTCGCAGCCGGCTGGCCCGACACCGTGCCAGGCACCACCGTCGACCGCCAGTGCGGGTCGTCGCAACAGGCAGCCCATTTCGCCGCCCAGGGGGTCATCGCCGGTGCCTACGACATCGTCGTCGCCGCCGGCGTCGAGGTGATGACCCGTGTCCCGATGGGCGCGTCGTTCATGGACGGCAAGTTCGGCTTCCCGTTCGGTCCTGTACTCGGCGCTCGCTATGCCGCAGCGGGCGGCCTCGTTCCGCAGGGGATCAGCGCCGAACTGATCGCCGATCAGTGGGGCATCGGCCGCGAAGCAATGGACGAGTTCTCGCTGAGCAGCCACATCCGAGCGACTCGGGCCACCCGTGAGGGTCGATTCGAACACCAGATCATTCCCGTGCGCGACGCCGGTGGCAAGCTGATGACGATCGACGAAGGCCCCCGCGAGACAACCCTCGAGTCATTGTCCGCCCTCAAACCGGCGTTCAGGTCTCTCGACGAAGGTGGTCGGGTGACGGCCGGTAACTCGTCGCAGATCTCCGACGGTGCAGCGGCGGTGTTGATCATGAGCGAGGCCAAGGCCGACGAACTCGGACTTACCCCGATCGCCCGGTTCGTCGACTTCGCGATCGCCGCTGCCGACCCTCGGCTGATGCTCACTGCCCCGATGCCGGCAACCCGCAAGGTGCTGACTCGGGCAGGCCTCGCGATCGACGACATCGACGTGATCGAGATCAACGAAGCCTTCGCCTCGGTCGTGCTCGCATGGGAAAAGGAGCTGCATCCCGACATGAGCCGAGTCAACGTCAACGGTGGCGCGATCGCGATCGGCCACCCGCTCGGCTGCTCGGGGGCGCGTCTGTTGACCACCCTCGTCCACGAACTGCGACGCACCGGCGGCCGCTACGGCCTGCAGACGACGTGTGAGGGCGGCGGGATGGCCAACGCCACCATCATCGAACGGCTGTAGCCGGCCCTCCGAACCACACAGCCGTTACCCTTGCATTCGTGCCTGCGTTTTCCACCATCATCTGGGTCGGCTGCGCTGTGGTTGTGGGCTACGTCCTGTGGAAAACCGGAATCGGCATGTTGCGCAGCATGACCACCCCGTTACCCGGCCCGCCCCCGGCAGGAGAGATGCGCAGGATCAACGTCAAGTATCGCTGCAGTGTGTGTGGGCTGGAGTTGAAGATGATGTTGGCCCCCGATCAAGACCCTCCACCGCCGCGTCACTGTCTCGAAGACATGGACCTGATCGCCCCGATTGAATAGCCCCTGGTGACACCGTCTTGTCCACATACTGTGGATAAAGGTGTTGAGGAACTACACCCGTGTCATTCCGACAACTGCCATGTGAACAGTCAGATCAATGCCATTTGGTCGCGGTGTAGAGCCCGGCCAACACGAATCCGAGTCCAGCGAACACCAGCCAGTTGCCGATCTGATCGTTGAGCAGGTAGCGGGCCACGATCGTCAGCGCACCGATCGACAGCAGGGCGATCATCAGGATCGGCACCCACTTCGGGCTTTCCCTGACCGACATCGGGATCGGCGGCGTGTACCGCGACGAAGAACTGACCTCACCCGCTTTGGTGGAGGAACGACTCGCACTGGCCGCGAACGAACCGGTGGGAGGGGTGCCGGCCGAGGACAACTGTCCGGGCTTGGTGCCCTTGGGAGTTACTCGACCACCGGTCTTGCGCTTAGGAGGTGCCACGAAAAAGCGAGTCTAGAGGACAATTGCTTTCGACACGACTCCTCCCGACCAGGCAGGCTGTAGGAGTGCCCCGGAATGATCTGCGCGTCCTCGTCCTCGACAGCTACGACAGCTTCGTCTACAACCTGGTGCAGTACCTCGGCGAACTCGGTGCCGACCCGATCGTGTACCGCAACGACGTGCTCACGGTGCAGGAAGCCGTCGCCCTCCGGCCCGACGCAGTGCTGCTGTCACCCGGGCCCGGTCGTCCCGAAGACGCAGGCATCCTGTGCGAATCGGTACCGGTCTTCGCGGCCCTCGGGACGCCCGTACTGGGCGTGTGCCTCGGCCATCAAGGCATCGGCCACGTCTACGGCGCGGCGGTGGTGCGGGCCCCGGAATTGATGCACGGCAAGACCAGCCTGATCCGGCATGAGGGTCTCGGGGTGTTCGCCGATCTGCCCGACCCGCTCCAGGCAACCCGTTACCACTCGCTGGTGATCGACCCGGCGACGATGCCCGCCTGTCTCGAGGTCACCGCTCGTACCGATGACGGCATCGTGATGGGTGTCCGTCACCGTGAACTACCGGTCGAGGGTGTGCAGTTCCATCCCGAGAGCATCCTGACTGTCGGCGGCCATCAACTGCTGCGCAACTTCCTCGACCGGGCCAGCCAACCCGTCTGATACCGGTCGGGGGTTCACCTGAGGTTCAGGGTCCGCTGCCGGGTGGCACCGCGGTGGTGGCGGTTGTCGTTGCCGGTGCCGCCGTGGTGGTCGGTGCCAATGTCGGCGGTGTGGTCGTCGAGGTCGTGGTGGTCGTCGTGGTCGGTGCCAATGTCGGCGGTGTGGTCGCCGGGGTCGTGGTCGGCTGGGGCAGGGCTCGGCCGACGACGAGAGCCACCGATGAACTGGAATCGACCGTTTGGCCAACGGGCGGAGTCTGCTCGAGCACCCGCTTGTCGCTCGGTGCGCCGAACGCAACATCGCGGTAGGTGATGGTGAACAACAACCCGGCCGCGGTGAGTTTCTGGGTGGCCTGAGTTTCGGTGAGGCCGGTCACGAACGGCACCGACACCTGGGTCGGGCCGGTGCTGATGATCAGGGCAACCGTGCTGCCCTTGACGACAGCGGTGGTGGCGGGCGGGTCGGTGCGAATGACGGCGCCGGCGGGAACCGAATCGTTCGGCTCCTCGGCACGCGACACCACCAATTCGAACTGAGGCGAGGTCAGCAGGGACTCCGCTGCGTCGGCGGTCTGACCGGCGACATCGGGGATGGGGACCTGATCGCGACCCACCGACACCGTGAGCGTGATCGCGGTGCCCTGCAACTGCATCGACTGGGCATCGGGACTCTGGCTGATGACAGAGCCGACCGGCACCGAATCGTCGACAGCGGTCAGCACGGGGTCGGCAACGATGAATCCTTCCGCGCCCAGGATCGAGGTCGCGTCGGCCTGGGTCTTGCCGCGCACGTCGGGAACGGACTTCAGTTCTTCCTCTGGCCGGAAGAACAGGGTGACCTTCTGGCCCTTGGTGATCAAGACGCCCGCCACCGGGTCGGTGTCGTAGACGAGTCCCACGGGTTCGTCGGCGTTCTTGTTCGGCATCAGGACGGGAATCAGGCCCTGCTCGGTGAGTAGATCGAACGCCTCTTGGAACGGCTTGCCGACCATGTTCTGCAAGGTCAATTTGGTCGGAGTTTCCTCTTTGTTCAAGGCCTTGAACAGCAAGAACGCACCGACACCGAGCGCGACGACAGCGAGGAACGCGGCGATGCCCCACCACCCGCGGCGCTGCGGCGGATCGTAATAGACGGCTTCGTTGGCCCCGGTTGGATACGGGCCGCGGGCAATAGGCACGCCGCGCGACGGGTTGACAGCAGCGGTCGGCACGATCGAGGTGCGCGGCATCGCTGCCGTCGCCCCAGCGGTCGCGACCTGACCGGTGGCGGTGCGTGGCTGGGCAACGGTGGTGCGGGCCTGGGCGACGGTGTTCGCGTTCGGGTTGACCGGTTGACCAGTGCTGGCACCGGTGGCCGCGCTGGCTGCCTGTCCGGCAACGGCTCCGAGTGCTCGAACCGGTTCGCCGTTACGGAACCGACGCAGGTCGTCGCGCAGCGCCTCGCCGTCGACATAGCGAACAGCCGGGTTCTTGGCGAGCAGTTTGGCGACGATGGCCTCGTACGGGCGGGGCACGTCGGGTGCGATCTGGTTGAGCGGCTGGGGGCTCTCGTGGACCTGCTTGTAGGCGATCGCGACCGGGTTGTCGCCGGCGAACGGGGGACGACCGCCGACCATCTCGTACATCACGACACCGAGTGAGTAGAGGTCGCTGCGCGGGTCGGGTTGGGCGCCCTGAGCCTGCTCGGGCGAGAAATAGGTGGCGGTGCCCATCACCAAGCCGACCTGGGTCAGATTGCTGTCGGCGGCGGAGTTGACGGCGCGGGCGATGCCGAAGTCGGCGACCTTCACCTGTCCGCTGCTGCCGATCAGGATGTTGGCCGGCTTGATGTCGCGGTGGACCACCCCGTTGCGGTGGGCGAACGCCAGCGCTGCCGACACCTCGCTTGCGATCTCGGCCGCCTGCACTGCTGACACCCGGCCATTGGCACGGATGATGTCTGCCAGCGTGCGACCCTGCACGTATTCCATCGCGATGAAGTACGTGCCGCCGTATTTGCCCCAGTCGTAGACGCCGACGATGTTGGGGTGGGTGAGTCCGGCGGCCGATTGGGCTTCACGGCGGAAGCGCTCGACGAAGCTCGGGTCCGTCGCGAACTCGGCGAACAGCACCTTGATCGCGACCGGGCGATCGAGCAACAGGTCGCGCGCGAGCAGTACGTCGGCCATCCCGCCTCGCCCGATGCGCTGCTGGATCTCGTATCGGTCGTTGAGGACCGTGCGCTCTCCGTTGTTCGTCACTGCTGCCTCGCGTCACCTGGATAGTACGGCCCATCGAGGATACCGATGGACACGGCCCGATGTCCGGTCATCAGCCCGCCGCCCATCTCGCCGCTCCTGATGTGGCTCATGAGGTCGGCAAGGTCATCGCGAAGTCAAGCACGGTCTTGGCGATCGGTCCGGCGAGCACCCCGCCGGTGCCTTCACTGATGTCGGCCGTCGTTCCCTTGAGGATCACGGCGACCGCAAATCGGGGTGCTTCGGCCGGCGCGAAGGCGGTGATCCAGGCGTGGGAGCGCTGTGGCTCGCCGGTCGCGTTGAGCTGGGCGGTGCCGGTCTTGGCCGCAGCCTGGACGCCGTTGGCGAGCTGCAGACAGCACTTGGCGGTGCCGTTCTGGACTACGCCGATCATCAGCTCGGTCAGTTTGAGTGCGTTCGCTTGCGAGAGCGGGGTCTTCCACGGCGACGGTTTGGTCTGGTCGAGAATGCCACCGTTGTGGTCGAGCGTGGCCTCGACCGCATATGGCTGCATCATCACCCCACCATTGGCGACGGTGGAGGTGATCATCGCCATCTGCAGCGGCACCATCAGGTCGTCGTCCTGGCCGAACCCTCGGATTGCGAGCCGCGGGATGTTGTTCTGCAATTCTTCGACGGTGCCGAAGTTGGACGCAACCGCACCCGGAATGTCGAACGGGATCTTCTCGCCGATGCCCCACGCCTGGGTTCCTGCGACCATTGCCTGCGGGCCGAGCTCGACGGCAATCCGGGCGAACGGCGTGTTGCAACTGCGCCTGAAGACCTCGCGAAGGTCCCCGCCGCACACATGACCCTTGTAGTTGGCGATCGGGTTGGTGGTGTCCGGTGGCAGGTACTCGGACTCGTTGGCCCAGAAACTGTCGAAGTCGATCAGCCCAGCTTCGAGCGCGATGCCGGTCGTGACCACTTTGAACGTCGAGCCAGGCATGTATCGCTCCTGGTACGCGTTGGCGAGGGTCGGCTTGCCCGGATAGTTGTTGAGGAACTCGAGCGCATTCTGGGCGTCGGTGTTGTTGTGGACAGCGACCACGTTCGGGTCGTAGGACGGATAGCTGTACATCGCCAAAACCGCGCCGGTTCGTGGGTCCAACACCACCACGCTGCCCTCGCGTTCGCCGAGTGCGTCCTTGGCCACCTGCTGCAGATCGGCGCGCATCGTCAGCTGCACCGAACCGGTGTTGTCCTCGTTGCTCAAGATGTTGGCGAGGCTCCGGATCTGTTGCTCGCTGGTGCGGCCGGTGAGGACCTCGGTGTACTTCTTCTCCAGCTTGGTCGCACCGAATGCGTACGTGTAATAGCCGCTGACATTCGCAAACAGATCCTTGGTGGGGTACACCCGCTGGTATTTGAACTTGTCGTCCGTGCTGGCCACCGAATTCGCGATCTCGACCCCATCGGCCGTCACGATTGCACCGCGTGGCTTGTCGAAGTCGCGGAGCACGGCGCGGTTGTTGTTGGTGTTCGACGCGATTGAATCGCGCTGCACCACCTGCAGCCGATTCAGTTGCACGAACAGAATCAGAAAGCACACCAGCAAGCCGGCGGCGAGGCGACGGATCTGCTTGTTCATGCGGGAGTTCTCTTGCCCGTTGTCTTGCTCGTTGTCTTGCCGGTGGCCTTGGCCTCGAGCCGTTCGGCTCGACGAATCGACCGGCGAAGCTTCCAGGCGGCGAACCGCTCGTTGATGGTCGGGTCGTCGGGCAGTTCACCGATCCGGCGCGACGTGCTGTCGCTGACCCGCATCAGCAGCGCCAACAGGATGTAGTTCGACACCAGCGACGAGCCGCCGTAGCTGACGAAGGGCAACGTGATGCCGGTCAGCGGAACGACCCGGATCACGCCACCGATGATGATGAAGGCCTGAACGCCGATCAGCGTGGTGAGGCCCGTTGCGAGCAGCTTCTCGAATGGTCGTTCGGCCCGGATCGCGATGCGGAGACCGGCCCCGACGATCAACAAGAACGACATCAGCACAGCGGTCGCCCCGAACAGGCCCAACTCTTCGGCGATCCCCGCAAAGATGAAGTCGGTCGACACGGCAGGAACCAGGCCCGGGCGACCCTGGCCGAGACCGGTCCCACCGAGTCCGCCGTCACCGATCGCGAACAATCCCTGGACGATTTGGTAGCCGGACTCCTGGTAGCGGCTCCACGGGTCGAGCCAGATGTCGACGCGGGTCTGGACGTGGGTGAACAACCGGAACGCGGCGTACGCGGCACCCCCGAACAGCACCAACCCGAACACCAGGAACGTCGCCCGCTCGGTGGCGACCCACACCATCACCACGAACAGGGTGAAGAACAGCAACGACGATCCGAGATCCTTCTGGCCGACCATCACCACGACGGCGAACGCCCATGCGGCCACCAGCGGCAGCAGATGTCGGGGCTGAGGCAGGCGGAGCGGGCCGACCTTCCAGGTGCCCGCCGAGATCAACTCGCGGCGCTCGTAGAGGTACCCGGCGAAGAACAATGCGAGCAGGATCTTGGCGAACTCACCTGGCTGGAACCGGATCGGGCCGATGTTGACCCAGATCCTGGCGCCACCCACACTGCGGCCGAGTCCCGGCACCAGCGGAATCAACAACAGCCCCGCGCCGAGGACGAAGAACGTCCACTTGTAGCGGGCCAGATCAGGGGTGCGCTGCACCACCAGCAACGTCGCGACGTAGGCGGCGATCGCAATGAAGCTCCATGTTGTCTGCAACGCGGCGAGGTGATCGTCGAGCCGGGTGATCATCACGAATCCAATGCCGTGCAACATCGCCGCCAGCGGCAACAGCGTGCTGTCGGCACCGCGAGCCAGGATGCGAGTCGCGATGTGCGCCACCAGCAGCAACCCGAGCAGGATGCAGAAAAACGGGACGATGATCGGTGGAATCGTCGAGTTCTTGCCGAGCGACGCCAACACGTAGGCCGCCGAGGTGATGGTGGCGGCCATGATCACCAAACCGAGTTCGGTGCGTCGACGGGACAGGGGGTGCATCACCCTCCAGTCGGGACGGTCGTGGTGGTGCTCTCGATCGGCGACGTGGCGGGCACGGTCGCCGGGGTGGACGACGTCGTTGTCGTTTCCGGGATGGTGGTGGTCGGGACCTTGGTCTCGATGAAATCGGCAGCGTCGTTGGGCGATTCGAAGGTGGTCCGCGCTTCGACCAGGGCGATGATCTCGGGCGACAGCTCGTCACGGAACTTGTCGCTGCGTGCGTTCACCGTGGGCTCGAACCACAGCACGCCATCGCGCTGGCCCTTGTAGACAACCACCGTGTCGCCGTCGAACGCGACGAAGTATCCGCTGCGGGCGTGCACCGCGATCAGCGTGAAGGTGGTGGCCACGATCGCAGCAACCAGCACGACGAACAGGAACACGCCGAACGTGAACCGTTCGCGCTTGACCTTCGTGCCTTTCGCACCTTTCGCATCTTTCGCATCTTTCGCATCTTTCGCACCTTTCGCACCTTTCGCACCTTTGGTGGCCTTGCCCGGCTTGCCGCCGTCACCTGTCGCAGCCTCGGTGATCATCGCCGAGTCGGCGATCCGCATCCCGCCCGACGGTGGTGCAGCCGCCGCCAAGGTCGGAACCGGCGGGCTGACCGACGTCGATACCGGTATGGGTGCCGATATCGATGCCGGTGTCGTCGAGGGCGACTCGACTTCGGGCACCTGAATCGGGGCGAGGTCGTCGTCGCTCGGGGGTGGTGGTGGCGGGGTCGGTGGGAGTGATGGGGTCGGCGCGGCCTCCATCGACATCCCTGCCGGTGGTTCGGTCGGCATTGCAGTCAGGTCGCGCTCGGTGATCGGCTCGAGATCGTGCGAACCAGCCCCACCATCAGCCCCAGGATCACCGGCTGTTGGATCCTCGGCTGGCTCGGGCTCGGCTGGGTCGGGCAGTTCGACGTCGTCGGCCCACAATGCCGGCTCGGGGATGCCCTCGGCCCACGCTGGATCCATCTGCAGTTCGTCGGTCGGATCCGGCGGGTCGGCGCCCTCGATCACGTCGACCACGACAACGGTGACGTTGTCGTGACCGCCGTGACGGTTGGCGATGTCGACCAATTGCTTGGACAGTTCTTGCGGATCTGCGATCGACATCACCAGATCGAGAATCTCGTGATCGGGTACCTCGTCGACCAGTCCGTCGCTGGCGAGGACGTAGCGATCGCCTCGCACGAGCGGCAGGGTCCACACATCGGCCCGAACCATTGGCTCGATGCCGAGGGCACGGGTGACGATGTTGCGCCGTGGGTGGGTCCGCGCTTCCTCGATGCTGATGTGACCAGCAGCAACCAGCTCCTGGACGTAGCTGTGATCGACGGTCACCCGCTGCAGTCGCCCGTTGCGGAACCGGTAGGTGCGCGAGTCGCCGACGTTGAGCAACACCAGCCGATCATCGCCCGCCGGATCGTCTTCGGTGAGCACCGCGATTGCGGTGAGCGTGGTGCCCATTCCGCTCAGGGCGGGGTTGGCCTTGGCAGCGCCATAGATCGCTTCGTTCGCCTCGCCGACTGCCGCAGCTGCAGCGTCTTCGCTCGCTGCACCAGCTCCGAGGCGATCGCGGATGATGCTGGCCGCCAGCGCACTCGCCACTTCGCCGGCTTGATGACCACCCATGCCGTCGGCGACAGCGAACACCATCGGCTCGGCCACGAACGTGTCCTCGTTCTCGGTGCGCACACGTCCAGCATCGGTGGTGGCCCCCCAGCGCAGTTCCGCCATCAGTTGGCCTCCAAGACGGTGCCGCCGATTTGGATCCGATCGCCGAGTTGTAGGACGTGGGTTGTTGACAGTCGATTTCCGTTCACGTAGGTGCCATTCGTGCTGCCGAGATCTTCCACGGTGATGTTGCCGCGGTCACTGAACACCCTGGCATGGACCTGGGAGACATAGGTGTCATCGGGAACGCTGACCGTACAACCCGCAGCGCGCCCGAACGTGATTTCGTTGGTGACACCGAGAGCGGTGCCGCGGCTGGCCTTGGGCTCGAGCACGATCAATCGGGCGACTTCGCCGCGCCGACCCTTGGGAACCGGCTGCGCCCTCGATGATCTCCCCGGTTTGCCGCCTCGGCCTGCGCGGCCCGGGATGGGCATCGGGTGGGTGCCGTCGCCTGGCGCACTTCGGGCCTGGATCGGATTCTGTCGCGGTCCTCGGACTTCGCTCCACACTGCCCACAGCACGCGCGCGAAGAACAGGTACAACAGCGCCAGCAGCGCGTACTTGAGGATGTTCAGCAGCGAATCGGTCATGCGCTGGGGCTGCCCGCTGGCAGTTAGCTGGCATCGAAGCGGATGTGGGTACTGCCGAAGCTGATGATGTCGCCGTCGCTCAACGTGTTCTCGCCCTCGACCCGGCTGCCGTTGACCTTGGTGCCGTTGGTGCTGCCGAGGTCGATGAGGGTGAACGAATTGCCCGCCGCTCGGAACTCGGCGTGGCGGCGACTGACGTTGGCGTCGTTGAGCGAGATGCCGGACTCGGCGAGACGGCCAACGGTGATGATCTTGCCGGTGAGCGCCATCCGCTCGCCGCTCGGCATCACCAACGTGCCGGCACCGGTGCCGTGGCCCCCTTCGCGCATCGCGGACGCGACGCTGAACCGACCCGGCTTGGACGCTTCGTCGACGAGCAGGTTGACCGACACAGGACCCATGAAGTGGTAGCCCTCCTCGCGAGCGTGTTCGCGAGCGGCCTCGGCGAGTTCGGTGACGAGCGCATCTTCGATTTCGGCGAACGAGGTGTGGTCGCGAGGACTGACGTGGAACTCGAAGATGTTGGGAACGATGCGTCGGCCCTTGACGTCGACGGAGCGATGATCGTCCATCTCGCGCACCAATCGGCGCCCGAGCTCGATGGGTCTGATGCTGCCTTTACCGGAACGCGAAAACACACCCTCGACCATACGCTCTACACCATGCTCAAACGACTGCAAGCCCATTTGCAACGAAAGAGTACTGCTCACACCACCGTTTGAGGTCGCAGTCCGTTTCCACACGGTTTCGTGTCCGTTCACTCGCGAATCGGGTTGGGCGGGGCCCGCAGAGTTGCTACTCTGTGCCTTCCACTCGGGCGAGTGGCGGAATGGCAGACGCGCTGGCTTCAGGTGCCAGTATTCGAAAGGATGTGCGGGTTCAAGTCCCGCCTCGCCCACTGGTTGCACCGATGCCGAAGCGATCAGTGAAATGTTCTCAGTGAAATGTTCTCGGTGAACTGATGGCCCGCAGACTTCGGTCGGCGGGCCTTCTTCGTGACACCAGCAAGGACCCGGTGATAAACCGGACGGGTGACGGCTGCTGCAGACCCAGAGCGCAGTGAGGACGGTCGGTGGATCTTCGTCGGTGGGCGTCGGTGGCGAGCCACGGATCCGTCGATACCAGATTCCTTCCGACAGGAACTTGTCGACGAATTGATGGCGGCCCGTCGTTCGGTCGGAGCCGCCGGACGTGGCGCCGACAGTGCCGCAGAGGCCGCGGCCCGACGTCGGGTGCAGGCAACCAAGACCGCGCTCGGCGAACGAGGGCGAGCGTGGTGGGAGACGCCCACCTCATCGTCGATTCGTGCTCGGCTGGCCGCTGCAATCCTGGCGTTGGCCGAGCACAGGGCGCCGGATCGCACGATCTGCCCATCCGACGCAGCGAGGGCGGTCGGCGGCGCCAGATGGCGGTCGCAGATGGATCTTGCCCGCGACGTCGTTCGAGAACTCGCTGCTGCAGGTTCGGTGGAGGTCCTGCAGAAGGGGGTCGTGATCGATGCGACCAGTGCCTGGCGAGGACCGGTTCGGATCCGTCGCCGAAACTGATCTCGGTCATCCGTTTCGGGGGAGGTTCACCCGTTCGAATCGGACTCACCCGTTTGAGGCTGGTGACTCTTCGTGGCCGAGGCCGGACCGCAGCCCGCGGAGCATGGCTCGCAGGCCGGTCTCGAACTGCTGGTCCAGCGACGTCTGGATCTCGAGCCGCCGCTCGATCATTCGCCGCTGCACCGTTGCATCCACCGGCACGGATTCGAGCAGACGTTGTACATTCGCCCGACGCTCGTCGTCGTCTGCTTCGCCGAGCGATGCACGGTTTGCTCGTCGGCCCGCTTCATGGGCGATGAATCCGAGGGCGTAGCTCGACATCGCATCGGCGGCCAGCGGAATGTCGTCGTCTTCGAATCCGGCCCCGCGAAAGATCGCTGTCGCAAGATCGATGCTGGACATCAGATTGAGCTGCGGGAGGGGTCGGCTGGCGACGAGTGGCACCAAGTTCGGGTGTTCGAGCAACGTCGCCCGGTAGTGCTTGGCAATCTCGATGATGAACTCGAACGTGGTGGAAGTGGTCGGCGGTTCGAAGGCCATCAACCGGACTGCGACGTGCTCGACCACTGCATCGAGGAGGGCCGCCTTGTTCTCGAAGTACCCGTAGACCGACATCGCATCGACGCCGAGCGCCGTCCCGAGCTTGCGCATCGTCAGCCCGGTGAGACCAGCTTCGTCGGTGAGTTCGATCGCCGCCTCGATGATCTGTCGCCGATCGAGACCGCCCGATCGGCGCGCTGTGTGGATCTCCCTCGCCCCGGTCTTGGTGGTCTTCACCCGCGTCATCGCTGCTGACGGTATCCAGTGTCCCAGCTCATCGCTGGACGCGAGGCACTCGACCGTGCAACGTTCTGACGGCTCAATCACCGAGCAGTGCTCGCACCTCGGATCGGAACCACGCTGCGTCGACCTCGAACAGCACCTCGACCGGATAAAATCCCGGTGGCATCGCCTGGGCCTGGCCGCTCTTCGCGAAGAACGGTTGGCGACGATCGACCACCGTCATGCCCTGTGCCGGCCCGCTGCCCGTCTCGACGGCCGTCGGCAAGACAGATCCTGTCGCTCGCTCGGGGAACACCGCCAACATCGTGGCCAACGCGTCGTGGCACGGGAACGCTCCCGGAGCGCAGAACGTGCCGCCGAACGGTTGGTAGAACGCAAGCAGCTCGGCCAGGTACTCGGCAGCTGGGGTGCGGTGTTCGCGAGCGAGAGCGATCTCGTCGAGCGTCAGCGTCGCGGCCTGGGTGATGTCGAGTCCGACCATCAGTGGTGGCTCGCGCCAGTCGGCCGACAGCGAGATCTGAGCCGCAAACGGGTCGTTGGCGATGTTGGCTTCGCCAGTCGGCATTGCGTTGCCCGGCGAGAGTACTGTCCCACCCATCACGACCAGCCGCTTGACCCGGGATGGCCATGAAGGATCGGCATCGACGACTGCAGCGATGTTGGCCATGGGACCGAGGGTCACGATCGTCACCTCGCCCGGGCGGCCGTCGACGATCCGGCGCAGCATGTCGATCGAATGTTCGTTCGTCGGTGAGATCGGCGGCGCGGGCCAGCCGAGGTTGGCGATGCCATCCGCGCCGTGGATGAAGTCGGCCCGTCGCAACGGCGGCGCTGGTCCCCACGACGCGGCTGCGCCGATGGTGACCTCGACATCGGATCGTCCCGACGCATCCATGATCCGGCATGTGTTCACGGCAGCGTCGGACACCGTGACGTTGCCATGCACCGTGGTGACGCCGAGCAGCTCGACGTCGGGCGACAAAGCCGCCCACCACAGCGCGACGGCATCGTCGATACCGCAGTCGGTGTCGATGATCATGGGGACCGGCTTGGTCGGTGGCATAGAGGGCTCCATCGTTGGCCAGGGGCTGACGCAGCATTCTCCCCCAACTCGCCGGTCGAACAGTGGACATCTGTGTCGACGACGCTTGGAATGAACTGCTCGCGACTCCCAACACGGTGAGCATCCGTCGGCATCGGTGACCTGGCGGCTCGGTCGCGGCGGTCTCGCCTCATCCGAGCGCGAGACGGAACGCGAGGAACCCGACATCGACCTCGGGTGCGACGTGCACGACCCGGTCGCGATCGGGCACACGCCCGAAACCGTGGCGCCCGTCGAGGCGGTGGGCGGCGACCATCCAGGTGCCGGAGTAGATGAACGCCGCTGAGTGATTGCGGGTTCGGGCGAGATCGGTACACGCGGTGGTCAGCGCGTCGCCGGTGCCTCGACCCTGGGCGGTGAGGTCGACCGCCAGCATCCGAAAGCTGGCCTCGTCGTCGGAGAGCAACTCGGCGTTCGGGCTCGACGGGTCGTTGACAGAGGTGACGCACCCGAGCGGGGTCTCGAGACGGTCGTCGCCGAAGGCCCCCAGGACGAGATCGGTCTCGATCCGGTTCGCGATGTCGATCAGTTCGTTGCTGGAGGAATCGTCGGGCGGCTAGCCCGGAAATGCGACGTACGACGCGAGCAGCATCCGGCCAATGGCGGCGAGGTCGTCGTCGAGCGTGAGCGGTCGGATATGGATCGGCACGGCCGCCATCAGGCGTCGGCCGCGTTCGGATCGGCCATGGCCTCGGCGCAGGCGTTCGGGTTGGCAGCCAGCCACTGGTCGATCTCGGGCTTGGGGCTCAGTTGCTCGCCGCGCTTCCATGCGTCGAGGTACGGCCAGGGCCAGATCACGCCTCGTCGCACCGACCACTCCTGACCCGGACACGGAGGCGAAATGGCGATGTGGACGTGGCATGCGCCGGCACGGCCGGACATCCCGATCCGGCCGATCGTGTCGCCGATCGCAATCCGATGACCGGGCACGAGTGCATCGTCGATCGACTCGAAGTGGGCGAAGTAGTAGCGCACGCCGTCGTCACCGAGCAGCGCAACCGACCGTCCACCTCGCCGGGCAGGATTGTCGGTCGATGCGTCGTACAGATTCTCGCGACGCACCTCGAGCAGCGAGCCGTTGACCGGCGAGATCACACGCGTACCGCAGCCGCCAGCGAACACGTCGCTGGCCGGGTAGTCATGGTGCTCATGGGCGTAGGAGAAGTTGACTCCGTCGCCGATCGGCACGCCGTAGGGCGTCGATCCGGCCGTTGCCGCCGTCGGAGGCGCTGCCGTGGCGGGAGTCGTTGCGGCGGGGGTGGTTGGGGGCACCGATGTTGTCGCACCGGCCGAGGTCGGGGCGCCGATCGAGGTCGAAGGAATTGGCTCGACGGTTGTCGTGGTTGTCGTGGTTGTCGTGGTTGTCGTGGTCGTCGTGGTCGTGGTGGCTGCAGTGGCCGGCGACGCCACGGTGGTCGGGATCACCGTCGACGAGATCACGGCGGTCGAGGACACGAGCGACATGGATGCAGAATCGGCCGCCCCGCTCGTCTCGTCCGGAGCGTGGACCTCGCTTGCGCACGCCGTCACCGTCAGTACTCCTGCGACAACCCACGCCCACGCCCACGCCCACGTCGGTGAGGCGCCGCCCACGTTGCGACAGGAAGCCGACGTGGGTGTGTCGTGTCTCACGGCCATCGGCCATCGACCGTAGCCTGCCGCTGGCAAGGTCGACCGGGCGGGTTGAGAGCATGCGCGAAATGACTGGAAATGTCCGACGTACCGTCTCAGCCCATGGAGTTCGGTGGGTCATCGGCCCGGGAGTGGAGCGGTGTCGTATTGTGGCCCGGTGACTCTGACCCACACCGATCGCCAGGTCGATCAACCGCGCGCTCAACCACCACGATTCGTACGTGCCGATGGACCCGACAAGGTCACCGGCAGCGGGCGGTACACGGCCGACCTGTCGCTCACCGGCATGTTGGCCGCCAAGTTCCGCTATGCCGACATCAGCCATGGCCGGATCACCAAGCTCGACACCACCGCGGCGAGGGCGATGCCCGGTGTGTTCGCCGTGCTGACTCAGGCCGATGTCCCCGATGTGCGCTTCGGTCCGTTCGTCGCCGATCGCACCTTGTTCGCCAAGGACTTCGTCCGGTTCGAGGGTGAGATCGTCGCTGCCGTCGCCGCCGCTACTCCTGAGATCGCGGCCGCTGCTGCTGCTGCCATCGTGGTCGAATACGAACCGCTGCCGGTGATCACCGATCTCGAAGCCGCGCTCGCCGCCGATTCTGCGCTCGTTCACGAAGGCTGGGCTGCTTACGGCCAGGCCGATCCGGTGGTTCGCGATCGAAACGATGCGTCGTTCTCGTCGATCACCAAGGGTGATGTCGAGGCCGGGATGGCCGAGGCCGATCACATCGTCACCAGTCGCTACGTCGCCGACGGCTGCCACGCCGCGCCGATCGAACCTCGCGCCGTCGTTGCCCAGTGGGAGGGCAACAAGGTCACGATCTGGACCAGCACCCAGGTGCCGTTCGATGCTCGGGCCGGTGTGTGCGAGACACTCGAACTGCCGGCCAACCGGGTTCGGATCATCGTGCCCCACCTCGGTGGAGGGTTCGGCGGCAAGTGCGGCTTCCACTACGAAGCCCACATCGCAGCGTTGGCGAGAGCTGCCAAGCGCCCGGTGCGACTGCTGTTCTCGCGCCGCGAAGAGTTCCTGGCCCCCGACCGGCGACGGGAGGGGATGATCATCGACATCACCACCGGCGTCCGCAACGACGGCACGATCACCGCCCGAACCGGCTGGGTTGCGCTCGACAATGGCGCCTACACCGCCGACGCCGGGTTCTTCCCGCAGCTCGTCGCGATGCACGTCGCCGGTCCGTATCGGATCCCCAATGTGCACGTCGCTGCCCACCTCGTTTACACCAACCTCCAGCCGTCCGGGTCGGTGCGGGCACCAACCGCGCCGCAGGCCTGCTGGGCCCTCGAATCGCACACCGACGAGGTCGCCAAGGTGCTCGGGATGGATCCGCTCGCGTTCCGCAAGCTGAACGCAGTCGACACGGGTGCGGTTGGACCGAGCGGGCAGACGTTCGGTGAGATCGGCGTGCAGCGTTGTCTCGACCAAGCAACAGCGCTCGTCGGCTACGGCGAGCCACTGCCTGACGACGAAGCCATCGGGATCGCGATCGGATGGTGGCCGAGCTTCAGCGTGCCGTCCGGTGCGTACATCAAGCTCGATGGTGACGGCAGTGGCCAGATCATCACCGGTGCCCAGGAGTGCGGCACGGGTGCGGTGATGACCCTGCGTCAGCTCGCCGCCGACGAACTCGGGATGGATCCCGAGGACTTCCAGCTGATCTACCAGGACACCAGCGTTGCCCCGTACGACATGGGTGCGACCGGGTCGCAGACGCTGTTCAACAACGGTCGTGCAGTCGTCGCCGCAGCGGGCCAGATCGCCGAGCAACTGCGCAACCTGGCCGCCGAGCATCTCGAGGCGGCCTCGGCTGACATCGTGCTCGCCAACGGTCACGCCCACGTCAACGGAACCCCTGCCACCACCGTCTCGATCGTCGAACTGGCAGGCATCGCATCGGGTGGTGAGCTGCTGATCGGCCATGGCTCCGGGACCCCGCCGCCGGCCCCACTGCTCGTTGGATCCAGCTGCGTCGGAGATCTTGGGATGGCTGCCTTCGTCGCTCCTCAGTTCTCGTGCCATGCGGTGCGAGTTCGGCTCGATCGTGACACCGGCGTGGTGCGCGTGCTCGAAGTCGGCGCAGCGCACGATTCGGGCACGATCATCAACGAGGTCGGCGCAGTCGGTCAGGTCGAAGGCGGGGTGATGATGGGCGTCGGCCAGGCGCTCACCGAGGGCACCCTCTACGACGACCAGGCCCGCCAGCGCAACGCCGGCCTGCTCGAGTACAAGTTGCAGACGTGCGCTGATGCGCCGGTCATCCGCACCCACTTCGTCCAGATCGTCACCCCCGATGCGGGGCCACGCGGCGCCAAGGGATTGGCCGAAGCACCGAACGTGGCGACCGCCGCGGCGATCGCCAATGCGATCGCGAAGTTGGTCGGCCAACCGATCCGACAACTGCCGATGACCGCTGAGCGGGTGTGGGGAGTGATGCAGTCGTGAGCTTCACCATCGCCACGTCCATTGCCGATGCCATCGCCGTGATGGCCGAGGGCGCCAGGCCGGTCGCCGGCGGCAGCGATCTCGTCGTCGGTGCTCGCCACGGCAAGGCGCCGCTTCCGGAGTTCATGGTCGCGATCGACCGGATCAGCGAACTCGCCGACGTCACCGTCGACGGGTCGACGCTGCGAATCGGCGCCCTCGTCACCCACGCAACGCTGATGGCGCACCCGCTGATCGGCAACGACTACAGCGGTCTCGCCGACGCGAGCGCGCTCGTTGGTTCGCCGAGCACGCGCAACGTCGGCACGATCGGCGGCAACGTGATGAACGCATCGCCGGCGATGGACACGGGCGCGCCGCTGCTCGTGCTCGGCGCCACCGTCGAACTCACCTCGATCCGCGGCAGCCGCGAGATCCCGCTCGGCGAACTGTGGACCGGCCCCGGCCGTACGAGTGCCCTACCCGACGAGTTGTGCACCGCCGTACTGCTGCCGCATCGAGCGGCAAACGCTGGCAGCGCCTATGTGCGGCTCGAGTACCGGCGCGCGATGGAGATCGCTGTCGTCGGCGCAGCCGCTTCGGTGCTGCTCGCCTCCAACGGCACGATTGCCTCGGTCGACGTCGCCCTCACCGCCGTTGCTCCGACGATCATCCGGGTCGACGGCATCGAAGCCCTCGCCGGGCTCTCGATCGCCGACGCTGCAACTGCGATCGCCGAGATCGCATCGGAGCAGGCGTCGCCGATCAGCGACGTGCGCGCCAGCGACCGTTACCGTCGCCACTGTGTCGGTGTGATGGCCCGCCGGGCACTCGAAGCAGCCGCTCGCCGAGCCGGCGGCGAATCGATCGCCATACCCGTCAACCGCGCCCTCGGCATCGGAGCAGCACGATGAACGTCCCACTCAAGATCGCTGTCGACCTCAACGTCAACGGCACCGACTATCCGGTCACCATCGATCAAGGTCGCAACCTGGTCAGCGTGATCCGCGGCGAAATCGGCCTCACCGGCACCAAGGAGGGCTGCGACGACTGCGAGTGCGGCGCATGCATGGTCTTGCTCGATGGCCAGCCGGTGAATTCGTGTTCGTACCTCGCGGTCCAGGCCCGAGGTCGCCGGATCACCACGATCGAAGGGGTGATGAACGGCGACGAACTGCACCCGCTGCAGCGCAACCTGCTCGAAGCCGGCGGTGTGCAGTGTGGTTTCTGCACACCGGGGATGATCATGTCGGCTACGGCGCTGCTCGATCGCAACCCGACTCCGACCGAGGAAGAGATCCGGATCGGGCTCAGCGGGAACCTGTGCCGCTGCACCGGCTACGCCAAGATCGTCGCCGCCGTGCAGACCACCGCAGCCGGGCTCTGACGCCACCGGGGCTCGCCGCGCCAGAAGCGCGACGGCATGCAGCACTGTGTGCACACTCGCAGCGGGGTTCGTCGGATCGATACACAGTCGCGAGGGTGATGCGGCGTCAGGTCGAAAGCCAGATCGCTTCGTCGGACCCGAGCGTTGGCGTGCTGGCGTCGATCGTTGCGGATGTGAGCAGCACCTGCGCACCCTCGGGCAGCGGGTACGGCTCGGTACCGAAGTTGACGATGCATCGAAAGCCCAGTTCGCGGGTGAACGACAGCACGTCGGGTGCCGGGTCGTCATCCCACGTCAGCGTGCCGTCGCCGAGAGCGGGGTTGCGCCGCCGCTCGGCGAGCGCAGTGCGGTACAGGTGGAGGTGACTGGTCGGGTCGGACTCCTGAGCGGCTGCAGTGAGGGTGACCCAACGATCCGGCTGGGGCAGCCATGGTGGCGAATCGGCGGATCCGAACCCGAACGGTGCCGCATCGCCCGACCACGGGATCGGCACTCGGCAACCATCACGACCACGCGAGGTGTGGTTCGACCGCTCCC
Organism: Ilumatobacteraceae bacterium; assembly: GCA_039920665.1. Lineage (GTDB taxonomy): Bacteria > Actinomycetota > Acidimicrobiia > Acidimicrobiales > Ilumatobacteraceae > WLMZ01. The sequence continues at coordinate 32,858 of JBDSDH010000141.1, forward strand.
AGATCGGATCCTGGAGCAGCTCGTCGGCGATGTCCTCGACCTCGTCGAGGCCGAGTTCGTCGCCCTGATAGACGTACGCCCCACCGGGCAACGCGAGCTCGAGCAACACGGCTGCCCGCGCCCGCTTTCGGCCGAGGCCGAGATCTGTCTCGCCATCGGGAACTCGGCCGACCCCGGCGAACGACGCCATGTCCAGTCCGTCCGCCGTGAAGCGTGCGCCGGTGATCGGACGGCCGTAGCGGGTGACGACGCGGGTCGTGTCGTGGTTGGCGAGGACCCAGGTTGCCGGTGCGCCGACTGCTGCCGTCGCGCCGAGAGTCAGATCGATCACGCTGCGCTGTGATGCTGCTGTCCACTCGCACATCAAGGCATCGAAGTTGAACGTGGTGTGCAGTTCGTCGGGGCGGACATACTTGGCGAGCTCGGTGGCCGGGGTGAGCCACGCTTCGGAGACGAAGACGCGCGCGCCGAGATCGCTGTCGGCGTAGGAGTCGGCCACCGTGCGCCACCGCCGGAGGATGTCGTGGACGTGGGGCTGGTTGATGTACGGCGTGCCGGTGAGCGTGGTGGCCATCGGGCGGCCCTTGGCATCGACGGCGAGGTCGGGCAGGCCGGGTGCCTTGGCCATCGAGTTGGCGACGTCGATCCGGAATCCGTCGACACCGCGGTCGAACCAGAATCGCAGGATCGAGTCGAACTCGTCGGCGACCGCCGGGTTCTCCCAGTTCCAATCAGGCTGCTCGGGCGTGAACAGATGCAGGAACCATTGGCCCGGCGTTCGATCGGGGTTCGTCGTGCGCTCCCAGGCCGGGCCGCCGAACATCGCCGGCCAGTTGTTGGGTGGCAGCTCGCCGGCGTCGCCGCCACCGTCGCGGAAGATGAACAGGTCGCGTTCTGGCGAACCGGGCGCAGCAGCGAGTGCGGCCTTGAACCACGGGTGATGGTCGCTGCAGTGGTTGGGAACGAGATCGATCAGGATCCGAATGCCCAGCTCGTGAGCGGTGGCAACGAGCTGATCGGCCTCGGTGAGTGTGCCGAACTCGGGCAGGATGTCGCGGTAGTCGGCGACATCGTAGCCGCCATCGGCGAGGGGCGATCGGTACCACGGGCTGATCCAGATCGCATCGACGCCGAGGTCGGCCAGGTAACCGAGTCGGTCGATGATGCCGGCCAGGTCGCCCGTGCCGTCACCATCGGCATCGGCGAACGAGCGTGGGTACACCTGGTAGACGACGGCACGTCGCCACCAGTCGGGATCCATGGGCAGAGTCACCCCGCCACCCTACGGAACCTCCGACGCCGGATGCGCGCCGTCGGTCTGTGTCACCACACAGCCGGAATATGGGAGGCGGTGACACAGAAGTCTCAACCGAGGTGTTGGTCAGGTGCCGGTCAGGCGTTGGACCAGGGGGCTGAACTGGTGGGCGCGGCCGGCGGGCAGGACGTGGTACGAGTAGCCCCACCGCTCGCGGCGCTCGTGCAGTCGTTCGGTGATCTGGGTCTCGGTGCCGACCAACACGATCGGGGATGCAAGCACGTCCTCGGGCGCGGCGCCGAAGCCGGGGAACATCTTGGACGCGATCGCTTCGGCTTCCGCCGAGGTCCCGGTGACCACCGCAGCCGCCATCCAGGCGTTGACCTCGAGGCTGTCGAAGCGGTCGCCGGCCGCAGCTCGGATCCACTCGAACTTCTCGTCGATCGGACCGGTGAGTGCGTCACGACCCGCAGTGCCTCGCAGCGTCGCGCTCGGCAGCGATGGGTTGACGCCGATGATGTCGGCGGCCTGGGCCGCGAATGTGAGGAGTCGCTTGCCGCCGCCGGCGATCAGGATCGGTGGGCCACCGGGCCGGTGCGGCTTGGGCGTGCCGTCGAGGGCGGTGATCCTGTAGTGATCGCCCTCGAACGTCAGTGGTTCCGGGCCGAACAAGCCACGAAGCACCGTGGTGTGTTCGATCAGTCGGCTGACTCGGACACCGGGCGAGTCCATCGCGATGCCGGTGGGGAAGTAGTCGGTCTCCTGATAGCCGGCACCGAGTCCGACCTCCAGCCGTCCGGCCGACATGATGTCGATCGAGGCGAGTTCGCGAGCGACGACGGCCGGGTGGCGGAAGTCGCAGGCGAACACCATCGGTGCGACGTGCAGGGTGGTCGTCGCGACAGCCGCAGCGGTCATCGCACTGATCGGTCCGAAGCCCTCGTGGAAATGGTCGGGGACGAACAGCGTCGAGTAGCCGAGCGATTCGACCTCACGGGCCGTGTCCACCCACGACATGCCTTCGAACGGGTGCATCATCTCGACCCCGAATCTGAACCGGCGAGGATGGGTGACCGGTGGCACCACCGAACTCATCGTGGGCCGACCTCGTGCATGGCATCGAGCCGGTCGAACATCCCGACCCGTAGTCGGTCGCTGTCCATCGTCCGGCCGCCGGCACCGTACATCGCCCCGCTCTTGGGCATCGGTGACGGTGGGTTCTTGGCGTACTCGACCGCTTCGGCGAGATCGATTGCGAACGCTTCGGCGACGCCCTCTTGGGTGTTGGGGCGGGTGATGCAGAAGTGCAGCGCCGGTGGGCGCTGCAGGCCGTTCATCCGCCAGCCGCGATCGGCGAGGCCGTCGTTGACATGGAAGATGTCGATCCCGCCATCGGCCACCGGTGTGGCTGCCTTGAACGCGACGTTGAACAACGAGTCGCCGATCAGCTCGAGTTCGGGGTGCAAGCGCACGGCATCCTTGATCTTGACCGCAGTGGCGAAAATGTCGGCGGCGATAGACCGGTAGCCCTCCTTGCCCAACGTCAGCATCGATGCCCATGTCGCCGCGATCAGACCACCGCTGCGGCTGCCGCCCATGCTCGGCGACGAGTACATCCCTCCCGGCCACCCTTCCTGCATGAAGTACTGCTCGCGGCGCAGCGACTTCGGCTTGAACAGCAGCACCGAACTGCCCTTCAGCGCGTAGCCGTACTTGTGGGTGTCGGCCGAGATCGATGTCACGCCCGGAACCCGGAAGTCGAACGGCGGCAAGGGGTAGCCGAGATCTTCGGCCCAGGCGATGATGAAGCCGCCGAGACAGCCGTCGACGTGCAGACCCAGGTTGTGCTCGATGGCCATCTGGCCGAGCTCGGGGATCGGGTCGATCAGGCCGTGCGGATAGGTGCCGGCTGTCCCGATCAGCGCAACCGTGTTCGGCCCGATGTGGTCACGCACGAAGTCGAGGTCGACCAGGTACTTGTCGGTGACAGGCGCCTTGACGACATTGATGCCGAAGTAGTGGAACGCCTTGTCGAGCGCTGGGTGAGCGGTGACCGCCATGATCACTTCGGGGTGCTCGATGCCTTTCACGTTGCGACCCCACTCGCGATAGGCGAGCATCGCCGTGACGAGGCTCTCGGTACCGCCGGACGTGATCAGGCCGCCGACTCCCTCGTCGCCCTCGCCATCGATGTCGCCATGCAGCATGCCGGCCGTCATGGCGATGATCTCGGCTTCCATCTTGGTCGCGCTCGGGTACATGTCGCGCTGGAGGACGTTGCTGTGGGCATAGAACGCGTAGGCCTCGACGAGGAACGCGTAGTGATCGTGGTCGCCGCTGTAGATGCTGCCGCTCACCCGTCCGGTATCGCCCTTGCTGTCCTCTTCGGTCGACATCTCGCGCAGTTCGCGCAGGATCTCCTCGCGGCTGATGCCGTGCTCGGGCATCTCGCTGTGCACGTCGTAGCGATCGGCGTAAGGATGCATCGGCGACACGGGCCGGTTGTTGGTGTCAGGGGGAGTGGTCATGTCATGAACCTCATTGTTCTTGGGGGCATTGTTCTTGGGGGCATTGTTCTTGGCGGCGTTGTTCGGGTCAGGAGTTGAGCGAGTCGTAGAACGGCGCGGCGCGATCGTGGAAATCGACGAAGTGGGGGAGCAGGTCGGCGTAGACGGCTTGGGCGGCAGGATCGGGTTCGTGCAGCGCTGCTGTGGTGAGCATCGACGGCACGTCCTCGAGATGTACGTCGCCGAGCGCAACGAGTGCGAGGAGTGCAGCGCCGTGAGCGTTGGTCGATGTCGAATTCGTCAGCCGCCGAACCTGCACACCGAAACAATCGGCGAGCGTCTGGCCCCACAGCGCAGATCCGGCACCGCCTCCGCCGAATCCGATCTCGGCGTACTGCTGCCCGGCGAGCGCGCTGAAATGGGGCAGCAGCCAGGCGGCGTTCATCGCGACACCTTCGATGACGGCTCGGGCCATGTCGGCCCGACGGGTGCCGAGGCCGATGTTGACGAAACCGGCGCGGGTGCGGCGATGGTACGAGGGGGCCATCGAGCCGATCAGCCATGGCAGGAACATCACGCCGTTGGCCCCAGTCGGCGCCGAGGCTGCGGCAGCGAGCACCCGCTCGAACGCGTCGTGCGGAGCCGCAAGACCGAGACCGTCATCGGGATAGACGATGTCGTTGACGAACAGGTCGAGTGCCTTGCCGCCGACACCGTTCTCGGCAACGAGAAAGTAGGTACCCGGCAGCGGGCTCGGCGCGGATGTCAGCCCGTGTTCGATGTCGTGGCGCTTGGAGGGCAAGTGGGTGGCCATCACGGTCGTGGTGCCGATGATCAGACCGCAGCGCGAACTGTCGATGGCCCCGGTGCCGACCGCTGAGGTCACCGAGTCGATCGTTGCATCGGCAACGATCGCGTTCGGCGAGATTCCGAGGTGCTCTGCAGCCGCGGTCGTGACGGTGCCGCGCGGCTCACCCATCGGCACGAGCGTCGGCAACTTGGCGACGTCCAACGTCGACATCGCCAAGAGTTCGTCGCTGTACGTCGTGGCACCCCACGTCCGGTTGTCGACCGACAGCATCGGGAACATCGTGTTCTGCGTCGCGGTCACCCGGCCGGTGAGCCGGGCGGCAATCGCATCCATCGGCTCGACGAATGCGGCAGCTGCGGCGTAGACGTCTGGCAACAGGTTGCGGATGATGCCGACGTGGCCGAGGTCGTCGTTGCCAGAGGGCGCGATCCCGTGCAGCTCGATCCATCGTGGCGCGGTCTCGGCGGTGGCGATCGCCGGATGGTTGCGGCGACCGCGACCGTCCATCCACATGATCGTGTTGGCGAGCGGTGTTCCGGCGCTGTCGACCGCAAGCGTCGATGTGTACTGGCTGGTCACCGCGATGACGGTGATGTCAGCTGCGCCAAGCCCCGACGCAGGTACGGCCTGGCGAGCACAGCGACCGATCGCAGCCCACCACCCGTTGGCATCCTGTTCGACCCCGCCGCCGGGCGTGAAGATCAGCGGTAACACCTCGCCCGCTCCGGCGAGCACTCGACCCGCGTCGTCGACCACAGCCACCTTCACTCCGGTGCTGCCGAGATCGATCGCAAGTACACACGTCATGTCGCCGGCCCGGACGTCACAGCGGCGATATCGACCGCAGCTCGGCCATCGGCACCGGGAAAGTGGCATGCGACGAGATGCCCAATGTCATTGCCCTGAACGTTGCCGATCAGCAACGGTTCGGTGTCGGCACAACGTTGTTCGGCTCGCCAGCAGCGGGTGCGGAACCGGCAGCCCGACGGTGGCTCGATCGCGCTCGGTAGTTCGCCCTGCAAGACGATCCTGCGGCGCTGCTGTTGGATGGCAGGATCAGGGATCGGCACTGCCGAGAGCAGGGCTTGGGTGTATGGATGTTGCGGGGTGTCGTACACCTGATCAGACGGGCCGATCTCGACGATCTTGCCGAGGTACATCACTGCCACCCGGTCAGCGAGTTGGCGCACGACAGCGAGATCGTGGGCGATGAACACATACGACAAGCCAAGCCGCTCGCGTAGGTCGATCAGCAACTTCATGATCTCGGCCTGGATGCTGACGTCGAGGGCGGACACCGGCTCGTCCAACACGAGCAGCGCGGGCGAGATCGCCAACGCCCGAGCGATGCCGACACGCTGGCGTTGCCCGCCGGAGAACTGGTGGGGGTAGCGGTCGAGGTGCTCGGGTCGGAGTTGGACCAGCGCGAGCAGCTCATCGACCCGCTCGCGAACGGCAGCCGGTGATTCTCCGTGTACCTCGAGCGGTTCGGCCAACAGGCGGCGAACGGTCATCCGCGGATGCAGCGACGACTGCGGATCCTGGAACACGATCTGCATGTCGCGGCGGGCGCGGCGCAGTTCATCGCGCTTCATCGCGAGCAGATCCTTGCCCCGGAACTGCACGTCGCCGCTCGTCGGCTCGATCAAGCGCAGGATGCACCGGCCGGTCGTGGACTTGCCGCAACCGCTCTCGCCGACGAGGGCGAGCGTCTCGCCCGGTTGGAGGTCGAAGCTGACGCCACTGACCGCGTGGAGCACCGTCGCTCGGCCGCGGTCGCGGACCTTGAACTCCTTGACCAGATTCGCAACGCGCAGAATCGGCTCGCTCATCGTGGCGCCCCCGAGGTCGTCACAGCGTCGGCGGGTTCGGCGAACACCGAGCAGGCGATTCGCGTCGCTCCGTGCGGGGCGAGCATCGGTTCGGCATCCGAGCAACTCGCCACCGCGAATCGGCAACGCGGCGTGAACGGGCAGCCGGGTGGCAGCGCCTGAGGGCTGGCGGGTACACCGGGGATTGCTGCCTGCACCTCGTGACGGCTGTCGAGTCGAGGGAGGCATTCGAGCAGACCCCTGGTGTACGGATGGCCGGGATTGGCGAACAACGCGCCGACCGCTCCTGTCTCGACGACCCGACCCGCGTACATCACCGCGACCCGGTCGGCCTCACCCGCGACGACTCCGAGGTCGTGGGTGATCAGGACGAGCGCAAGTTGCTTCTCGCGGCGCAGATCACCGAGCAGATCCATGATCTGGGCTTGCACGGTCACGTCGAGCGCAGTGGTCGGCTCGTCGGCGATCAGTACCTCTGGATCGTTCGAAATCGCCATTGCGATCATCACCCGCTGACGCATTCCACCGGACAGCTCGTGTGGATAGGCGTGGACCCGCTTGGCCGGTTGCGAGATCGCGACCTGATCGAGCAGCGACACCGCTTTGGCGAGCGCAGCCTTCTTCGACAGCCCTGGTTGATGGGCTCGCATCACCAGCGAAAGTTGACGACCAACGGTGAGCACCGGATTGAGTGAGGTCATTGGATCCTGGAAGACCATCGCCACCTTGCGGCCGCGGACAGCACGCAACTTCGACGGTGCGAGACCGACCAGTTCGGTGTCGCGGAACCGAGCCGATCCGGTGACCCGAGCGGTCGGCAGCAATCCGAGCATCGCCATCATCGTCACGCTCTTACCGGAGCCGGATTCGCCGACGATGGCCAACGCGTCACCCGCGAACACATCGAGGTCGATTCCTCGTACTGCGGGAACATCGCCGGACGGAGTGTCGAACGTGACCCGCAGATCGCGCACGCTGAGGATCGGCTGGCTCGTCTGGTTCGGGTCGGTCACCGGCCCTGCTCCTTGACATCGAAGGTGTCGCGCAGTGCATCGCCGACGAAGTTGAACGCCATCACGACCAGCAGAATCGCGAGGCCTGGTGACGCAGCGATCCACCACTGGTAGAAGTTGGTCGCGCCCTCGGTGATCATCGCCCCCCACTCCGATGACGGCGGGCGAGCACCGAGGCCGATGAAGCTCAACGAAGCGGTGAGCAGCACCACCTGACCGAAGTCCATCGTGCCGTTGACCAACACGGGCGTGTACGACATCGGCAGGATGTAGCGGCGCAGGATCAGCCATCGTCCGGCACCGATCGCCTGTGCCGATTCGACGAACTCGCGCTGCCGCACAGCGATCACCTGGGCCCGCAGCAGTCGGGCGTAGATCGGCCACCAGACCAACGCCATCGCGATCAGCGCATTGCGGATGCCAGGCCCGAGGGAGGCGGTGATGGCCATCGCGAGCAGGATCGGAGGGAACGCCATCGTGATGTCGACGAGACGCATCAGGACGGCATCGATCCAGCCCCCGAAGAACCCGGCTGCCGCGCCGACGACCGTACCGACGATGACCGAGGAGATGATCACGATCGCCGCGACCGGCAGCGAGATCCGCGCCCCGTAGAGGGTGCGGACGAACACATCGCGCCCGAGCGCGTCGGTGCCCATCAGATGCGACCAGCTCGGGCCCTGCAACCGAGCGGCGACGGGCTCGAGCGGATCGAACGGCGTCCACAGTGGCAGTGTGATCGCGACCAGCACCCACAACGACAGGACGATGACGCCGACCAGCGCCGGACCTCGCAACCACGGTGGACGGATGCGTCGACGGCGAGTAGCGGCAACCGGCAACGAGATCGTGCTCATCGACGCGTCACGACAGTCGGATCCGGGGGTCGGCGAAGGCGTAGGCGACATCGGTGATGAGATTGGTGATCAGGAATGCAACACCACCGAGGATGGTGACGCCGATAATCGCCGGGAAGTCGAGGTTGCGTGACGCGTCGACCGCATAGCTGCCGACCCCGGGCCACGAGAAAACGGTCTCGGTCAACACCGCGCCGGTGAGCAGGAACGCGAACGTGAACGCAACGATCGTGATGGTCGGCAGCAGGGCATTGCGCAAGGCGTGGGTGTTGACGACCGTGCGTTCGCGCAGGCCCATCGCTCGGCCGACCCGCACGTATTCCATCGAGAGTTCGTCGAGCAGGCTGGCCCGCACGAGTCTCGTCACGATGCCGATCACGCCCCACCCGAGCACGGCCGCGGGCAGGATCAGGTGGGTCGCGGCTTGGACGAACAGCGACATGTTGCCGTGCAGCAGCGAGTCGATCGTGTAGAAGCCGGTGATCCGTCCGGGCGGTGCAGAGCGAGGCTCGAGGCGACCCGGACCTGGCAGCCAGCCGAGTCGCGCATACAACACGTAGAGCAGCAGCAGGCCGCTCCAGAACGCAGGGAGTGACGAGCCGATCAGGGCGAAGAACCGGGCGACGTGGTCGATGAGCTTGTTGCGCTTGCGGGCTGCGACGATGCCGAGTCCGATGCCGATCGCGGTGCCACCGATCAACGCTGTGAACGTGAGCTCGAGCGTCGCCGGGAGCCGATCGATCAGGTCGTCGAACACCGGCTTGCGGGTCGAGAACGACGTCCCCATCTCGCCTCGAACAAGGTTCTTCATGTACGTCGCGTATTGCACCGGCACCGAGTCGTCGAGCCCCCAGCGAGCCTTGGCCGCGTTGACCACATCGGGGTTGTTGAGGTTGCGCTCGCCCACGATTGACACCAGCGGATCTGCTGGTGTCAATCGTGAGACGGCGAAGACGAGCGTGGCGATGCCGAGCAACAGCAGCGGCATCACTGCGATTCGTCGGATCAAATAGCGCTTCACGTGGAGACGTGAACCTCTAGGACCGGCCGAGCTTGGACAAGTCGAGGTTGCAGCAGGCGCTGTAGGCCATGCCGGTGATGTCGGAGCGGCTGGCCAGGAACAGGTCGGGGTTGACGATCGGAATGATCACTTGATCGTCGATCATCATCTGGCCGAGCTGCTTGTAGAGCGAGGCCCGTTCGGTTGCATCTTGGGTGGCGAATGCCTGAGCGAGCACGGTGGCCTCTTCGGGATTCGGATCGCTCTTGGTCCAGCCCTGCCACTGGGTGCCCTCGGCCATGCTGAAGTACTGCACGTACTGGCTGGAATCGGTGTGATCGGGAGCGAAGTAGAGCATCGTCACGGGGATGCCGTCTTTGCCGATCTTGTCGGCCCACACCGCAATTTCGACCGGGTTGAGTTCGAGGTTGATGCCGACCTTCTTGAGGTCGGTCTGAACCTGCTGCATGGCCGTGCTGAAGTCGATCCCATAGACGTTGAGCGACGGGAAGGTCGCATCGAGGGTGATGTCGGTGACGCCGGCATCGGCGAGCAACTGCTTGGCCTTCTCGATGTTCTGGACCGGCTTGGGCAGGTCAGCCGATCCGGCGAAACCGTTGGGAATCGGCGACGCTTGCGACTGACCGGCACCCCCCGCGGTGACCTGGACCAAGTTGTCGTAGTCGAGTGCGAGTCGGATCGCCTCTCGAACGGCGGGTGTCAGGGCCTCGCCGCCGACGGCTTTCTCGCTGATTGCGAGGTACACGTAGTTGAAGCTCGGGACGTCGGTCACGGTGACATCGGTGCTGTCGAGGCCGCTTGCGACATCGGCCGAGATCTGCATCGCGATGTCGACCGCGCCCTGTTCGAGTTGCTGACGCTGAGTGACGGCGCTGGGGGTCTCTTTGATGATCACCTCGGGGAATTCCGAGACGGCGCCCCAGAATTTGTCGTTGCGGCTCAGTCGCAGTTCGTTGCCATCGGCGTAGGACTTCAGTGCGAACGCTCCACTGCCGGCCGAGTTGGACAGGAACCAGGTCTCGGCGGTGTCGGTGGCCGGATCCATCGTTGCTCCGTTGGCTTGGGCCAACTTGGCGTTGATGATGCCGAGGTACGGGCTGTTGACCTGGGCCAGGAAGGCCGAGTTCGGTGCGTTGAGTGTGACGACGACCGTCGATTCGTCGGGCGTGTCGATCGTCTCGATGCTTCCGGCGAGGTACGACGACGAACCCTGCAGCGCCTTGAGTCGCTCCCACGAGAACTTCACGTCGGCGCTCGTCACCTTGGTGCCATCGGCGAACACCGCCTTCGGATCGAGCGTGAACGTGAATTCGGTCTGTGCTGGGTTGCCTTCCCACTTGGTCGCGAGTCGGGGGACGAGCGTTTGGTTGTCGCTGCTGTCCAGTCCGATCAACGTCTCGTAGACGGCCGTCATGTAGATCTGGCAGGTGTCGCAGTAAGCGAGCGACGGATCGAGCGAGTTGACGTCCATCTGGCGGGCGATGACCAACGCCTTGCCGCCACCGGTGTCTCCGCCGGTGTTGCCACCGCCATCGACGCTGGCGGCTGTGCTGCCACCGCTGCCGCTCGTGCTGGCCGGTGCGGCGGGATCGCTGCCACACGCAGCGAGGATCATCACGCCAGCGATCGCACAAGCGGCGGTTCGAGTCATCACGCTGCGAGAACGGGACTTCGAGTAACGGACCATCACAGGACCTCCCCAGGTCAGCCACCCAACGAATCGTTGGGTGCACTGACTGCAGTTAATACGGCATGTCCAGTCTCGTCAAGTGCCAAATCGTCGATCTGAGACGCCCATTTGACACCGTCCGTACACTGACCGCAAGCTGACCGCATCGAAAGGGACGTGCCGATGAACCAGCGTGAGTTGCAACGAGTGGAGACCCGCCGCACCCTGGCCGAACATGCACTGCGCCTGTTCAGCACGAATGGCTACGAGGAGACCACCGTCGAGGAAATCGCCGGTGCTGCCGGCGTCAGTCCGCGCACCTTCTTCCTTCACTTCTCGACCAAGGCTGCTGCTGCGTTTCCGGACCATGAAGAACGTGTGCGCAACTTCACCGAGCGACTCGGCGACGGGCACCAGCCCGGAAATCCGTTGCTTCACCTGTGTGACGTGCTCGCCCACGGGCTTGACATCAGCTCGCCGACTCGGCGCACGCGGTACCAATTGCTGGCCGAGGTGGCGGCGTTGCGCGCCGAAGATGCTCGCACCGATCGCGACTACGAAGAAGTCGTCGCCGCGTATCTGATCCACGCCTGGGGCAACTCGATCGAAGCCACGATCCGCGCCCACGCAATCGCCAACGCTGCACTCGGCGTCTGCCGGGCGTCGCTCATCGGCTGGGGCCAAGCAGGCATCGATCCGCGCGAGGTGTGCTTCGAGATCCTCCACCGGATGATCGGTTCACCGTTCGACGCGCCGCTGGGGTCGGTGCAGTCACTGCAGTAGACAGCTGCGGTTTCGGCCGAGTCGAGACCGGGTAGCGAAGTGGCCTTGGCCACGTTCTCATCTCAAAACATCTCGGTTGCTGTCGTACCTGCCGCTCGTGAGCGCATCTGGGATGCCCTGCGCGACGCCGACGTGCTGGCGTCGCTGACGCCGCTCGTGCGTTCGATCGATGTCGACGGTGACATCTGGACGTGGCACCTTCGTGGCATCTCCGCGCTCGGGGTGTCGGTGACACCGTCGTTCACCGAGCTGATGCTTTTCGACGAACCCCGAGAGATCAAATATGTCCACCAGCCTCCGAATGGCAGCGGCGAGCGAGCCGGTGCCAGCGGGGTGTACACGCTCGAGGCACTGGACATGCAGAGCACGCGACTCTCGGTTGACATCACCCTGTGTGTCGACCTTCCACTGCCCAAGCTGGCCCGTCGGGCGGTCGAAGCAACGATGTCGACCATGATGCAGCGCACGGGCGAGAAGTTCGCCGAGAACCTCTACAAGCGCCTCGGGATCGATCCGGCAGCCGTCGACATCCCGGTCTCCAACTCGGCGCGATGACCGCTCGATTCCAACATCTCGCCGTACAGAGCGGGATCGGCCCCCACACCACCGTCATCGCAGGCGTCGAGATGGCCAATCGGTCGTGGTCGACCACGTCGACCTCGGCCGTCAAAGTCGGCATGCTTCGTCGACGACCGCGGGCTGGCGTGCTGAACGCGGTCGGCGTGTCCCACGGTTGCGCGTTGCCCGAGTGGACGCTGTCGGTCGGCCGCACGACGGTGCTCGATCCGCGCCGTCCGCTCGATGCATTGGCTGATCCCACCGCAGCGTCGATTGCCGGCATCGCCGTCGCCAGGATCGGGCTGAACTATCTCGATCAACTCGCCGGCTACCTCGATGACGGCAGCGCAATACCCGAAAGCTGGAGGCCGGCGGCTCGCGTGCTGGTTGTGGTCCAGCACGACCATCGCCTGCGTTGGAACGCCGAACGGATCATCGAGTGGACGGGCGCGTTCGCCGCGGCGTCGGCCATCGAGCGATCGCCGCGTGGTCGCCGCCGCACAGAGCATTCTCCGGACCGATCCTCGCTGACGATGCGTCAGCGAGCATTGCTCGACGTCGACGGGCCGTGTGTCGTTGGTTTGGAGACGACGCTCGGTCCGGCCGCAGTGCCGGGATGGTGGGACCCAACAGGTGAGACCGTTTCTGTTGATCTCGAACTGCTCGCTCATCTGGGCGCGACCCTGCCTGGTCGATGCAGCGTGACTTTCGATCAGAGTGATGACTCGCGTCCGTCGGCCAAGGTCGGCGTGATGTTGCGGGGCGAGACGATCGTCTTGGGTGACAGCGCCCGCGGCGATCGTGGGCCGAGCGCGCGAGCGACCGCGTTGCTCGCGATCCGAACCCAGCGGGTGACTGCATGGGATGGGTTCGAGTCCGCATCGCAGCTCGCGAGCTGACCGACAGGACACGTCGGCTGTTCTAAGGTGGTCGTCGCTGCTTGAGCCGCGCCAGGGTGGCCCTACAAGGACGTGACACATGGGTTTGATGAACAAGATCCGCAACGAATTCGTCGACATCATCGAATGGATCGATGACTCTCGCTCGACGCTTGCATGGCGGTTCCCCCGTTATCAGAACGAAATCAAGAACGGCGCGCAATTGATCGTGCGCGAGGGCCAGAAGGCGATCTTCGTCTACCGCGGCTCGATGGCCGACACGTTCGATCCCGGCAACTACGAGCTCAAGAGCGAGAACCTGCCGATTCTGAGCACGCTGCAGGGTTGGAAGTACGGCTTCGACAGCCCGTTCCGTAGCGAGGTCTATTTCATCAACACGCGGCCGGTCACGAGCCTGCGGTGGGGCACCCCCACGCCGGTGACCGTGCGCGACCCCGACTTCAAGATGGTCCAGGTGCGAGCCAACGGCCTCTGCGTGGTCAAGATCGCCAACCCCGAGATCTTCATGAAGGAGGTCATTGGCACCGACAGCAATGTCGACATCGAAGAGATCTCCGAGCTGCTCCGTCGAGTCATCTCGCTCGCATTCTCCGACATGGTGCTCGCCACGAAGGATGCCGATGGCAAGCAGCTCGGTGTGATCGACCTCCAGGGTCGCCAGGTCGAACTCGCCGGCAAGCTGCGTGAGTTCGTCCAGGAGCGCGTCGACGACGAGTACGGCCTCGAGATTCCTGACATCACGATGAACATTTCGCTGCCGGAAGAGATCACCGCAGCGATGACCCGTGGCGTCGCCCGCGGTGTCGAAGAGGGCGGCTTCCTCGACAACGTCGGCTCGATGGATCGTTACCAGCAGGCCAAGGCCGCCGAGGCAATGGTCGCAGCAGCCGGTAACCCCGGTGGCGGTGCCGCAAGCACCGGTCTCGGTCTCGGCCTGGGCGTCGCGATGGGTGGCCAGATGGCCGGGATGATGGGCAACGCGTTCGCTCCGAGTCAGGCACCCGCGGCCGCACCGGTCGCAGCGGTTCCTGCCCCGCCGCCGCTGCCCGGCCAGGCGCTTTACCACGTCGATGCCGGCGGCCAGCCGGGCGGCCCGTACAACCTCGCCCAGATGCAGTCCGGCATCGCCGGTGGCCAGATCGTGGGCACCACGCTCGTCTGGTCGCAGGGGATGGGCGAATGGATGCCGGCCCAGAGCGTGCCTGCGCTGCAGGTCTTCTTCTCCGCCCCGCCGCCACTGCCGCCATCTGCATCGACCCCACCGCCGATGCCGCCAGCGGCCAGCGCCTGACGATGAGTGATATGGGCGCCCCGCCGCCTCCGCCGTTGCCGCCGTTCGGTGGTGGGCCGCCTCCGCCGCCGATGCCGCCGCAGGCGTCTCCGCCTCCCCCTCCGGTGCAGTCGACCCCGTCCGCTCCGTCCGCTCCGTCCGCGCCGCCACCTCCACTGCACGGGCTGTCGTCGCCAACGCCTCGCGACCGAGCGGCCTTGCACAGCACCGAAGCGACCCGCACCTATCCGTGCGAGAGCTGTGGTGCCGAATTGGAATTCGACATCAAACTCCAGAAGCTGAAGTGCCCGAGCTGTGGTGTCGTCCACGATCTCACCGTCGACATGACCAAGACCGCGGTCGAGCAAGATCTGCGCACAGCGCTGCAGGCACTGCGCGAAAACAAGATGCAGGGTCAGCGGTCGTTGGTCGCTGAAACCAAAGAGATCGTCTGCCAGAACTGCGGCGGACACACCACCTTCACGGGCAGTCTCACGGCTGAGCGCTGCCCGTATTGCGCGACTCCGATCCAGCGCGACGACGTCCACAACGCCCCGACCCGGCTTGCGGTCGATGGTGTGGTGCCGTTTCAGATCGATCACAAGCAGGCGACGGAGTTGATCGACAAGTGGATCAACAGCCGCAAGTTCGCGCCCACAGAGTTCAAGACCTACAACCGCACCGGCTCGTTCACCAGCGTGTACACGGCCTATTTCACCTACGACGCCGAGACCGACACCGCATACTCCGGTGAGCGTGGCGACAATTACACGGTCACAGTCGGCTCCGGCGACGATCAGCACACCGAGACCCGCACCAACTGGTACCAGGTGTCCGGACAGGTCCACAACAGCTTCGACGACATCACGATCTTCGCCAATGACGGCTTCGAGAAGAACCGGATCGCCAAGCTCGAACCGTGGCCGACCAACGACGCCAAGCCCTACTCTCCCGAATTCGTCGCCGGTCACCTGTGTCGCACCTACGACCACGACGTGGAGGAGTGCATGGGCGAGGCCACATCGCAGATGGAAACTGCGATCAGCCAGACCGTGCGCCGGGACATCGGCGGCGATCAACAGCGAGTCCACAACACCAACGTCTCGTGGCGGGAAATGACCTACAAGCACCTGTTGCTGCCGATCTGGCTGCTGACCGTGATCTACCAGGACAAGCCGTTCCAGGTGTACATCAACGGTGTCACTGGCGAAGTGCAAGGCGCTCGGCCGTGGAGCAAGGTCAAGATCATCATCGCCGCCGTGATCGCACTGATCATCATCATCGCCCTGATCGCGGTGTTCTCGGCGTCCAAACGACGATGACGTTCCTGATCGTCGCGGTATTGCTGGTGGCCCTCGTCGGCGCGGGAGTGGGTGCGATCGCCGTTCGCCAGAAGCAGAACTTTGCCAAGGCCAACGAGATCGTGCCCGGCCGCGCCACTGCCGCACCCGCAGGCTGGGCAGGAGCCCATTCCGCCGAGGCCAAATTGCACCGTCGGCTGGGCGAGTCGGTCGCTGCACTGCGCGCCAACGTGACGTTGTCCGATGGCGCGTTCATGGAGTCACGGGCATCGATCGAGAACGCCGCGCAGGCGATCGACGAACGCCTCATCGCCGCCGCGTCCCTGCCACGGGGCGATCGTGAGACTGCGATCGCAGCAGTGGAACCCGACGTGGTTGCGCTCGAGGCATCGGTTGCCGCACTCGCTCAGCCGGCCGTGGGCTCGACGCCGCAGCAGATGCTCGATGATTCGGTTCGTGCCGCCCAGATCCGGCTTGACGCGCTGGCCGCTGCTCAGGCCGAACTCGACCAGATCGAGGTGCACACGGCGACCGATCAGACCACGCCTGGCCACACAGCGATCGATCACATCGTTGAGAGCGAACCGGCTGCACCGGTCGAAGTGGCCCGGCCGGCAACGCAACCGACCGAGCAACCGCGGCAACAAACACAACCGCCCACGCCAGGGGTGTAGCTGCATCCGCTCCGGAGGCTGTGTCAGACGTCGTGCACGGCTCGCTGAGTCACAAGAGGTTTCGGCCGGTCCTCGGCCGGGCTTGAGCCAGCGTTGTGTGAGCGTTACGCGAGGGAAGTGCAGGGACGGCTCATGGACGACTCAGCCGGGTGGCCACGGTTGGTCGGCACCGGTTCCTTCGGTGGGCGCGTCGCTCCACGAGGTCTTCCATTCCTCTGCGCCGTCGTCGCTGCTCCCGCCGCGGTCGTAGCGGGTCAGCCATCCGAGCCGGGTCTCACGCACGGCTGCGATTTCGGCTGACCAGCCGATCACGTCGAGCCAGGTTCGGCTGAGTGGAGATCTGGCCTCGGCCTCGCCGAGCGCGATCGCTGCAGCAGCGTCGGTCCCCGCACCTTGGTTGACTGCTCCGATCAATGCGCCGACAATCGCGCACGCTTCGAGCAGCGCGATCAACTCGCGCTCATCTGCGTCGGATGCTGCCACGAAGCCGACCCAACCCGCTTCATGGGGGCCGCTCGGGTCGAATTGCCGGTCGTCGATGACGGAGTAGAAGTCGAGTCGGACAGCCATTGGTCAGGCCCCGGTGTTGCGGATCGTGAGCCGACTCCAGGCGCCGAGATAGACCCGGTCGCCGTCGGCCAGCAGTGTCGCGACGCCGGGATCGATCGGTTGGATGTCGGCATTCGGCTCGGCACCCGCCTTGACCACGAACGTGCCGTTGGTGGAACCCAGGTCCACAGCGGCAAACGCATCAGCGGGTGCCGTTGAGTCGCCGGTTGACGAAGCCGCGATCAACTGCGCGTGCTGACGGGACACCGCTGTGTCGGAGTCCATTGCGATCTCCGGATGGATGCCGCGGGACTGGCTCGACCGGCCGATCCGGACGACGGCCAGGCCGAGCGGAATGGTCGACGACGACGGCCGTGGGCATGGTTGATCAGCGAGCGTTCCTTTGAGTTCGAACCACTTCGGATCGACCTCCACGATCACGATCCACCCGCTCGGCCCGGCAGGGACCACCACACCGGAGGGGTCCGCAGCCGCAGCCACAGTCGCGGCTGGACCCGTGCTCGGCGCTGGGGTCGAGCCCGTCACGGAGACGGTGCCGGTGGGAACCGGGTCAGGTGCCTGGCCAGTGGTGAAGTCGTAGCCGCAGTCCTCACAGAACAACGCGTCGGACAGATTCGGGGCATCGCAGTGTGGGCACGGCACCGAACCCATCGGTGACGAACCCGTCGAGCCGGACGAACCGTGTGGCGCGGCTGGTGGTGACGGCACCGCTGCGGGGGACGCACCGGCGGCAGCGTTCGGGTCCGAGGGCGCTGCCCCGAGACGAGCGCCGCAGGTGTCGCACCAGTCAGGATCGTTGGACAGGTGGCCGTTGGGACACGTGGACTGGCTCATGCCGGCGTTCCTGGGTCGGTTCCGGCTGGAGCGGCGGCGGCAGGATCGGGAGCTGGCAGTCCACCACCTTCTGATGGCGCTGCTGATGGCTCGGTGCGGCGGATTCGGGTGGTCTTGGTGCTGCGGGTGTCGAGCGCCATCTCATCAGCCTTTTGCACTTCTCGCTTGAGTCGAACGGTGCCGGCCTCGACATCGACCAGGTCGACCACCTTGGCGAGCAGGCGGGTGGTGCTCTCGTTGCCGGTGTCGTGAGCGAGCTTGGCGGCCTGACCGAGCAGCACTGTTGCGGTGCGATCGTCGCCGGCGGCCTTGGCCGCGAGCCCCTTCTGGATCGCGTCGGCCAGATTGGCCTGACCGGTGTAGTGGGCGACCGCTGGGTCGATGCGAGTGGTGAGGTCGACGTCGCCGCTCCACACCGCCCGGATCAGACCCTTGGCGACGACCGTGTCACCGACCACGATCTCGGCCCGAGCAGCGAGGCGTTCATTGCCCACCGGCGCCACCGGCACCCGCACCGCGATGTGATAGTCGCGGGATCCATCGCTCCAGGCGCCGGTCGGGTATTCGACGATCAGCGGACTGATCCGCTCGGCCCGGTCGCTGAGGTCCTGCACCTCTGGCGCGACCTGCCGGACGAACAACACCTCGCTGCCCTGCGGCGTCCAAATCCGCAGTCGCGCATCAGACACGCCGCGACTCATCGATTCGCGCATCATCTGCTTGAAGTCGGCCTCGAGGTCGTGCGGGTCGGCGACGATGTCGACCGTTCCGAGCAATGCGGTGGAGATCCGGCGCAACTGCTCGACGTCCCAGTTCTCGCCGATGCCGCGGCAGTCGCACTGGAACACGCCGGTCGCTCGGGCGATTGCCTGGCTGAGGACCTGCGGCTCCTCGCCCTCGACCCGGCCGTCGGTGAGCAGGATCGCGTGGCGCTGAGTGGCCTGCGAACGCAGGAACATGTCGGTCGCAGTGTTGACCCACAGCCCGATCGCAGTGGTGCCGCCAGGCCGGATGCGAGTGATCGCGTTCTGGGCCTGCTGGCGGGTATTCGCGTCCATCGTTGCCAGGGTGAAGCTGTTGGGATAGACGACCTCGACGTTGTTGAAGCCGGCCACCACCGCAAACTGGGTGCCGTCGACGATCTCGTCGAGCGCGACTTTGGCCGCCCGTCGGGCGGCGGTGATCTTGGTCGGGGGCAGATCCATCGATCCGCTGGTGTCGATCAGGATGATCTCGGCAGCGGACCCGCCGCCGGAGTGTCCGGCAGTGCCGGCGTCGGTACAGGCGACGGACGCAACGGCGTGCACGTCGGTTGCGTTGTCCGACAGAAATTCGTTCTGATAGATCTGGACGCTGAAGTTCGCCATGGTCATGCTCCTCAAGAAGTGGACGCGGGAATGGAGGGTGTGCTCAGGGTGGGATCGTTGATCCGGCCGAGGGCGACGGTGATGTTGTCGTGGCCGCCCTGCTCGTTGGCCCAGGCCGCCATCGACTCGGCGATCGTCAAGGGTGTCGCCGCTGGGCCGAGATCTGCTGCGGCCCGCAGCATCACCAGCGCCAGCGCCGGTGGGCTGGACGCGTAGTTCCACATCCCGTCGGAGACCACGATCAGCCAGCCCGCACTGGTCGGCGTCATCGTCATGATCTCGGGCGTCGGGTTGACGCTGTCGGCACCGAGCCAACGGGTGATCGTGTGGCTGGTGGGCTGGGCCTCAGCTTCAGCAGCCGTCATTCCCGATGCGATCATCTCGGTGCCGAGCGAGTGGTCGACGGTGAGTTGGCGACCGTCGCCGTCGTCACCGAACCAGTACGCCCGAGAGTCGCCGCACCAGCCAACGGCGATCAGCGTCGATGACGCGTCGGGGGCGGCGACCGCCACCGCGGCGACGAACGTGCACGACGGCGGCTCCGGCGGATCGCCGAGTGTGTGGGCGACTCCCACTGCTGCTGCGTTGGCGGCGACCCCACAGATCCGGATCTGTTCGGTCCAGTGCGTCACGGCTGCGGCGGCGCCCTCGGGCGCAACCGGTGCCGAGAGCAGTGCGTTCGATCCATCGATGCATGCCGCCAGGCTGGCCCGGTCGCTCTCCGGCGCAGTGGTGACTCCGTCGCAGACGAGGATGACCATCCGTCCGTCGCTGAAATCTTCCGGTCCGCCGCCCACGGCCAACGCCATCCCGTCCTCGTTGCGGGCGTGGGAGATGCCCTTGTCGCAGACGCCGGCGAGATCGGCGCGGGGCGCCTCGGTCCAGTGATCGCGTTTGCTCAGCGCCTTGGCTCCGCAGTTGCTGCAGAATCCGTCGTCGAGCACCTCGTGGCCACACAGCGCGCACGGGGGCTTCGGCGCCGTTGTCGGTGACGCGGAGGCAATGACCGAGCTGGCCGAGATGATCTGGGTCGCTCCCGGCAGCGGTTGAGGCGCTGCGTCCGGTGCGGCGGCAACGGCATCATGGCGCAAGGTGTGGCCGCACTCCTCACAGAATCCGTCGTTCGGTCCAACCGCCGCGCCACAGTTGGTGCAGGTAGAGACGTCGGCAGAGATGTCGGCAGAGATGTCGGCAGAGGTGTGGGCGGCCGGCACGGTGCCGGCAACGATGGGTGAGTCGGTCACACCAATGACCTCGGACGTACCTGATTGGCCTGATCGACGAGCCGGATCCGTTCGGCCGCGTCGGCCGTCTGGCGGGCCGCCTCGCGATACGTCTGCTCGAGTGCGGAGCGCAGGTCGTTCTCGGTCGCAGCCACACCGGCCACGTTCCGGCCCGCTGCAGGAGGCCGGGCACTGCTCGGTCCGGCCTTGCGGACCAGGTCGAGTGCAGAGGTCAGGATCTTGATCCGCAGATCGGTGCGAGCCCGAGGCTGCAGGTTGCCGAGTTCGAGTTCGACCGAGGCCCGGTCGAGATCGTCGAGTTCGCGGCCTGGCTCGGGCTGCTCGGCGAGCAGGATGGCCTTGGTCCGGCGGGCATCGCCGTACGCCCGGCTGGTCGTGGGGATCGAGTCGAGCGCGAGCAGCGCACCCATTCGATCGAGCGACCTCGCTGCAATGCGCGCCAAGCCGAACTGAGCCGGCGCGATGTAGGCCGCATCCGTGATCGCGCAGGTGCGGTAGAGGCGACCGGCAACGGCGGCGTCAGCGGTCTCCTCACAGGCCCGGGCGAGGGCCAGTTTCGGTGCGAGCTCGCCCGGCACCTGACCGTAGACGGCGTTGAATGCACTGACAGCCGACGGCGCGTCCCCGCGAGCCAGCGCGGCCAGGCCCATCACCCACACGCCTCGCCAATCCCAGGGATCGGCGTCGAGGATGCGACGGGCGAGCGTGTCGGCGGCGCCCGTGTCGCCGAGCTCCATCGCCGCGTACGCCATCGACAACCACACGGCGGGTGTTTGCTCCGGAGCGCCCTCGAGTGCGGTGAATCGTGCTTGCGGGTCCTCGGCTGTGACGCCGGCCAGCCAGTCGGCCATGGGATCGGATGCGTCGGGCAGCAACCTCGGGAGGTCGCTCCACGTGAGTCCGTCGGTGGACACGGCGGGGGTCGTGAACAACCGGGAGGGAGTCGAGCGGGTCACCGCTCCGGCTCGGTTGCCCTGCATTGTCGCAGTGACCTCGCGTAACACGCCGAGCAGCTGCTCGCGCATCTCTTCGGCGGACTGGAAGCGATCTTCCGGACGGGTCGAAATGCCCTTCAGCAGCAGCCGGAACAGCGAGTCGTGCTGGGCGAACAGCGGCACGCTCTCGGGCCCGGGCATGCTGTCGACGAACGTGTTCTGATACCCGCGGAACTCGAACAGCAAGACCGCCAGGGTTCGGGCGATGGTGTAGATGTCGCTCGCGACCGTGCAGCCATCGGCGGGTACTTCCGGCGCCTGGAAACCAACCGTGCCGTAGATGGGCGTGATGTCGTCGCCGATCTTGCGCACGCCACCGAGGTCGATCAGCTTCACCGCGTCGCCTGCCTGGATGACGTTCGCTGGCTTGAAATCGCAGTAGAGCAGGTTCAACCCGTGCAGATAGCTGAATGCGGGCAGTATCTCGACGACGAACGCGATCGCCTGGTCCGGCGGCAGCGCATCGAACCGGCCACTGTTGGCCGACATCCGATCTTTGAGGATGCTGTTCAGGGCCTTGCCGCCCACGTACTCCATGACGATGTAGCTGGCGCCGTCGGGAGCGGTGACGAAGTTGTAGATCTCGACGATCAATGGGTGCTCGACCTCGGCCAGGAACTGCTTTTCGGCGATGGCGGCCCGGTAGGCGTCGGGGTCTCCAGCGTTGAGCAGACCCTTGAGCACGATCCACCGGTCGTTGACGTTGCGGTCACGGGCGAGATAGATCCAGCCCATGCCACCATGGGCGAGGCAACCGGCGACCTCGTACTGGCCGCCGACGAGCATGCCGGCCTTGAGCTTGGGTTCGTAGTCGTACGGTGTTCGACATTTGGAGCAGAACCCCTTTGCTCGACCGGGTCGGTCCGGGCGCGAGCGGCCGACCGCAGTGCCGCACACCGAGCAGTACCGCTTGTCCTCGGGAACCTCCGGCGGGTTCATCAGGCTGCGGACGGGATCGAGGATCGGCACCGGTGGGACGATGGTCATGCCGGCGCCGAGACGACTGGCGGCAGGGCTGGTGCCGAGTCGGCGGGTGGGTCGGCTGCCGGGCGCTGTTCGCGAGGACCCGAGCGGAGTCGAGGTCAACCGACTGCTCGCGTATGACATCGCGTCGTCGGCGCCAGGAGTCGTGGCGCCAGGAGATCCGGGTGGGGGCAGTGCTGCACCATGAGCGGCAGTCGACGGTGTTGATGGCGTTGTCGGCCGAGGTGAGACACCGGTCGATGGTGCGAGTCCGCACACGTCGCAGTAGCCATCGGCGATGGACCCGATACACCCCGGCTGTTGGCAGCGTTGCATGCTCATGATCGGTTGTCTCCTGTTTCTGCCCGAGCATTCATCTGCCCAGTTCCCGGACTCACCACTCGTGCTGTCTCGCCGTTCGTGATCGCATTGACCACGGCCATGTACCGCTCGACGAGTTCCTTGGCGATCACCAGATCACAGGGTGCGGACCACAGCACGTCAACTGCTGATCGGTAGGCGCGATCGAGATCGGGATGTTCGCCGAGCCCGGAGTCGCCGGCCTTGTCATGGAACGCCTGTACGAGACCGCGCAAATCCTCCCGCTCACCCAGCGGCGTGGAGAAGCGCTTCTGCACTTCGTCGAGCGCTGCCTGGACCCGATCGAGTTTCTGCAGATAGGCGCGGCACGTCGGCTCGATGGCTCGCCATGGTTGCAGCTCGAGCTGATCGATCTCGATCGGTCCAACGAGTGCGTCGACACTGGGAATCGCGAACTTCGGCACGGGGCGCACCTTGTCCTCGCAGCGCGTGCGCAGCGCCCGCACGGATGCTTCCTGGACGCGAAGTTGATCGAGTCGGGCGGGGATGCTCGACCACGATGAGATCAACTGGTGACGGTCGGTATCGGCGGCTTCGAGCGAGGCTCGGACCGCAGCGATCTCGGACGACAACTGGGTCAGCTCGGCCGTATCGGGTTTCAACGACTTGTCCGCTTCGAGGCGGGACATGGCCTGCATCGCCCGGGTGTTGAGCGCATTGATGTGGCGGACCTGATCGCCGAGGCGTTGGGCAAGATGCTCGGCGACGTTGAGGTCGGCGTTGATCGCGCTGCGCAGCCGCACGGTTTCGTGGACCGTGGTCGCGGTGTGGGCGAGCGATGTCTCGGCACGGGTGATGACGGCTTCGAGCAGGGTGCAGGCGTCGGACAGGTTGGCGGCCACGGGCGTGCCGTCGGCGGCGAGCACCGTGCCGTGGCACAGTTCGACGGCGACCTTCTGCCCGTCCGGCGTTCCCATCTCGGTGATCCGGGTGCCGATCGCCTGATGGGTGAGGAACGCAGCAGCCACATCGGCCTGCTCGTCCGGCGAGGCGTCGGGACCAATGGTCTGCCATTGCGCATCGAGTCCGAACACCCGGTCGGTCATCCCGGACAGCCATGCCCGCAGCACCGTCAGGAACTCGGCCGTTTCGGCCCGCTCCATCGTGGCGTTGCGGGGCGGAAACCCGATCTGGTTGATCGACAACGACGAGGTGGTCACCCCGGTCAACTCCCCGGCAGTGGGCGGCCGTAGACAGCAGCGGGTGGTTCCGGCACGTCTCCGCCGACCCACTTCGTGTAGATCTCGGCCCAGCGCCCGTTGGTGCGGATGTTCTCGAGCACGCTGTTGACGAACTGGATCAAGTCGACCTCGTCCTTGTTCGCTCCGACGCCGTACGGCTCCGAGGTGAACTGATCGCCGACGACCACGGCGTACGGGTCCTGGGCAGCGAACCCGACGAGCACGGTGTCATCGCCGGTGATCGCGTCGACCTGACCCTGCTGGAACGCGACGAGGCAATCGGTGATGTCCGGCTTCTCGGTGATCTGGAGCCCCGCATACTGGGGCTTCGGCCTCTGGATCTCCTCGAGGTTGGTGCTGCCACCGGGCACGCAGATCCGACCGTTCTGAGCCGAGAGTGATGCGATGTCGTTGATGCCCGAGGCGAGCTTGACCAGAATTTTCTGGCCGGCGGCGAAGTATTCGCTGGAGAACCCGATCCGGAGCCAGCGATTGCAGTTGATGGTCATCGTGTGTGCGACGAGGTCGACCTCGTGGCTTTCGAGCTTGGGCAATCGTTGGGCGTAGGTGATGACCTGATACTCGATGGCAGGCGGATCCCCACCGAAGATCGCCTTGTTGACTTCCTTGAGGATGTCGATGTCGAACCCCTCGATACCACCGGTGATCGGATCACGGGCACCGAACTGCAACGTGTCGCCGGATACCGCGACCACGAGCCGACCGCGATCTTTGATGTTTGCCATTGTCGAACCGACCGGCATGTCGCCAGGGGCCGGCAATGGTTGGGTCGGTTCGTAGGAGCGAGTGGGATCGAGCGCCTTGTCGGCATCGGTGCACACCGGCGGGTCAGGGACAGCGGGCGCCTCGGTGGTCACGATCTCGACCTGTACCGCGTCGGGCAAGCGGGCATCGCCGGAGCAGCCGGCGAACACGATCGCGGCCATCCCGCAGGCGGTGATCCGGCGGCGACGGCGGCGGATGGTGTGCTTCATCGGTACTCCCGCAGACGTTGTCCGTAACCAACCGTGACGAGACCAGCGGCGATCAGGGCACCGATGATGAGCACCAGCCGACTCGTGCCGAGCCCGGACCCGGCGTCGTTCAACGCTGATTCTGCAAGCGACGCTCGAGACTGGACGACGTCTGCGATGTCGGCGCTGAAGGCTGCAAACGATTCGGCCGAGTCGCCCGTGAGCGTCTCGACAGCGCCGTCCCAATTGCCGCCTTCGTCCTGGCTGCGCAGATCCTGGTGGTTCTCGTCGTAGTCGGCGAAGCCGTTGCTGAGATCTTCGCGACCATCACGGCCGTCCAGGACCGCGAGCACGGTGGCCCTCGCTTGCTGATAGGCATCTTCGTTGGCCTGGCCGTTGCCACGGTTGATCAGGGTCAGCGCTTCGTCGGAGCGAGCCTCGAATGCGGCGACCCGAGCTTGGGAGAAACGATCGGCCTGGAGCAGGTTGCCGGTGACGACACCGTCTGCCGACGACACCGCGTCGCCCATTGAAACCAGGCTGATCCCGACGACCACCACGGTCAGCACGGCGGCGAGGCCAACCGGCACGTTGATCAGTCGGCGGGTCCGGCGGAACAGCCACACGCTGCCGGCCACCATTGCGCCGAGCACGATCACACCGGCGACGGGCAGCACCCAACCGATTTTGTGGGCGCTCTCGATCTCGGCGTTGACGTCAGATCGGGACTGTTGCTCGATCGCATCGAGCGAGGTCAGCAACGAGTCGCGCACGAGCGCCGAGGCCTGGCGCTGATAGGCAGCACCGACCGGAAAACCCTGGCGGTTGTTGGCCCGGGCTTGTTCGACGAGGCCGCTGAAGACCTCGAGTGTGGAACTGGCCGTGGTGAGCTGATCGAGCGAACTGCCCGTGAGTCCATTGGACAGCAGCGCCAGGCTCGACGCGGCCGTGGACAGTCGTTCTTCATAGCGGGCTCGCTGGTCGGTTTTCTCGAGTCCGCCCTGCAGGAACGACGTGGTCGCGATCGAATCGGCTTCGATGACCGCGCTGCGGATCTCTTGGACCGAGATCAACCGGGCCGCGGCAGCACCGGCGTGGTCGAGCGATTGGTCGCGTCGGCTGACGCTGATCCATCCGAATACCGCGAGCAACACCGCGAGCACCGCCGTACCTGCGCTGATCAGCCGAATCCGGGCGGGCGTGGACGTGCCGAACGCGACCTTGGACGACGGCGCCCCGCCGGGAGCCAGCGGGGCGGACGCGACCGGATCGATCGCTGGTTGCGGCGGTGCACTCATCGTCGTCGTATTCACCCTGAGCCCTTCACCCCGACCTTTCACAGTTCGCCGTGCCGACTCTCGCCGTTCGGTCCAGCCGATCTTAGGCATATCTGGCGGGTGGACGGATGGCGACATCGTCACCTGCCCACCGCTGGAACCCGCACTGAACCCGCACTGGACCCGCACTGGACCCACATTTGTCACGGTATGTTGGTCGCACACCATGCTCGAAATGACACGGGAGCTCGAGTCGGCTACGTGGGCGGTCGCGGAAGGTCGCGCCACTGCATCCGAACTCGCTCTGTTCCAAGCCGAACCGGACTCGTCGCAGCGAATGCTGTTGCGTTTGATCAACGACACCGAGGACAACCTCGCGTCCGTGCGCGGGCTGCCCGCCGACGAACGGGAACAGATCGTCGCCGACTTCGAAGAAGAAATGGCGAAGCTGGAGGCGATCTTGGTGTCGCTCGTGCCATCGTCGGAGGCCGGTGGCGACGTCGTCGGCGAAGTGGTGGGCGAGGTTCGCCTGCAGGCATCATGGAACAGCGGCAAGATCGTCGTCTGGGCTGCCGGCCCCGGCACCGCCGCCGCATCGATCGACGAGCTCCACCAGCGGTTGCACGACATCGGCGGCCCCGAAGTGGGCTGGGGTCCGTGTCCGAGCATCCTGCTGCCGTCGGGCATCAAGGCCGAATCGTTGATGATCCCGGTCGAGGGAGCGCTCGGCTGGCTGATCGCGGTGGCCGGTGGTCTCGGTCGCAGTGGCGTCGGCCAGAGCGTCGTCTGGCTCGGTCGGGCCGCACTCGAGGGCGTCCGCCTCGCGGCCGCTGGAGCGGTCGTCCCCGCGCTGCGGTTCGAGAAGAAGCCGCAGAGCCGCTTCGTCGATGCCGGTGTCAAGTGGCTGCCGGCCCTGCTCGACGACGGCAAGCTCAAGCAGTTGATCGGAGCGATGCCTGGCCCCGTCGCGACGATGTCCACCGCAGACTCGCGGGCGATCGCTCACGACGTCGTCACAGCAGTGGTCGAGGCCATCGTCGGCGCGGCCGCGAGTCGCCTCGAACTGCCGGCCCCTCCGCCGGTCACCAACAACTCGGCGCAACTCGCCGATGCGTTCACCACCCGCCTCGACGGCAGCCTGTTCCAAGCTCCCACCGTGCCGGCCAGCGAACTCGCTCGGCGGATCAGCCAGTGGTCGGGTTCGGTCACGTCGACCAACCGACCGCAGCTCCTCGTGCAGCTCGAACCGCCTGACTCGGGCGATGCGTGGCTGCTGCAGGTGTTCGGTCCCGGCGCCAAGGGCAAGCCGTTGCCGATCGAAGTCGCGCTCGGCGACAGCCGCGACACCAAGCTGATGGCCGAAGAACTCGCCCGCCTCGAGCGCGCTTTCCCGGTGCTGATGCGGGCTGGCGAACTGCGGCGCGGCCGGGTCGTTCTGTCGCAGGCCGAAGCCTGGGAGTTGATGACCGTCACCGGTCCAATGCTTCAGGCCGCGGGCTTCGACGTGCGGGTTCCGGCGCTGTCGCGGCGCAAGCCTTCGCCGTCGCTGCGGTTGTTCGCCGACATGGCCGGCGATTCGGTTGTCGGTGCGCACCAGCTCGCGAATGTGCGCTGGTCGGTGTTGTTCGACGATGTCGAACTCACCGCAGCCGATGTCGCTCGGCTCGCCACCGAAGCTCGTCCTCTGGTTCGTTCGCACGGCCAGTGGATCGAACTCGATCGGGTCGATCTCAAAGAGGCTGCGGCGGCGCTCGCCGAGCGAGCCTCGAAGAAGCAGCTCACCGGTGCCGAAATCCTTCGTCACGGGATCGGCCTCGAAGGCTCGCCGCTCGCTGGTGGCATCTCGGTCGAAGGCAGCGGCTGGGCCACCGACCTGTTCCAGCGGGCCAAGGAAGTCTCCACCGAACTGGTCACCAGTCCGCAGGGTTTCGACGGCGAACTTCGCAGCTATCAGGCCCAGGCGCTGGCGTGGCTCGGCTTTCTCGACGCCGCCGAACTCGGTGGCTGTCTGGCGCTCGACATGGGTCTCGGCAAAACGCCGACCGTGCTCGCCCATCTCGCCCGCACGACCGGCAATGGACCGGTCTTGGTCGTGGCACCACCGGCCGTCGTCGGCAACTGGGCTCGGGAGGCGGCGAGATTCGCTCCCGGCCTGTTCGTGATGGTCCACCACGGCGCAACTCGCGACGAGGATGCCGAGTTCGAACGCCGGTTGGCCAGAACCGACGTCGTCATCACCACCTACGGCACCGCCGTTCGCGACATCGATCTGCTGGCTCGTCAGCAGTGGCATCGAGTGGTGCTCGACGAAGCCCAGGCGATCAAGAACCCGACCAACGAGTCGGCCCAACAGTTGCGCCGGATCAACGCCCGCAGTCGGATCGCGCTCACCGGTACGCCGGTCGAGAACGGTCTCGGCGATCTGTGGTCGATCCTCGACTTCACCAACCCGGGCCTGGTCGGCACCCGCCCGGCTTTCATCGCCCAAATGCAAGGTGAGGGCGAAGCGGCGCTGCGCGCGCTGAACGGAATCTTGGTCTTCCGCCGTACCAAGCTCGAGCCCGAGGTCGCCGCCGAACTGCCCGACAAGATCGACGAACTCGACCACTGCTCGATGACACCGGAGCAGATCGGTCTGTACCAAGCCGTGCTCGACGGCCTCGTCGCCAACACCGCCGAATCCGAGCAACTCGGAGCGGAACCGAAGCAGGGTGCGATCCTCGCCGCAATCACTGCGCTCAAGCAGATCTGCAACCACCCTTCCGCCTACACCGACGACGGGTTGCCGCTCGCCGGACGCAGCGGCAAGCTTGCCCGACTCGAAGAGATCATCGAGTCGGTCTTCGCGGCAGGTGAGCGGATCTTGATCTTCACCCACTTCGCATCGTGGGGCCGCAAGCTCGCCAAATACCTGACCGAGACGTTCAAGGTGCGGATCGAGTGCTACGACGGCAGCCTCGCTCGCGGTGCTCGTGACCATCTCGTCACCGAGTTCCAGGAGGGCACCGGTCCAGGCGCGCTCGTGTTGTCACTGAAGGCGGGTGGCACAGGACTCAACCTGACCTCGGCCAGCCACGTCGTCTTGTACGACCGGTGGTGGAACCCCGCCGTCGAAGATCAGGCTCGTGACCGGGCTTGGCGGATCGGCCAGACCAAGACGGTTGTTTCGCACCGCCTGGTGTGCCCCGGTACGGTCGACGAACGGGTCGAAGAGGTCGTTGCCGGAAAGCGCCACATCGCCGACCTCGTGCTTCCCAAGTCGAGTTCGCTGTCGGATCTCAATGCCCAGCAGCTGCGGGTTGCGCTCGGCCTGCGCCCGGAATCGATGCTGACCGAGGACGACACGTGATGTCCGCACGAGTGATGTCAGCACGATTGATGTCCGCCCAAGAGAGGTCCGGTCGATGAACGCTCCCCGTCGTAACGGCAACCAGGGCCAGCGTCGGCAGCAACAGCGTTCCAACCAGCCGGCCAATGTGCTCAAGCCGGTCGACCTCTGGCGTCCGGTGCCACAGCTTCCCGACGTCGAGCCGATCGTTGTCACTCACGACCCGGCGATGCTGTTCCGCTCGCTCGGCGATCCGCCGCTGATGGGCAAGAGCACCGTCGCCGGCCACTACATCGCCACGGTCATCGAGCGCGCTGCCGGCCTCGCCAGCGCCCTGGCGGCGAGCGCCGACCTGCTCGAGCAACCCCCCACCGATTGAGCGGTCCACGGCCGACCTCGGCGAGAAGCGCGAGAGCCCGACCTTGCGGAATTCCGTTCAGGCGGGAGTGTCGGCGCGGCGGGCGATCATCGCCAAGCGCGCCGCGCAGACGAGCGCGATCACGACGCCAAGGGTGGTGACGATGTGCGGCTTGCCGTCGCCACCGGGGTTGAAGATCGCCGGCGGCAGCGGCAGGTTGCCCCACTCGTACAGCGAAGACGCCCACTGCCAGGTGTAGACGCTGACGGCGCCGAGCGCGAGTCCGAGACCGAACCGGTTGGCGAGCAAGAACCCGAGTACGCCGACCACCACCATCATCGCGATCATTGCCAGCCTGGCGACCACGAACGCACCGACGCTGTACGGATTGGAGAAGTTGTCGGCAAAGCGCGCTCCCACTCCGGGTATCAACTGACCGGCACCGGCGACCACACAGCCGAGCGCACCGGCGACGCAGAGCCATGTGGTCAGCGGCACACGGCCGTCGTCCCGGGCGAATCCGATCGCCAGAACCAGCGTCGCCGCGCCGAAGGCAGCGGCAACGAAGAGGGTGAAGAACCCGACGTGCAGAGTGAACTCGAACTGCGTGCCACCCTCACCCACCGATGCAACGTACTGAGCCTGCTGCAGGGCTCGATCGGTGAGCGAGTTCGTACCGAATCCGGCAAACGCGACCAGCGGAACGATGATCGCACCAGCCCCGCCTGCCAAGCCTGCCCCGAATCGAACGGCGGTGTGCTGCACCACGAGCAACCCGCCGAGCAACATCAGCGTGCCGGCGATCAGCCACGCGATCTGGAAGTTGGTGCCGACACCGTCGAGGTCGCTGATCGTGTAGTCGCCGAGGTACTGCGGGATCGCTGCGTCGGAGCGGATCGTGAGGATCTGCAGCATCGATCCGGCGATGGTGATCAAGCCCGCAAGGCAGGCGAACACGGCCAGCAGCGTCGTGCCGGGGGTCGAGATCGGCTCGTTGGTGAACGTCAGCAATTCGCTGCCGGGATCGATCCGACTCGCCTTGTTCGACATCTCCGTGGACATCTGCGTGGACATCTGCGTCGGGCCTGATGGTATGGGAGGCGATGTCACCGGATACCAGGCGGCAGCTTGCTCCGGCGTCGCCCATGGCTCGCGAGGCGTCGTCTCGATCTCGGTCTGCTCGACGATGGTGAACACCGTTGGACCGCCGCCTGGTGGGGTCAGATCGTCCGTCTCGCCGCACGTCGCGCACACTCGTCGGCCGAGTGGCATGTCATTGCCGCAGTGATGACAGAGCATTCGATCGGGCCTGCTTCGCGTGTCCAGTGGTCGCCGGTCGGAGACCGAGGCGAGCCTACGCGGAGTCCAAGTCGTCGTCCGGCCACTGCGGCATGTCGACGCTGTCAGCATTGACGAGGCCGGTGGTCTGGGCATAGCGCTGCAACATCGAGGTCGTGAGGTAGCTGTCGAACTCCGAGGCCGGCAGCGCCTGCGCATACAGGTGACCTTGGTGGCGGATGCAGCCGAGTGCGATCAAGACGTCGGCTTGAGCGCCGGTCTCGACGCCGTCGGCCGTTGCGGTGAGACCGATCTCGCGGACCAGGCCGATGATCGACCGTACAATCGCCCGATCGTGGGGGTGGGCCGTGATCGTATCGATCGATGTGCGGTCGATACGCACTTCGTCGAGGGGCAACTTGCGCAGCAGGCTCAGTGACGACACGCCCCGGGCGAAGTCGTCGAGGCACACCCGGACCCCGCGCACCCGCAGCGAAGCGAGGTTGGCGGCGGCAGCGGGCAGATCGTCGATGACGGCCGCCTCGGTGACGTCGACGGTCAACAGCGACGGCTCGACACCGTGGAGCAGGATGTCGAGGGGGTTGTCGCGCCAACTGCGCTCCGTGGCGCGGGGCGGCAAATTGAGCCGGAACCGGAAGCCATCGGGAAGTCCGAGCATGCTCCATCGGCGGATCAGGGGCCGAGCCTGCTGCATCACGTGATCGGTCATCCGCTCGAGGAGCCCGGCCTGAGCCGCGATGTGGAGGAACTCGCCGGCAGCGACCACCGTGCCGTCACGACGCAACCAACGGGCGAGGATTTCGGCGCCGACCACGTTGCCGGTGGTGGCATCGATCTCGGGCTGGAAGAACGCAACGATGTCACCGTCGTCGAGCGCCCGCCGCAGCGCCTGCTCGCTGTCGACGCGTTGGTTGAGTTCGGACCGGACCGAACCGTCGAACACCTCGACCCGGTTGCGGCCGGAACCCTTGGCTCGGTGGAGTGCTGCGTTGGCGTGACGCAGCAATTCGCTGCTTCCGGTGCCGTGCTCGGGTCCAACCGCGACGCCGATGCTCACCGACGACGGCACCTCGCGACCCTCGGCGTGTACCGGCTGACCGAGCACCGATGCGATCCGCATTGCGACGGCCATACTGGCACCGAGATCGCAGTTGGGGAGCACGGCGATGAATTCGTCGCCGCCGATCCGACCTGCGGTGGCGCCGGGATCGATGCTGCGCGACAGTCGGTCGGCGATGATCGCAATGAACTGATCGCCGCCGCGGTGGCCGAGCGTGTCGTTGATGTGCTTGAACCGGTCGAGGTCGAGGTACAGCAAGCCGACCGGAGCGCGATCAGACGCGACGGCCAGCGCCTGCTCGAGCGAGTCGAGCGCCCCGCGGCGATTGAACAAGCCGGTCAGCGGGTCGTGGGTGGCTTGGTGCTGCAGCAGCAGGTTCAGTTCCGTTGCGGAGGTGTTGGCACCGACGAGCAATGCGTGCTCGGCGGCGAGCCCCTCCATCAAGCGATTGGTGCGCCAGGTCGACTCGATCGTCGACCGTGAGCTGCTGTTGGCGATCCGGTGGAACAGTGAGGCGACACCCAGATACACCAGAGCAAGGAGACCGACCGTCACAAACGATCGGTCAGCGTTGATGAAAAACGCGGTGGCGCCGATGGTGATCAGGGGGACCTGGAGACAGATGAACAGATCGGTCCGAGGATTGGTGACGAGCATCCCGAACGCGCCTGCGCCGAACGCGTAGAACACGAAGATCACCATCGCTTCGGTGTTGCCCGGCGAGGGGATGAACAGCAACGCCCCCCAGACGAGGCCGGATGCAATGGTGGCCGTGCGGATCAGTGCCAGGTTGTCGAGTCCGGATCCGCCGGCGGACCGTTCCCGTCGATACCTCACTCCGGCGACGATTGCGATTGTCTCCGATGCTGCGCCGGCAATGCACCAGGCAATCAACCTGGTGTGGGCAACCAAGTTGCGGGTCGCAAGTGCCATGATCAACATCGCGGGCAACGTGACGAGATGACTGGGCAGCAACAGCCGAACTGCTTGTGCCAACGATTTGGACGAGGTCTCTTCGGCTGGCACCGGCTCCATCTGCACGCGGTCATCACGGGATGCGGTACCGATGTCGGTGAGTCGGGCGCTGTCGAGCCGGGCGCGGAGGAACGACGCGTCGCTGGGTTGGTTGTCTGGTCCGTTGCCGGATCCACGTCTCACCGCCGTACGCCCCTTCTCACCAATTGCGTTACCTTGACCACTGCACGTCAGATGCGGGACACAGAGTATCGGTTGGATGCGGATCAGTCGAGAGGCTGGCACAATTCTTCGAATGCGC
Source organism: Ilumatobacteraceae bacterium (assembly GCA_039920665.1). Taxonomy (GTDB): domain Bacteria; phylum Actinomycetota; class Acidimicrobiia; order Acidimicrobiales; family Ilumatobacteraceae; genus WLMZ01. Next base: position 66,415 of record JBDSDH010000141.1, read on the forward strand.
GCCGATGCTGGTCGATTTGCTCCGTCGCCGAGCGGCGATCTGCATCTCGGCAACCTCCGCACGGCATTGATCGCCTGGCTCTCGGCGCGCTCGGCCGGGCTCGAGTTCATCGTCCGGATGGAAGACCTCGACCGGGTGACGTCGTCGGTCGCGCACGAGGCGGCTCAGCTTCGCCAGCTGGCTGCCATCGGTATCGATTGGGATGGTGCTGTTGTGCGCCAGAGCGAGCGGTTCACCCGGTACGACGAGGCGATTGCCCAACTCGCCGCAGCCGGTTGCACCTACGAATGCTTTTGCACCCGGCGTGAGATCCGAGAGGCAGCGGCTGCGCCCAACGGCCAGCCCGCCGGGTCGTGGTCCCGGCAATCGGGGCGAGAAGGCAATGTGCTGATCGCCGATGGCGCATACCCCGGCACATGCCGAGGACTCAGCGATGCTGACCGTCAGCAATTGAGGGCGGTCGGCCGCGAGCCGGCGATCCGGTTGCGTGCCGACGGCGTGGTCGTGTCGGTCGAGGACCTTGGATTCGGAACCGTTCGCGGCGCGGTCGACGACGTCGTGCTGCGCCGCAACGACGGCGTGCCGGCCTACAACCTCGCCGTGGTCGTCGACGACGCCGCCCAAGGTGTCGGCGAGGTGGTGCGCGGCGATGATCTACTCGCCTCGACGCCGCGCCAGGTGCGGCTCCAGCAACTGCTCGGGGTACCCACGCCCCGGTATCGCCATGTGCCGTTGGTGCTCGGTGCCGACGGCGTGCGGTTGGCCAAACGCCATGGCGCAGTCACCCTCGCCGATCTCGCCGCGCGGGGCATCGATGCGGACAACGTGCGGTCGATGATGGCCGCCAGCATCGATCTGACCGAACCAGGCGAACCGGTGACGATGATCGATCTCCTCGCTCGATTCGACCCGAACCTGATCCGGCGAGAACCGTGGATCCTGCCCATCGACCTGCAACGATCAGAGCTGTGAATTTACCCGCACGTGCACCAGTTCTCGAATCCGAACTCGATGATCTGCAGCGGGTGCTGGGTTACGTCGACGCCATTGACGACAGCGGCGAGATCGTCGGCGTCGGCCAGGATCTGTACGTCACCTCGTTCTGGACGCCGCAGTTCTGCCGAGCGATCGTTCGCGCGAGCGAAGCGGTGGGCGCATTCGAGTTGCAGCCAGACGATCCGGTGCCCGGTCACGAGGTGTCGTTGGCGGTGATCAGCCCGCGTTTGTTCGAGTGCGTGCAAGCCGACATCGGCGAGCGGCTGTGGCCGCAGCTGCGCCAGGCATGGCCGTTCATCGACTACCACGGTCTGCGCGATGTGTTCGTGATCCGCTACGCGATCGGCGAGCAGGAAAGCCTGCGGATCCATCACGATGTCGCTCAGGTGTCGGCGTCGATCAAGCTCAACGACGACTATGTCGGCGGCGAGCTCGAATTCCCGCTTCAGGGCTTCACAAACGCTGAGTTGCCCGTCGGGTCGCTGCTGGCGTGGCCGTCTCTGGTGACCCACCCCCACCAGACCAATCAGCTCCAGTCCGGTGTGAAGTACGCGCTCACCATCTGGTGCGAGCTGCCGACGTACATCGGCTGATCGATCCCGGCTCCTGTCCGTTCGCCGTCGGAGTTCGCGAAAAGTTTCCGAAATGTCATCGCATTGCCACTCGAGGTGCCACGGCCCGACGATGCCCCACCGTTAAGGTTGTCGGTGCGCCATACCGACCGGATCACCGTCGGGCGGAACTCGGCAAGAGTGTTCACGCTGAGATCCGGGTAGGCGAACCTGGCCCTCTTGCCGAGGGCTTCGACTCCCCGCCGGATCCGTTGCACGGTGACGTTGCCGAAGCCCTCCGCGGGCCCGGTCGGTGCGGG
>JBDSDH010000142.1:0-4507 GCA_039920665.1 Ilumatobacteraceae bacterium
GATCGCCGGTCATCGTCTGCGCCCGTAGGCGCATGGGCGCGTCAGTCCTGCTCAGACTGCATATCTGCCACTCTAGCGATCGCTCTTGTCGGCGTACATAGGCTCCTGTAGGTGCCAGTCGCGTTGACAAATCGTTGACAGCTTCACACGAATCGCCCCGAAGGTCAGGCAGCGGACGGCTTCAGCTGAGCGTGTTGGCTGACGGTCACGCCGAGCGCGTTCACGATGTCGCACAGTCGGGCGAGGCTGGTCGAGCGATAGTCGTTGGCTTCGTAGCGTTGGATCTGCTGTTCGGCCATCCCGAGCGCCTCAGCCAACTGGCGCTGCGTCCAACCGCGAGCGATGCGTGCCTTGACCAGCACCGTCGACAGTTCCTCCAACGACGCGGCATCGAAGCTCGACAACGTCCCACCCCGCAACTCGTCGAAGTCAGCCAGTTCGGAGCGCAGGTCATCGGCCTGAGCACGCACGGCGTCGAGCTCGAGTCGATCGAGCTTGGATCGCGTGCCCGGACGGGCCTCGATATTCGCGGCGGCCTCCTCGAAGCGTTCAAGGTGCGCCTTGGTGGCCCGGTACTGCACTTCGTTGGTGATCACGATGCATCTCCTTTCGAGAGGTGGATGACGACGATGCCCTTGCGGCTCGTGTCTCGTTCGTTCTGGAAGAACTCGGAGAACGACAGACCCGAACTGGGCCTCGATGACGTTCGGGAACAGCTCGCCTCCGAAGCGCGCCTTCTGCGCGGCTCGCTGATCCGACAAGTCGAACAGGACCGCGTCCAGCGCATCGAGGTCGACGTCATCGGTATCCCAACAGGCGTCGAAGTCACCCGGTTCGTCCTTGGCGGTGACGAAGCTGCCGTTCAACCAGACTCTGCGGCAGCCTGCGGCTGCGAGCAGCTCGATCGCTTCGGCGAGACCGTCAAGGAGACGCCGGCGGCGTTCGGTCCATCCGAATCGCTCGGCGACCTGGTCCCATGACGCGACATGCTCACCCGGCGGGAGCCGGCCGCTGTCGGGATCAAAGGCAGGGAGCACACCACAACATTATCATTGTGCTCATCGGGTCAGTCCTCGTCGCGTCTCAGCCTGGTGAGGTCGTTGGTGTCCGACGTAGATTCCGTGCATGGTCGGTGTCCCACGTGAAGAGCTCGCTGCGTTGTTGGTGCGCCTCCGGGGCGATGGGTCGTTCGCCACGAGGCGGACTGCGCCCGCCGCTGATCTCGTGATCAACGTGAAGGGCGTCGGACAGCTCAAGCTTCCCCTGCCGGCCTCCCATGCCAAGGAGCTACGACTGGTTGCGCGTCCCGCGAAGTACGGCCATGGCGAGCACACGATCCTTGATCGACGGGTTCGTGATACCTGGGAGGTGCCGCGATCGAGGGTACGGATCGACCAGCGGCGGTGGAACCTGACGCTGCACCCGATGCTCGACTCGATCCGTGATGATCTCGCCCTGCCAGCGGCGAGCGTCCTGACTGCGCAGTTGCACTCGATGCTCGTGTACGAGAGCGGCCAGTTCTTCGCGCCGCATCAGGACTCGGAGAAGAACGACGAGATGATCGGCACGCTCGTGGTGATGTTGCCGTCGCGATCATCGGGCGGCGATCTCGTCGTCGAGCATCGCAAACGGTCCGTTCGCTACTCGGGGTCGGCGACAGCATTGACCTTCGTCGCGTTCTACGCCGACACGCGACACGAAGTGCTGCCGGTTGAGACCGGCCATCGGGTCGTGCTCACCTACAACCTGCTCCTGACGGGTGACACCGCCGCTTCCCACGTGGGCGAGACGCACGCGGAGGCTGCCGCTGAGCTGTTGCACCGCCACTTCGCCCAGGCACCCCCTCCTCGATGGCACAACGACCACCAGGCAAACGATCCGCCCGATCGGCTGGTGGTGCTGCTCGACCACCAGTACACAGAGCGGGGACTGCGCTGGTCGCACCTCAAAGGCGACGACGCCACCCGCGTCGAGACGCTGCGAGCCGCAGCCCAACTCGCCGACTGCGAGATCGCGCTCGGTCAGGCGGACGTGCACGAGACCCGCGAGTGCTACGACGACGCGCCGCCGCGCCGGCGGCACCGAGGATGGTCTGACTGGGCCGGCGAGCCCACCGACGCCTCGACCGACTTCGAGGTGGGCGACGTGCTCGACTCGGAGGTGACGATCACCCCTGCAGCCGGTGAGGCACACCGCTTCGAATCCAACGTCGATGCCGGCGAACTCGCGGAGGTGACCCCGACGTTCGAGTTGTCGCCCTACGACAGCGAGCACACCGGGTACATGGGCAACTGGGGCAACACGATGGATCGCTGGTACCGACGCGCCGCTGTCGTGATCTGGCCACGCTCACGTACGTTCGCGATCCGGGCGAAGGGCGATCCGTCCGGCGCGCTCGACGACCTCCTCGCCGATTCGGTCACCGACGAGCCATCACGAGCCACCCGCGCCGAACGAGTCGAGACGCTGCTGCGGTTCTGGCCCGATGCCGTCCGCACTGACACGAAGCATCTGCTCCACGCGCGGGCCCTGCGCCTCGCGTGGGAACTCGCCGACGAAGATCTCGCCACACGGCTGCTCCAACCGTTCACCATCGAGGCGCTCACCCCCGATGATGCCACCGTGCTGGTCGCTCTCGTCGAACAACACGGCCTCGACTGGTATCACCTCCTGCTGTCGTCGTGGTTCGCTCCGCCACGCGCCTGGGCCCCGACGTCGCCAGCATTGACGCGCACCGCCTGGACCGCAACCCTGCCGGACCTGTGCGCCGCACTCCGCGATGATCCACACAGCCCTGCCGGACTCGGCACAAATGTCGCACGAGCCCTCGCGCAACGCTCCAGCGATTGGCTGCTCGACGCCGTCCGGCAGGCCGCCAGCATCGCCACCCCATCGCGTCGAGACGCCACTCTCGAGTCACTTGCCGTGCCGACCGTCGCCCTACTGCGCGCCAGCGGCAGCATCGACGCCACAGCACTCCGCAGCCAGATCGACGAGGTTGTCTGCGACCCGACCTTGCGGCTCGTCCCGATGCTCGTCGACGTCGTTCGTAGTGCGATGCCGATGCCGCCACGCGATCGACAGCTGGCCAGGACCGACACCATCGCAGCGCACTGCCGAAACGCACTCGACGCGGAGCTCTCACTGCCACTGCGCGCCCCGGACGACTGGTCGATCACCGGATTCCAGCCAGGAACCTGCTGTGCGGACTGCGCTGCGCTCGCAGCGTTCCTGGCCGACCCGGCCGCCAAACAGGCCACCTGGCCGTTGGCAAAGCCCCGCCGGCAACACCTCCACCAGCGCATCGACGAAACCGAACTGCCCGTCACCCACACCACGATCCGACAAGGCAGCCCGCACAAGCTCGTACTCACCAAGACCGCCGAGGTCCACCTCCGGGACACCCAACGCCGACGGTCAGCGCTGGACGCGCTCACCGTCGTGACGAGGTATCTCGGCGACTCCACTTGAACCCGCCCATTCGTGTGGTATCGCTGATCTTCGGGTTGGTCCCGAACGGCTCACGTGCCGCTCAGTTCGACATGGTTACATCATCGAGCGCAACCACCGCTTCTACGTCGTCGCCTACGACGGCATCGACCCGCTACCGGACGCGAACGGCAACGCTGGCATCCCGCCGGCCGCAGCCAAGTCGATGCCGAGGCGATCGCCGCCACGCTCGCGGGTCGCGACTCACGTGGTGCCGGTGTGTCGCGCCCCGACGACGCTCGGGATGTTCCTCGCGGAGCAGTGGATGCCACGCCGGCGCATCCAACTCGGGCAGACGACCGCCCACCGGTACGCATGGATGATCGACAACTACATCAACCCGCGCATCGGCGACATCCCACTCCGGTCACTGCGCGTCGAGCACCTCGACAGCCTCTATCACTGCCTCCTCACCACCGGGAGCCGCGACGGTGGACCACTGGCGTCGAAGACCGTCTACGACGTCCACGTCATCGTCAGGTCCTCGCTCCCCGACGCCGTCCGCCGCCACCTCGTCGACGTCAATGTCGCGCTCGTCGCTCACGCGCCTCGCTCGACGCCGCGGGCGCGGCGCGGCCCCGAGACCTGGACCGCATCACAACTCGGCCAGTTCCTGTCGAACTCAGCGCACCTTCGGCTCGACCCGCCTCTCGTGCCGATGAACGTCTGAACTCCGCTATCAACCTGATCGGTCACCCAGGTTCGGATCTGCGCCGCTACCGATCGTTGAGGGCCACGGCGCCACACTTGCTGCTTGCCACCCCGGGGCCCATAGAAGGTCGGGTTCTCGACCCGAAGCTGCTCGCCGGACCCCCAAGCGCCGAGCCGGTGACCAAGCACTATGTGCGCCGCTTCTGCCCAGATCAGCCGAGCGGTTGACAACGAGGCACGCCGGGCGTTGACAAGTGTCGACAACGGCAACATCAGAGGCCCTTCCCGCAGGTGCGGAAAAGACCTCTGACCTGGGCTTTCTTAGTGGCGGGGGCAGGATTTGAACCTGCGACCTTCGGGTTATGAG
>JBDSDH010000143.1:0-2846 GCA_039920665.1 Ilumatobacteraceae bacterium
AGACTCGGAACAGGTTGTCGACCTTGACGTCGATCGACGATGGCTGGATGCAGTTGTCGTCGAGCGGTTCGATGATGATGCGCTCGGCGGCAATTGCCTCGCGCAGGGAACGGTCGGAGAGGATCACCCGGCAAGACTACTGACTCGGGTCGATCAGGACCGGAGCCGCACACGTCGGTCGCCACCGAAACAAGTATGGAGCGGGTAGCGGGAATCGGACCCGCATATCTTGCTTGGGAAGCAAGCGCTCTACCACTGAGCTATACCCGCAGAGCGCCTTGAGACTAGCGACTTCTGACCGATTCGGTCCAGCCCGATTCGGTCCAGCCCGATTCGGCCCGACCCGCCGACCCACAGAAAACGTGAACGGCCCGGCAGTTGAACTGCCGGGCCGTTCTCATTCGCTCTCGGTTCAGGTCATGCAGGGTTCACGGGGTCGGCATGTTCGAGAACCAGCCGTTGATGTCGACCACCACATCGACCGGGGTGTTGCTGAACAGGCAAACCGTTCCGGTCGCCGATACCGGCGAGAGCACGGCGTTGGCCACCGTGCCTCCAGCGGTGTAGTTCACACTCGACACGAACTCGCGAGTGCCACAGGCGTAGACCGTGATGAAGCCAGCGTCAGCCGAACCAGTGGCGGTCACGTTCAACGACACAGCACCGACTCCGGTGGCCGGAGTGACTCCGGCCAGGTTCGTCACCTGGACCTCGAGCACGTAGCCGCCGCCGATCTGCTTCTTGGCAACGCTGCGGAGCGCATCGAGGCTTTGACCCGCACGGGTGTCCAGCACTCGCTTGGGGCTGACGCCGGTGAATCCGGAACCTGCCTTCAGCCAGCCGTTGATGTCGACAATCAAGTCGGTTGTCGCGGTGCTGAAGAAGCACACCGTGCCCGCCGCCGAGAGCGGAGCGATGACTGCGTTGGCCACTGTGTTGCCGGCGGTGTAGTTGACGCTCGACACGAACTCCCGGGTACCGCAGGAATAGACGGTGATGAAGCCGCTGGCAGCCGGATTTGTGACCGTCACGTTGAGCGACACCGAGCCGACGCCGGTCGCCGGAACGAATCCGGCAAGATCGGACATCTTGACCTCGATGAAATTGCCACCCACGATCGGCGCCTTCGCCACCGTGCGCAACGATTCCGGGCTCTCGTCCGGACGGGTGTCGAACACCCGCTTCGGACCGACCGACGTGAACGCCCTGCCGGCTGCGAACCATCCGTTGACGTCAGTGACGACATCGACGGTGGTATTGCTGTAGAAGCACACCGTGCCAGTCTCCGACAACGGGGCGATGACTGCGTTGGCAACCGTCTGACCCTTGACGAAGTTGACGCTGGAGACCAGCTCCCTCGTGCCGCAGGAGTAGACGGTGACGAAGCCGTTGTTGTCTGGGTTGGTGATCGTCACGTTGAGCGACACGGCGCCGACACCGGTCGCCGGCACGAGTCCGGCGAGATCGGTCATCTGCACCTGCAGCTCGTAAGCGCCGCCGATCTTGGTCTTGGACACCGAGCGCAGCGCGTCGAGGCTCTGACCCGGGCGGGTATCGAACACTCGCTTCGGGCCAACCGGGTTGTAGTCGAGCACCGACGGTGCCACGACCGGCCCAAGAACCGTGACCGCCGTGGAGGCGGCCGATGCCGGACCGTCGCCGGCGGCGTTGGTCGCGAAGACCCTGAACGTGTACGACGTGCCGGCGGTAAGGCCGGCGATCGTGCACGAGGTGGTCGCTGTGGTGCAGCTACCACCAGGAACGCCAGTGACGGTGTACCCGGTGATCGGCCGGCCGTTGTTGGCCGGTGCCGTCCACGAAATCGTGACTGAGTTCGCTCCCGCCGTTGCGGTGGGGGCGATCGGAGCGGCCGGCACCGTGAACGGAACGACTGCAGCGATCGGAGCCGAGGCAGGCCCGGTTCCGGTGGAGCTCGTGGCCGTCACCGTGAACGAATAGGTCGTTCCGTTGGTCAAGCCCGAGATCAAGCACGAGGTGACGGGGGCAACGACCGTGCAGGCTCCGCTCGGAGCGCCGGTGACGGTGTATCCAGTGATGGGTGAATCACCGGCCGCTGGGGCCGTCCACGAAATCGTCGCCTGGCCATCGCCGGCCACCGCGGTGACGGCGGTCGGAGCGGATGGACGGGTCGGCTCGAAGTCGAACGTGGTGACCTTGTTGGCGCCGTTGACGACTGCACCGACGACGACCGTGTCGAAAGACAGCGTCAGAGCGCTACGGTCGACCGAGGTCTCGCCACCGCGGACGCCGAGGCGTCCCTTGGTGCCGGGCGGCTGGGCGGTGTCTGGGTTGTCGATCTCGATCGACGGCCAGTAGGTGAGCACGTCATTCCACGTACACAGCGTGGCTCGGCAATTCGTGCCGGCGGCGGCGCTGCTGGCGTACCACTTGCCCTGCGCAGAGTCCATCGTGTTCCAGGTCTTCCAACCAGAGGTGTCACCGGACGGGATGAAGACCAGTCGTCCCTGCCACGTCGTGGCACCAGGCGTCAGTTTCACTTCGAGTGCGAGCTGCGGCGCATAGATGCTGCTGCTCGAATTTGTCGTATAGCTGAGTGCGGTGAGGCTCGACAAGCGGGTCCCGTCGTAGTCACCGGTGGCCACGTAGCGGGCGTCGTTGACCGGAAATGGGCCGAACGAGGCCGAGCCGGCCTGGGTCGTTGCAGGTGGTGCATCGAGTGAGAACACGGGCGGGATCTCGGTGGTGGCGGCCCCGTCGGTCCACCACGTCCAGCCCTCGGTGGCAGCGGTCTTGACCGTCTTGGCGACCTGAGTCGTGGAAACGGCGGTGGTGACGATGGTGGCCATTGGCCGATTGCCGGTCCA
>JBDSDH010000144.1:0-7578 GCA_039920665.1 Ilumatobacteraceae bacterium
AGTCCTCGGCGCCGAGGTCAAAGCCCTGTACTGGATGCACGGAGTACCGAACACCTTCCACGGGTTCGTCCGGCTCCACGACCACAGTTACGTCGCATTCGTGCAGGGGCCGACCAACGCATCGATCGAGCCGGTGTTCGGTGTGTCACACGCCGGCAACGCGGGCGCCGCGTCAGCGCCCGGGACAATGCAGCACGTTGCATTCAACGTCGACACGCTCGACGACCTGCTGGTGCTGCGCGACCGGATCCGAGCCCACGGCGTGCAGGTCTATGGCCCGCTCGATCACGGGATGTGCCACTCGATCTATTTCGCCGGGCCCCAGAACCTGGCCCTCGAAGTCGCAACCTCAGCGGACGTGATCGACGAGCGGTCGTGGATCGATCCCGACGTCGTCGCGCTGCTCGGCATCGACGACGACGAACTGGCCGATCTGATCGTGCCGAAGCCGTTCGAGGATCAGGCCGGACGCATCCAACAGCCGCCGGCCGACCCGTCGCGGCCGCAGATCGTGATGGACCCTCGGATCCGTGAGGCGATCATGGCGATGCCCGATGAGCAGGTCACCGCACGGCTGTCGCAGTCCGATCCGCCGGTCGCTGCACCCGCTCACTCCTGACGTCGTCGCCGGGACGGACCACGCCCCATAGCCCGAAAATCAGCCGAGGGCGGCGCTTGTGACTTGACCGGCGAGGGCGATCATCTCCGGGTCGTGGGCGTTGGCGCACAGGTTGAGCGTGACGCCGTCGATGCCGGTGTCGGCCATCTCTCGGATCGCCGCGCCGACCTCGTCCGGATCGCCGAGGGTCATCATCGGGATCATCAACTCGACGACCTCCTTCGGCCATCCGTGGGTGGCCACGAAGGTATCGGCTGCGGCAACAGCGTCGTCGTGGGTTCGGCCGATGACCATCATCACCAGTTTGCTGACGGTGATCTCGGAGCGGTCGCGCCCGAGCTTCTGGCAGTGTTCGGCGAGGACTTCGAGCTTGCGCGGGATCAGCGGCGTGAGGCAGGTGAGATTTGCCTCGTCGGCGTACTGAGCCACCATCCGTAGCGTCTTCTGCTCGCCGTTGCCGCCGATCATCACCGGGATCTTCGAAATGGGTGCGGGAGAGTTGATGGCCTCGGTGACGTGATAGTGCTTGCCGTGCAGGGTCGGCCGCTCACCACGCAGCATCGGCAAGATGATGTTGAGCGCCTCTTCGAGCATCTCGAACCGCTTGCCGAACGTGTCGAACGGGATACCGAACGAATCGTGTTCCAGTTCGAACCAACCGGAGCCGATGCCGAGCGAGGCCCGGCCGCCCGACACGTGGTCGAGTGCGGTGATGATCTTGGCCAAGACGGCCGGGTTGCGGTAGGTGTTGCCGGTGACGAGCGCCGACAGTCGCATGGTCGAGCAGTGCTGCGACAGCGCAGCGAGCGTGGTGTAGCACTCGAGCATGTAGTCGTCGGGCTCGCCGAGGCCGGGCAGTTGGTAGAAGTGGTCCATCAGGAACACTCGATCGAACCCATTGGCCTCGGCCGTCTGGACCTGGGTCACCAGGTTGGCGAAGATGTCGTTCGAGTCGACCCCGGGGTAGGTGAAGTTGGGGATCTGATAGCCGAGCCGTGTCATATTGCTCTCCTTCGCTGACGTCGGGACAATCTATGCACGCACGTCGATGACGCGGTGCGGGCGCTGACGTGACGAGGTTGACAGTGCCGCAGGACGCAGGACCGCTACGGTTCGTGCGGCTCCAAACGACGGCGAGGGCAGACGTCCGTCACCGTGAGCCGTGATCAACCACGATCGACGATCACCTCCCCGGATGAAAAGGCTGCAGCACCCCCACGATGACCACTCACCAGCACGACGCGGTCGCTCCCGCAACCAATCAGATCGACACCGTCTCGGGTACCGCTCAGAGCTCCAGCACGAGCACCGGCACCCGTGTGTCCCGACGCAGTGCTCTGGCTCTTGCCGCTGGGGTCGCCCTGCTCAGCGCCTGTAGCAGCGACATCAAGTCGGCCGATACGTCGGTGGTGGACACGACCGCTTCCACGACTGCGACCACGGCGGCCCGCTCGACCACCACCACCACCGAGGACGCGACCACCACCACGGAGGCCGCAGCCACCACGACGACGATCCCGGAAACGACCACCACCATTGCGCCGGTGCCGGTCGAGCCCCTCACCGGTCGGATCCTCGTCGATCCCGAATTGCTCAACCGTGTCGCCCTGGTCGTGAAGGTCAGCAATGACTCGGGCGCTCGCCCGCAGACCGGGATCAACGATGCCGACATCGTCTTCGAAGCCTGGGGCGCCGGCCCGACCCGATTCGCGACGGTCTGGCACAGCCGTGACCTCGACTTCGTTGGCCCGATCCGTTCGTGCCGTGAGCAGGACGTCAACCTGGTCGGTTCGTTCAACCACGCCGTCTTTGCCTGCTCCGGTGGCAACCCCGGCAACATCAACCTGATCCGTGCTTCGGATTTGCTGCTCGTGACCGAGGGCCATGGGCCCGGCTGGGAGCTCGACCCGAAGCGAGGTCGGCCACACAAAACCCACGCCAACACCGCCGAGTTGCGCTCCAACGCCGGCCCTGACCGCACCGGACCAGCGCAGCAGTTCCACTACCGCGCCGAGGGTGAACCGGCCTCCGCGGGCGAGCCGATGGCCGGCTTCGACCTGCAGATCCAGCAGGTGTTCGTCCAGTGGAGGTTCGACCTGGGTGTCGGTCGCTACGTGCGGATGCAGGACAATCGAAACCATGTGCTCGCCGACGGTTCACAGGTGTCGTCCGACAACGTGATCATCGCGTTCCTCGACTACTTCCCGAGCCATACCGATGCACGCTCGCCCGACGGTCGCACAACTGGCACCGGAGCAGGATTGGCGTTCACTGGCGGCCGGATGGTCGGTGTGACCTGGACCCGTAACGATCGACTCGAGCCGTTTGCGTTCAACGACGCCGATGGCAATCCGGTGTTGCTGACGCCCGGACGGACCTTCATCGAGTTGCCCAACAGTGGCAACGGTTCGTTCGCCGGCTCGGACAAATGGTCGCTGGTTTCCTGAGTCAGACCGACTCGAGCGCAGCGACAGCAGCGACCGCCCGAGCCACCGCCGGATCCGACGCGGCGGTCATCGGACGTCGCAAACCAGGGCTACCAATGTCGCCACGCTGGTGCAACGCGCCCTTCCACACGGCCGGATTGGGTTCGCTGAACCCAGCGGTCACTACCGGGTGCAGCGACCGGGCCAAATCGCGAGCCATCGTGACCTCGCCGTTCGAGGCGGCGGCCACCATCGCCACGAATGTCGGCGTGCACAGGTGCGCGGCTGCCGCGATCGCCCCGGCGGCCCCCATCAGGATCGACGGGACGATGAACAGGTCGTCGCCGGCGAGCACGTTGAAGTCGTCAGGAGTGCGCCGGAGCAGGTCCAGCGTCGGCTCGTCGACCATTCCGACGGCCTGCTTGAGGCCGACGATGTTCGGGTGCGAGCCGATCGCGACGAGTGCGTCTGCATCGAGTGACGACCCGGTGCGGTACGGGACGTTGTAGGCGATCAGGGGAATTGGGCTCTCGTCGGCGACGAGGTGGAAGTGGTCGATGATTGCCTGCCGCGACGGCCGGGTGTAGTACGGCACGACAATCAGGGCCGCCGCGACGGGGGCGAGATCTGCCAGTCGTCGGATTTCTTCCAGCGTTCCCGGCGTGCTGTTCGACCCGGCGCCGACGATCAGCGGCTTGTCGAACAGCCGGCATGCTGCGCTGCAGACTTCGACCACTCGGTCGCGCTCGGCCGAGGACAACGTGGCCGGTTCTCCGGTTGTGCCGAGTGGGACCAACCCGTCGACGCCGTCGCCGAGCAACCGCTCGGCGACCCGCTGCAGCGATTCGAAGTCGACGTTGCCGTCATCGCTGAATGGGGTGATGATCGGGAGCCAGAGACCCTCAGGGATGAACGGTGCCGTTGCCATTCCATCAGGGTGACATCGAGTGATCGAAAGATCCAGTTCCGATGTGTGCACGATGCAGTAACGTTTGCTTCCGATGATGGATCTGGTCCACGTTCGATCGTTCGTCGAAGTCGCACTGCGGGGAACGGTGGTTGCGGCCGCAGCAGCGCGTGGCTATTCGCCACCAGCGGTCTCACAGCATCTCGCCAAGCTCGAAACCGAACTGGCCTCGTCGCTGTTCGAACGCAGTGAAGGCAAACTGCGGTTGACCGCTGCCGGTGACGCGTTCTTGCCCCTCGCGCTCGACCTGCTCGATCTCGAACGGCGTGCTCGTGAGGCAGCGGGACGGCCGATGGAGCGTCCACGACTGACGATTGCCGGCTTTGCTTCGGCGATCGCGACGCTGGTGCTGCCGAAGGTCAAAGATCTCGACGCGTCGTTCGTGCTCGAAATCGTCGAGGCCGAGGACGCCGAAGCGTTGCGCGATCTCGCCCTCGGTGCGGTCGATGTCGTCCTGACCCAGCACTACGAGGGCGTCGTCGCCGACTGCGACCACCGGTTCAGGTACACGCCACTGGTCACCGATCCGTTGCGGCTGGTCATTCCACGCAACCGTCCGCTCTCCACCCGACTCAAGGATCTCGGAGGTGCCCGGTGGCTGTTCAACGGCCGCGGCACCCGCTGCACCGACGCAGCGTTGCGGCTGTTGGCGGCGGCAGGGTTGCACCCACCGACTGCAGGCAGCATCGGCGACAACTCGACCCTGCTGGCACTGGTCGCTGCCGGCCAGGGCGTTGCCATCGTGCCCGAACTCGTGATCACCGAGAGCCAGCGCCGGGTGCGAGTGGCCGATCAAGACCTCGGCAGCTTCCGGACGATCTTTGCCGTGACGCGATCATCTGCGGCCGCGCCGGTGATCGAACTGATCGCTCGACTCGCTGGCCCCGATGGCCCCGCCCCACCGTCTCGCCAGCCATCGAGGTCAGCGATCAGGTGAAACCGAGTCGAACCGATTCGCAGCACGACTACGCCCGCTGTGGTCATCTCGGCAATGTTGGGTTCTCGCCGTCTCGCCGTCTCGCCGTCTCGCGGTCTCGCCGTCTCGCCGTCTCGCCGGTTGCCGTCAGCCGATCCTGTCCCGAACCGATCGGACCAATTCCAGGGGGAATCTCATGTACGAACTCGATGTGCATCTTGGTGGCCAACGCCCTCTCGGATACACCTACTGGCCGATGGTTGAGGACGACCCCGGAGTAGCGGTCGGGCGGGAGTCGATCCGTGTGGTCGCGGCCGATGGGGGACTCTCGCGCGGCATCCTCTGGACCCCACCCGGCGGCAAGTGGAAGACAGCCGTCATCCTCACCCACCCCCGCGGTGACTTCAGCGTGCACTATGCGTGTCCGCTGTTGGCGGCCGCCGGTTACGCGGTCTGCGGGTTCGGCACTCGCTACATGAACAACGACACCGATTGCATCCACGACAACGCAGCGCTCGACGTCAAAGCAGTCGCGAACGAGATGATCCGCCGTGGTGCCGAAGCAGTGGTGTTGCTCGGCAACAGCGGCGGCGGCTCGCTCTCGGCGCTTGCCCACGCCGAGCACGGCGTCGGTGATGGCTGGGTCGGCGTGGCCGCCCATCCCGGTGAGGGCGTGTTCATGGGACACGTCATCGATCCGAGCGTCGCCGACGAGAACGATCCGTTCTCGACCGTGCCCGAACTCGACATGTACAACCCGGACAATGGCTGGCGGCCGTGGCCGACACCGTGTACGTACGACAAGGAGTGGTTGGCCATCTATCGGGCTGCCCAAATGGCACGGATCGCCCGTCTCGACGCGATCGCCAAGGAGTCGATCGAGTTCGCTGCGACTGCCCGCACGTCGAGCAAAGCAGTCGACAAGTCCGCCGACCTGGTCGGCTGGCGGCACTGGCAGGCCCGCGCCGTGTGGACCAAGTACATGGTGATCTATCGCACCCTCGCCGACCCCGCCTATCTCGACCTCAGCATCGAGCCCGACGAGCGTCCGCTCGGCAGCCTGTTCGCTCACCCGGATCCGTTCGAGGCCAACTATCGAGGCGGCGGGCTCGCTCGCACGATGACTGCTCGCGGCTGGCTGTCGACCTGGTCAGCACTCTCCAGCCATGCCAAATTGGCGGACACGATGCCGCTGATCACGGTGCCGACGTTGTTGATCCATCCGACTGCCGACACCGAGATCCGTCCCAGCGAGGCCAAGGAGATCATCGACAACGCCGGCGCCGAGGACAAGACCCTCGTCGAGATGAAGGGTGCGCCCCACTACCTCGAGGGCCACCGTCGTGAAGCGATGACGATCGTCGCAGAATGGCTGCAGCAGCGCTTCCCGTGATCAGCTCAGCCCGGTCGTGAATCCCTGAAGAACCGATTGCGGACGTCGTTCAACATCGTCGCCAGATCGTCGGCGGAGATGCCGTAGTTGTCGGTGAACAACCGTGTCCCACCCATCATCTGACGGTTGGCTCGGTGCAGTTCGGTGTCGCCGTCGGGCGTGTAGTCGAACACGACGAACGAGCTGCCACGACTCGAGTTGCGCCAGACAGTGAAACGGCCACAATCGACGAATTCGTACGTCGTCAGTCGGCCCCTGCGAATCATGTCGATCGAGGATCGACCGACAGCCAGCGAACCCGGCTGCAGCATCTGGCGCACACCGACCACTGCGCAGAATCCGAACACGACCGCAATCGTTCCGCCGATCACCTGGGCGACGATCCCGGTCTTCGCGCCGAGTGCGATGCCAGCACCGAGCGCGACGAACACCATGCTGCCGATCAACACCCACACCCAGCGCAATGCGCTCGCTCGCAGCACGATCCGGTCTTCCGGTTCGGCGGGTTCACCCTCTCCGACGGGATTGGCCGGTTTGGCGGGTTCGGCCGGTTCGGCGGCATGGTCCGATTGGTTCATGACCTGCAACCCTGCCGCGGACGTCGGCCGCTCGCAACCCGGGGCGTCATGGTCGCCTGTGAACGGCACGATCTGCGATGATCGTCGCCGTGCCTCCTTCCGCCGCCATTTCGATTGGGACTCCTGCCGCCAATCCGAAGGCGACCGCTGTCTGTCTGGCCAGGGAGGTCGTCAGCCATGTCGTGCGGACCCGGTGCGGGGTGACGACGACGTTTCGTGATGCGACGATCTGGCGCACCGATGTGACCTGTCGACATTGCATCAGCGGCCATCAACAGCTCGACGAACACGCCGCCTCGATCGAGTCGCTGCTCCGCGCGAACTGAGTTGCGTCTTGCTACCAGGTCGGTCCCGACACGGCGTCAATGACAGTGCGATTCGGGTGCAATACTGGCCAGCCATGAACAGGGCCGATCCGCCGGCTGGATTGCCGGCCACTCGACTCACCCACCGATGAGAGGGCGAGATGGCCGAAGATCGTGAATCCGGAGTCAGCGAGGTCGTTGCTGCTGGCGACCTCGACGATCTGCTGGTCACGGCGCAGCGGTTGGCCAAGCTCGGGTCGTGGTCGTGGCATCCCAGCCAGCCGGGGACGTGGTCGGACGAGATGTACCGGATCCTCGATCGGCCCGCTGGTTTGCCGGCTGTCACTGTTGCCGAACTGATCGAATGGGTTCGC
>JBDSDH010000145.1:0-32247 GCA_039920665.1 Ilumatobacteraceae bacterium
CAGGCAGCCACATTGTTCGCCCCTGCGCTCAACGCCGTGGTCGCGGCTCTTGCGTCGAGCGATGAGGACGTGCGCCACACGTTGCTCGAACTACGCATGGCTATCGACGACGTCCGTTTGAGTGGAACTAACGACGTTCGCCCTGATAAGAGTGCACCGCCAGCGGGGCTGGCCAGCCCAGAACCTTGATCGACGGGGAACACGACCTGTTCGGTGACGGATCCGTCGTGTGCTTCCCCACCTACGGGCATACCCCCGGCCACCAGTCCCTGCGCGTCCGCACCGAAGACGGTGGCGACTTCGTCCTGTGCGGTGACGCCTGCTACCTGAAGGAATCACTCGACAACTTGACCCTGCCCGGCGTGATCGCAGATCCCGAAGGGGCGCTGCGTTCTCTACAACTTTTCCGCACACTTCAACAGGAGGGCTCCACCATCATGTATGGCCACGACCTCGACTTCTGGTCGAGCATCCCCACAGGCACCGGCGAGGCTCGGATGAGCGCCACACCCGAAATGCTGGTCAACGCGTCGCGAGCCGTTCGGCGTGCTCTCGTCACCCTCGAGCACATGAACAGCGAGAACACCCAGGAGTGGGACCGCACGATCAAGACCTTCAGTCACGCCCGCTACGAACTCCCCGACGGCCGGATCGTCGACGGCCACGACGACGTCCTGGCCTACTGGCTCGAGGGCCGAGCGGCCGTGCCGGACCAACGCAACGAGCTGATCAGCCTGGAGATCTGCGAGGGCGGCCAGGTTCTGCTGTACTTCTACCTCCGGGGCACCCCGAAGGGATCCGATCATGGAATGGAGCGCAAGATCTGGGCGGTCTTCGACTTCGACGACGACGACCTGATGACCAACGAGCGCGTCTACCTCGACCTGCCGAGCGCTGACGTCATCGCCAACGGATGACGGTCGGGAGATGACGGCAGGGGAGCAGACGGCGACCGACCAGAACGATTCGATCGTGAGCACCACGCACGGCCCCGTGCGTGGTGCAGCACTCGACGGTCTCCAGGTGTTCAAGGGCGTCCGCTACGGGGCCCCGCCGACCGGAGAGCACAGGTTCAAACCCCCGTGCCCGCCCGAGCCGTGGCGTGAGGTGGCTGATTGCCTGGCGCTGGGGGCGCCGGCGATCCAGCACGGTCGGCCGCCGGGCGAAGCCGTGCGCGGGGTGATCGAAGCCAATCTCGGCATTGACGAGGTGAACCCGGATGAGCCCGGAACCACCGAGGATTGCCTGTTCCTGAACGTGTGGACGCCTCGAGTTGATCGCGGCCGCCGTCCCGTCATGGTCTGGCTCCACGGCGGCGGTTACGCCAACGGGTCGGGCGGCGAGACCTGGTACGACGGAGCGGCCCTGGCTCGGCGCGGCGACGTGGTCGTGGTCACCGTCAATCATCGGCTGAACGCGTTCGGATACCTCCAACTCAGCGATCTGTTCGGGCCCGAGTACGCCCACTCGGGTCAAGCGGGCATCCTCGACATCATCCAAGCGCTCACCTGGGTGCGCGAGAACATCACCGAGTTCGGTGGCGACCCAGGCAACGTCACGATCTTCGGGGAAAGTGGCGGGGGCGCGAAGGTCGCGATGTTGATGTCGCTTCCTGCGGCCAGCGGGCTGTATCACAAGGCGATCA
This sequence comes from Ilumatobacteraceae bacterium, assembly GCA_039920665.1. GTDB lineage: Bacteria > Actinomycetota > Acidimicrobiia > Acidimicrobiales > Ilumatobacteraceae > WLMZ01. Next base: position 1,646 of record JBDSDH010000145.1, read on the forward strand.
TCCAGAGCGCGGGCCACGCACATCGGGCGATGACACGCGAGGACGCGCTCACAGCGACCCGAACGTTTCTGTCGAACGCCGGAGTCGAGCCAGGCGACACAGCCGGACTCAAGGCGCTGTCTGCTGACGCCGTGAGCCGCGCGGCCGGTGGCGTGCCCGGCGATCCGATGAAGGAGTTCGCGCCATGCCTGGACGGTGACACGGTGACGCGCCATCCGTTCGAGCCCGACGCACCATCGGAGTCGGCACAGGTGCCCTTGCTGATCGGCAGGACCAAAGACGAGACCTTGGCATTCATGCACTTCCACCCGCAGTTCGGTGCCTTGGAAGATGCCGATGTGGCGGCCCATGCCCAACTCGAGTTCGGCGAGAGGTCTGACGAGGCCGAGGCGGCGGTACGAGCCGCATATCCGAACTATTCCCCGACGGACCTCCTCGCCGCGTTGTGGACCTCGACGTACATCTGGGGTCCAGCGCTCATCATCGCCAGCCGTAAGGCCGAGCAGAGCGCTGCACCCGTGTGGATGTACCAGCTGACCTGGGAGACGCCGATCGGCGGGCTGCGAAGCCCGCACGGCATCGATGTGCCACTGGTGTTCGACAACGTCGACAGCGCCCGTTCCCTCGTCGGCCCGGGTGACGCCCCGCAACGGATGGCCGATCTTCTCTGCGACTCCTGGCTGGCGTTCGTGAGGACGGGCAATCCCGAAACCCCGTCCTTGCCCGCCTGGCCGCCGTACGACACGACCCGGCGCGCAACGATGTTCCTCGACCTCGAAAGTCGCATCGTCGACGACCTCAATGTGGGCCTGAGGCGGCTACTGCCCACCTGAGCATCTTCGATCTCGTGAAGCGGTGTGACTCAGTTCGCCGATGCGATCGACGCGCTTGTCTGAGCGGCAACCGGGGACTGCTCAGCTCAGGTCGAGCACTCCGGTGGTCACGTGGTGGGCCGCAGGCTCCACAGATGTCATCGTGGGTGACACGCGCACGAGTCGGCTCGACAGCAACGACACCAGCAGACCGCACACCGCGAGTAGCCACCACACGTGGTGGAAGCCATCGAGCGCCGTGCTCGCGGTGCGGCCTGTGGTGAAGGCGATGACGAGTGCGACGCCGAACGTGGACCCGAGGTTGCGGATCGCCTGACCGACGGCGGAACCCGACCCGAACTGATCGGGGGGCAGACCTTGCACGGCGGCCGACGACAGCTGTGGCAGGCAGAGGGCCACACCGAGCCCTGTGCAGATGACGGCGGGCAGGTAGACGCCGAGGTAGTCCGGCGTGCTCGTCACGCGCGTTATCAGGTAGAGGCCGCCGGTGGCCCACAGCACGCCGCCGGGCATCACCAGCCGGCGTTGGCCGATGCGCCCGGCGAGCTTGCCGAACTGTGGTGCTGTTGCTGCAACGATCAATGGGCCCACGGCGATGCACAGGCCGGCACGAAGGATCGAGTACCCCCAAACTCGGGTGAGGAACAACACGTTGCCGAGGAACATCGCGTTGAAGCCGATGGCGAAGATGATCATCGCCGCGTTGGCCCAGCGGAAGTTGTTGATGCGGAACAGCCCGAGGTCGAGCAACGGGTTGCTGACGGTGCGGCAACGGATCACGAACAGGACCATCAGCAAGATGGCGCCGACGATGGTGAACGAGAACCGTCCACTGGCCCATCCCCACGAGTTGGTCTGCACGATGGCGTAGGTGGTCAGAGCCATGCCGGCGATGAGGAGGCCAATGCTGAGCGGATCGGGCATCCGGCCAGCGTTGAGTTCGCGACCCTCGGGAAGCACCCGGCGGCCGAGGACGAAACTGACGAGGCCGACGGGCAGGTTGATGTAGAACGCCCATCGCCAACTGAGGTTGTCGACCACCAGCGCACCCAGCGTCGGACCGGCGGCACCCGCCACCGCGCCGATGGCGCCCCATATCGCAACTGCCACCGGAATCTTTTCGCGGGGAAAGGTTTGCAACACGAGCGCGAGCGACGACGGCACCAGGATCGCGGCACCGATGGCCTCGATCATCTCGGCACCGATCAGGAAGCCGACCGACGGAGCCAACCCGCACAGCATCGAACCGGCCGTGAACACCACGACACCGACGAGGAACATCTTGCGGCGACCGATGCGGTCGGCGATACGCCCTGAGGGGATCAACAGTGCGGCGAAAACCAGCGTGTATGCGTTGAGGACCCAGGACAGCGTCGACGGCCCGGCGGCGCGAAACGTCGCGCTGATCGCCGGGAACGACACGAAGCCGATCGTGGTGTCGAGGAACACGGCGAACACCGCCAAGCTGGTGGAGGTGAGCACCACCCACGGGCTGTGCGAGGCCTTACGGATCTCGGTCGTGTCACCCATCAGTTTCGTACCCCTTGCGCTCGTCCTTGACCTTTGCTACATTAAAACTACTAACTGATCCTGTTTCAAGAGTCAACAGATTTCGAGAGGCACCACGAAAACATGAGTCACACCGGCACGAGTCACGAAGGGGCCGTCCTCGCTGCGACCCACTTCGATCGGACGACGACCATCCATCACGCTGGGGAGGACGAGAGCGGCGGGCGTTTCCTCGTCGACCTCGACGAGTCCTGGGCAGCACTTCTCGGCGTGCACGGTGGCTACCTGACGGCGCTGGCAGTACGCGCAGCAGAGGCAACGGCACCCGACCGGGGAGTGCGAACGGTCGCGACAACCTTCCTGCGTCCGGCGCAGGTCGGCCCAGCGGAAATTCACGTCCACGTGGTGCGATCTGGTCGCTCGTTCACCACGATTGACGCCGACGTACATCAGGGCGGGCGAGTCATCACCAACACCAGGGTCACAATGCTGAGCGGGTCCGTCGGTCATCGAGTTGCGTCCGGCGCCGCCGTCGCCGGCTGGACCGAGACGGTTACGGATCGCCCCGCATCACTCAGCCGTTGCGTGCCCTTCGCCTCGCCGGCGTCGCTGCGTCATTTCGAGAATGCCGAGTTCCTGATAGACCCCGAAACGATTCCGCACGGCGATGCCGACCACGCTCGAATCGCGGGTCATGTTCGACCGCTCGAAGTGCGCCCACTCGACGCGGGGTGGCTGGTGATGATCGGCGACTGGTTCCCGCCCTCGCCTTTCCGGCGGGTGAATCCGCCAGTGGGCGGCGTCAGCATCGACTACACAGTTCATATCCATCGCACCGTCGCAGCACAACCGGAACTGTGGCTGGAAGGCGTCTTCACCGCCGGCACCAACCTCGGTGGCATTGCACTCGAGCACGGCAGCCTGGCGATGCCCGACGGCACGTTGGTGGCCGAGATATTCCACACCCGCTGGACCGGTTGACATCCGGTGTGCCCCAGCCGCCCCACATTCACCACCGACACACACTTCCCGATCGAGGTTCCCAATGCCCGCAACCGTTCGCTACGCCGAGCAGTACTGCCCGATCGCCCGGGCGCTCGACACGCTCGGCGATCGTTGGACGCTGCTGATCCTGCGTGAGCTCGTCGGCGGCGACAAGCGCTTCACCGACCTGCGCGATCATCTCCCCGGTATCGCCCCGACACTGCTGACCCAGCGGTTGCGGACGATGATCGATCACGGCCTTGTCGCAACCAAGGAGTTGCCGCCGCCGGCCGCCCGATCCGTGTATACGACGACGGAACGTGGGCGAAGCGCAATCCCGGTCCTGCGCGCACTTGCCCGGTGGGGTGTTCCATTGCTCGAGGCCCCTGAGTCCGACTCAGAGATCCGCCCGTGGATGGCAGCCAACGCGATGGTCGCCGCGTTCTACCGACCGGAGCAGGCCGTGGGCATCGACGAGCGATACCTCCTCGACATCGACGGTGAGCAGATCACGCTTTCGTCCGTGAAGGGCGCGGGCGAGCCACATGCCACCCCGGATCTGGTGTTGCAGTCGGATGCACGCTCATGGGTCGACATCCGTCAGGGACGAGTCACACTGCGCCAGGCGATCAAACAGGGACGGATCCGCCGCACCGGCAACGCTGCCGCACTCTCCAACTTTCAGCGGATCTTCGCATTGACCTGACCACTACCTTCGCAGCACGCTCTGAAACGGCCGGTCTTTCACCGCGCTCTACCCGTCGCTTGCCTCATGACATCGATCCGCGACCGCCAAGGAGGATGACCGTGAAATACGCCGAATGCCCAACCATCGAGGTCTCAACCGATGTCGCGGCTCCCACGAGCAGCGTGTGGGCGCTGATCTGCGACATCGAGCTGTCGTCGCGGTTCTCCACCGAGGTGAGCGGCGCTGAGTGGCTCGACGGTGTGGACGGTCCAGCAATCGGCGCCCGATTCGTGGGGCACAGCGCGCACGATGCGATCGGTGAATGGACGACGACCTGCACCGTCACCGGCTTCGAGCCGGGCAGGTTGTTCGAGTGGAGCGTGACCGGCCGAGACGGAGACGTGTCGTCAATCTGGCGCTACACCATCGACGACGGCGGCCACGATGCCACCCAACTGAGCTACTGGTTCCAGATGGGCCCCGGCCGTGGGGGATTGAACTATGCGATCGAGAGCATGCCGGACAAAGAGGAGCGGATCGTCGCCCGCCGGCTGAACGAGCACAGACTGAACATGGAACGCGTCCTTGCCGGCGTCAAGGCTCTCGCCGAGGCAACGTCGTGACGCTCAAGATCGGTATGTCAATCGACGCATCGATGCCCCGCTTCTTGGACCTCGCTCGCGAAGCCGAGCGCATCGGGGTCGACTCGGTGTGGGTGGCCGAGTACTGGGCAGTCGACGCGTTCACACCGCTGGCAGCGATCGCCGCAGTCACCGAACGTCTGCGCCTCGCCACCGGCATCGCCCAGATCGGGGCGCGTACCCCAGCGATGCTGGCAATGACCGCGCAGGGCGTCCAGACCATCTCCAACGGGAGGCTGATCCTCGGGATCGGCACCAGCGGACCACAGGTGATGGAGGGCTGGCACGGCGTGCCGTTCGATCGTCCGGTGCAGCGCACCCGCGAAACTGTCGAGATCATCAAGATGATCACCGCTGGAGAACGCCTGTCCTACGACGGCGCTGTCCATCAGCTGCCGCTGGCTGGCGGCGAGGGTCGGGCAATCCGGTCGATGGCCGACACAGCCCCGATCCCGATCTACGTCGCCTCCCTCGGCCCGGTCAACCTGCGCCTTACTGGCGAGCTCGCCAACGGCTGGATCGGCAACTCGTTCTTCACCGGCAGCGCCGATGCGTTCTTCGCACCGATCAGCGAGGGCGCAACGAGCGCCGGTCGTTCGCTCGCCGACATCGATCGCGTCGTCGCCGTCGGCCTCGAGTTCACCGACGACGATCCAGTCGCGATCGCGGCCGCGGGCCGGCGTCACGCCGACGGCTACGCGTTCACGTTCGGGGCGATGGGTTCGGCAACGAAGAACTTCTACAACGACGCGTTCTCCCGTCAAGGCTTCGCCGCCGACGTCGCCGACGGACGTCTCGTTGCCGCGATCGGCTCCTACGGCGCAGCGATCATCGGGCCACCAATGGTTGGCTGATCGGTTCAAGTAATCATCGACTTGCAGTCGATTTCCGTTGACCCAAATGTCACAGTCGTCGGGTTTCACTTCGTTACATTTGCGCGCTGTCACGCGCCGACGCTGCAGCTGCTTCGCAGGCTGGTTTGGCGGCTCTTTAGGTGATTTACCGGATGTGCTGCTCGCTGCTTTTCCATACATTGGCAGTATGCGGGAGCCGGGTGGGGAAGATAGCGTAGGCCCTGATCAGGGCGGGCCCCTCGTGCGACCGAAACCCCAAATTTCGCGCCGATTGAGCTGTTGGGGTCCGCTGCTGGTGCTGATCACGCTGATCGGCACGACGCTGCCGATGCTCGTCGAAGAGACGCTGCGCGCAGAGGCGGCGGGTGCTGTGTTCGAGCCGCTCGGCGATGCGACGTCTTTCGGCCCGGCGGCGTTCGGCCTTGTGGTCGCCGATGGCAACGGAACGTTCCTCGCCACCCAGCGCGTGCAGCTACCCGTGGGTCAGTTCATCGGTGTTCGACGGAGCACCGACGGAGGTCGCACCTGGCAGACGACCGGGTTGTTTCGCGGCGTCACTGGCGGCGCGACCAGACCATGGATCAGCGTGTCCGGCAGCCGAGTGGCGATCGGCTTCGTCGGTGGATGGTGCGATCCGACGACCGCGCCGGAATGTGGCGAAGCCCCGTACCTCGTGACATCCACAAACAACGGTGTGTCGTGGAACGCCCCTCGTCGGCTGGACCGGCAGGCGTTCGACATCCGCGTCGCGCAAGACGGCGACCGGACGTGGGTGTCGTGGGAGCGATCCGGCCACGTCGAACTCCGGGGAACGCGAGATGGCGGCGAGACGGTGTTCGCGTCGTGGTCGGCCGCGGCAGAAGGCGTCGAGCTCGCAGCCGCAGACGGGCTCGCGGTGCTCGCCTACCGCGGCATCGTCGATCCGCTGACTCGCGCTCCGCTTGCGCTTGTCGCGCGCGGTGATGTCGTCGCATCCACCGCGTCGCCTCTTGCCGACCCCGCCGGCGATGACGAGGTGCTGCCGCTCGCCGTCGGCGTCGCCGACGGGAAGATGCATGTGCTCACACGCCGGTACTCGCGCACAGAGCCCGGAGCGCCGCAGTTCATCGATGTGCTCACCGCGAGCAGCGCTGGCGCTTTCGACACCGTGCACACGATGGGGGAGGCCGGATGGTCCGCATCGCTGGTCGCCGGCCACGGCACGGTCGGTGTCGCCATCGGCGGTGAGGACGGCGTGATATCGGTGGCCACGAGCGCCAATGGCGGGGTCGACTTCAGTGGGCTGGTGCCCGTCGCCGCGACGAGCGAGCGTGAACCGAACGTCGAGATCGGACTCGTCGTCCGGCCGACCGACCGCCCCATTGCCCGTTTCGGGTGGAGCGTGCCCGCACGCTTCGTCGACGAAGACGGTGATGGCTTCGTCGACCCGGCGAACGACAGCGGCAACGACTCGATCGATCAGCTCAGCGTGTATGCCGGTCGTTCGATGGAGGTCACGCTCGACGGTTGCGCATCGACAGCCTCTGCGGGCAGGACCATCACCAGCTACCACTGGTCAGTGGTGCAGCCCGACGGATCCACGTTGCTCCTTCCGTTGGGGACCTGTCGGGAGACGTTCGCATTCGATTCCGGCGACGAGGTGACATATCGACTCGACGTGGTCGATTCGGCCGGTGAGCGTTCATCCGTGGTCCAGAAGGTTGCCCCCAGGGACCTTGTCATCGCATCTCTCGGTGATTCCGTCGCATCCGGCGAGGGCAACCCTCACGTGCCCACGGGCGACGAGGACACCACCGTCTGGCAGGACCGCGCGTGTCATCGCTCCGTCGATGCCGGCCCTGCAGTAGCGGCCAAGCGGGTTGAGGACGCCGACCCACACACCTCGGTCACGTTCGTGCAGCTGGCCTGTTCGGGCGCAGCGGTCGTGGACTCGCCGGAAGTGCCGGGCATCGACGATCCCACGTCGGGCGGTGTGCTCGACACCTACATCGGCCAGCAACCGAACGCCACCTCGCTGCGGTCGTCGCAGATCGATCAACTCCGCGACCTGGTCGGTGGCCGCGGGATCGATGCGTTGACGCTGTCTGTCGGGGCCAACGACGCTCGCTTCTCGGAAGTGGTGACGGCCTGCATAGAGACCCTGCACTGTGACCGCACGAATGTCCGCGCCGACTACGAGGCGCGCGTGGCCACCCTGCCGAGCCGCTACGCGCGGCTCGCAACGGCCATCACTGGACTCGGCATCGCACCGTCAGCCGTGCACATCACCGAGTACTTCGATCCGACCACCGACGAGCTGGGCGTCGTGGAAATGCGCTGCGCAGTGCTCGGCGGAGCGGTCGATCTGCTCGACGACGACGAGGCTCAGTGGGCGCAGTTGGGCGTGATGGGTGCCCTCAACAGTGCCGTGGCCGCCGCGAGCTCGGCGTACGGATGGCACTACGTGGGGGGTATCGCCGCGGCGTTCGCCGGCCACGGTTACTGCTCCACCGACCCGTGGGTGGTGCAGATCGTCGAGTCGAAGCTGAACCAGGGCAACAAGGACGGGGCCTTCCACCCCAACGCCGCCGGCCACGCCGCATACGCCGGGGCACTCTTCCAGAGTCTGCGCGCGGCGCTTCTGGTTCCCGCACCGGTCGCCGGCGGCACTGCTACGGGGGCCGACGTGCTCGGAGATCTTGTCGTCACCACAGCGACACGTTCATCAATCGTCGCCACAGCGGTGCGCGACACGGGGGGTGCGCCCGGCGTGCTCGGCTCGCGCGTTGTCGACAGAATCGTGTCGGGAGACGGTGGGCTCTACTCCTTTGGCCCGCCCGCTATCGATCGCGCAGCAGCGGTGGGCGTCTGGACCGAGCTTCCCATCAGCGGGCAGACGCTCACCGAGGAGTTCGCAGCCCAGCTAGCTGTTCGCCCCAACGCAGCCCTCCGCGCTGTGGCCGTGGTGCAGGCCCCTACAGGAGGAAGCTTCCTTGTTGCTGACCGCGACACATCGGTCTTGGCCACAATCGATGTGTCGACGGTGAACCCTGTAGATCTCCCAGTGGATGTGGAGGTGGTCACCCTTCCCGGGGACGGCAGCGATCCGAATGCGCCTCCCGGCCGACCGGTGTTGTCCACGACGATCGTCGTGCATCTGAAACCGGGCATCAACAAGGTGCTGCTGCCGACCACGCAGACGTTCCGCCTGGCACCCGACGAGCAGGTCAGTGCGACCGTGACAGTGACGGATCCGCCCGGCGCTAGCCCCGCTGACGACGTGGATAACGCGCTTTCGACGGGCGATGGAACCGCCAAGTTGGCGATGGAGAGTCGTCCGCTCACCATTGAGTTCATCTCGCCCACCACCAACAACGGGCGCGTGAGCTGTGGGGACATTTCCGAAGTGGCTCGCCGGCAGATCGCGTTCCTCAAGGCCGCTGTGCCAGTGGATCCTGTGGGGGTGCTCGCACAGCTGGCGTGCGGCGAGCTTCCGCCGTTGGAACAGAACGAGAGCTCAGTCCTGTGGTACCTGACCTTTCTCGACTGGCTTGCCCGTCACGACCGGGTCGACGTGATGGTAGGGGTGGTTCCGGCCGGTTGGCTGGCGCAGGCTGCAGGAGGAGCCGTGGGCGTCGCCTCTGCGGGATTGCGGGCCGCATTGATCGAGCAGTCATCGCCGTCGATGACACTCGCCCACGAGGTCGCCCACACCTTCGGCGTCATGCACGTCAGTGGCGACACGAAGGTCACGGGCGCCCGAATCGATCAGCGCCGCACCATCGACGGCATTGATTGGATGTCTGCACGGACAACCGACAAGGCATGGACGGGCAGCGAAACGTGGGACAGCTTGTTGGTGCGCATCGGGCCGCCCGGCGGCGTCCCCGCGCCGCCGGCCCCACTCTCCGCGGTGTTGGAGATCAATGGCGCTGTCACCAATGACGGCCAGAACGTGCCCGGCGGATGGACGCCCGGTGACACCGGCAGCCCTCGTTCGGATCTTGACGACCTCGAGTTGGAACGAATGCTCGTACAACAGATGGACGGAACGACCGTGATGTCCAGCGACCCCGTGGTGCTGCATCATGCCGAGGGCGTCTACGGTCCTGACGCGACGCCCACCGGCCCAATCGGTCTGACCTACGCGACTCGCCTGATTCTCCTACCGGGCGCAACCAGCGTCCGTCTGGTCCTCGACGGCATCGTTGTGGAAGAGCGGTCGGTCGTGGTCGTTCCCGACGTGACCGTCACGTCGCCGGTCGCGGGCACCACCGTCCATCGCGGCGATCTCATCTCGGTCGACTGGACCACCGCTGCGCCAACCGGAGCGGAGTCCACGGCGACGATCCTCGTGTCCCAGGACGACGGCCACACCTGGAAGCCTCTTGCGACCGGACTGCCAGGCACTCACGCAACCGTCGACGCGCCCTCCGACCTCGTCGACGGCGACGCCATCGTCCGTGTGGTGGTGGTCGATGGAGTGCGCTCCGGCCAAGGCGAGTCCGCCGCCTTCCGCATCGGCGTGCCGGTCCAACTCCTTCCGGAGCGTGTCGTGGCCGTGCGGTCCGACCTCATCGATCTGACCGTTCCGGGGGCGGTGATACCGACGCAACCGGGTTTGGGCATCTGGACGATGGCCCCCGATGGTACGGACCTCCAGGAGGTCGTGCCGATGGTGCCTCCGGTCGACGGCACCGGCGGGATGGTCCCTCTGCACCCCGACTGGCGCAGCGACGGCCAGGTCATTGCGTTCGATGGCGAGGTGAGCGGTCGAAGAGATCTCTACATCGTCGATCGCGACGGCGCGAACGTTCGCCGCATCACCGACGCAAGCACGTCGGCTGGCGCGCAGTTCGTGTGCGCCGATTGGAACCCCGACGGCAGGCAGCTGTTGACGTTCCGCACCAGCGGCTTCGACGCCAACCAGGTCGGAGTGCTCGAGTTGGTGGTGGTGGATGCTGCGACGGGGGCCGTCACGCCATTCGGTTGGAGCACCGCGAACTACTACCACCTCGCCACAACCATTGGTTGCCCGCGATGGTCGCCGGACGGTGGCGAGGTGCTGATGGCCACCGAGACGGCACGCTTTGGCGGTGGGATGGACGCCAACGTGTACGTGATCGATGCGGTCACGCACCTCTCCAAGTACGCGTACGGCGCGAACAACGGTGCGTTGCACACAGTTTCGCACCACCTCTGGTTCAACTTCGCCCCGGGAGACAGCGACCGATTCGTGACCGCGCACGAGCTGTTCGGACAGGGCTACTTGAACGTCGTCGAACCCGTGTCCACGCCGCTGTTCATCGGGCAGGATGTCGTGTACCGGGACCTGCCGACGACGGTGTGGAGCACCTCCGAGATACCGATGATTCGTCAAGCCAGTGGATTGTTCGGTTCAGCAGGGTTCACGCCGGATGGGAGCAGCTTATGGTTCACCTCGACCCAATCCGTTGCGCCGCGGCGGTATGCGCAGGAGCTGTTCGCCTTCCCCATCGGTCTCTACACCGTCATCACCACCGAAGCCGTCGGCCACCTCTGCCACGTGCCGGTGAACGCGAGTTATCAGACGACGGACCCGGTGACGTGTTATGCGCCGGGCGGTGATGGAACGCCAGTGGACACGATTCGAGACAGCACGGTGCTCGCGGGCGACGCATTGCCTGACGCGCCGACGATCGGCATCTCCATGGCCGATTGGCACTCGAGGGTGTCGCAGGGCGTCGACCCGAACCCGCCTGTCGTGATCGCTGATCCGGCCACCCTCCCCCCGGACCCGGTCGACCCACCTCCTACCGACGTCGAGGATGTCACGCCCCCTGGCGACCCGGCGGAGGGCGCAGACTTCGTCGAACCTGGCGATGTGGTGACGCCAGTCGCGACGACGATCACCGTCAGAGCGGGGCGCACCACCACTGTGCAGCTGCCATCGTCGAACGGGCTGCCAACGTCATTCAGCATCGTTGCAACTCCGCCGGTGACCACGGCAGATGTGGTGCCGGCACCGCCACCGGGGAAGGATCCGTTCACGACCGGGCCGGATGGACTGGTACGGATCACACCAGCACCCGGGTTCATCGGAACCACGTCGTTCGACGTCGCCGCACGCGACGGCTCGCACCCGGAGCACATCACGGTCGTGGTCGTTGCACCGGATGTGCCACGACCTGTCGATGACCGAATTACCGTGATGCCGAACGCAGTGACGACCATCGAAGCTGGTGAACTGCTCGCAAACGATCGTGGTTCCGAGTCGAACACTGCCCCTGCCCTGGGGGTCGGCCGGCTCGCAGACCTTGCCGCCCCAGGGTTACGCATCGTGTCCGTGTTCGGCTTTGACGGCGGCACCGCGGTGCTGAAGCTGAACGGCCAGATCGAAGTTCAGGCGTCTGCATCCGGCACGTTCATATACACGATCGCGGACGCGACCGGCGCCATCGCGAGTGCCCGGGTGACGGTGGACGTCGCTGTGCCCACAACGACCACCACCAACACGACAAGCCCCACGACCACCAACACGTCGACTGGCTCCACCTCTCCCACGGCCACGCCAGACCCGACGGCTCCGTCGCTCTCGACGCCTGTCACACGAGGCGACTCGACACTGCCGGTCACCGGCACGAATTCGATCAGTCTGCTGCGGCCGGCCTTCATCCTGATCCTTGGCGGCCTCGTCCTCTCACTCCGCCGCCGCCGTCACCTTCGCTTCAAACAATCCGCGAGCTGACCGGACATCGGCCCAGGCGAGGCCACCTCGCGTCAGCTCTCGGCATCCGCCTTGCGGTGGCCCAAACGAACAGAGAGCTGCGTGCGATTACGCACGTCGAGCTTGCGGTAGATCGATTGCAGGTGTGCATCAACCGTGCGCGGACTCAGGGCCAACTGTTGTGCCGCTTGACGGTTCGTCAAGCCCCGGGCGACGCACAGCGCCACGCGTAGCTCGCCGTGAGACAGCATTGCGGTGACGGCACCAGGTGCTCCAAGGAGCTGCGGCGAGCCGGTCAGACGGCGAGTACGAGTGATCCACGGGCCTGCACCGAGCACCTCGAACCTGGTGAGCGCGAGCTCCACTGTTGCGACCCGCTCGGCGCCGTCCAGCAGTTCGGCCTGCGCGAGTTGGCTCCTGGCAGCTTCGAACGGTGCCCCGAGGCGATCGAGCAACTGCACGGATCGACCGACGACACTGGGGTCACCGCACAGTATGCCTCGACCGCGAGCGGCGATTGCCGCAGGCCACACGCGACCCGTTGCGTTCGCCGCTTCGTCGAGTTGGTCGAGCAAGCGAGCCGCGTCCGAGCGATGTCCGCCGGATAACAAGGCCTCAAGTAGGTCGCCATGCCACCACAACACGCCGGGGTCAGTTGCTCCGCCCGCGCGTTCCAGGCGCCAGATCCACTCGAGCGGAGGCAGAGCATCATCCGGTTGCCCCGCAGCGAGTGCAGCCAACCCCACCGCGTGGCGACCCCAAGCCCCGAGCGATGCCATCCCCACCTGATCGCCACGAGCCACGGCCAATTCGGCGTGCTGCTGCGACTCGCTGCCGACGCCGAGCGCCGCTTCCACTCGCGCAAGCGTGGCGTCACCGAATGAGCCAAGCAGCGCTGGGAAGGTCGCGTTGAACTGCGCATCGATCGATGCCTCGGCGCGTGCCCGGTCCCACTGGCCGGTGCGCCATGCCACCTCAGCAGCCATTCCTCGGGCAAACGCCTCCACCCCACCGAGCGCTGCGGAGCGAGCCGTGTCACCTGCTTTGCGGAACGTCTCGCGAGCCTCCGTCCATCGTTCCCGGACCATCAAATCGAAGCCCAACAGTTGCGCAAGCTCGAGCAGTGGCCTCCCGACCCCGTCTTCGATCAGCGCGCCCAGCACATCCAAGTCGGCGAGGCGCTCGCCCAGCGACAAGCCCTCGCCGGCCAGGAGTCGTACGTGGGTGGCCATCGTTCGCGCGGCCACCTTCGTGAAGTCGTCGGCGGCCTCCGCGATCCGTTCGGCTTCTGCGCTCACCAAAACGGCGTCGGAGGAGGCGGCCAGCGACGCGAGCCGAGCCGATGAGACGAGCAGCGCTACGGCCCAGTTGGGATGAGCGTGCTCGATAGACCTGGCCTCGCTCTCCAACATCTGGCGCGCTGCGGGGATCGATGCCGACCAGCCGAGGGTCTGTCCAAGTACGTCGGTGGCCTCGGCACGCACCGCGCCCGAGGACACGAGTTCGCGAGCAGCACGCAATTGCAGCGTGGCAAGTTCGGGTCGTCCGGAGTCCCAAGCGGCTCTCCCAGCCGCAGTGAACAGCGACAGTTGTTCTTCCGCGTCTGTGGTCAACGTGGCCATTCGCTCCCACGCTTCCGATGCCGTCAAGTGAGCGCCCTGCGCGCTCGCCCGTTCCGCTACCAGTCGAAGCGCCTCGAGCGCGTCTGCGGGGTCGTCCTCGAAGCCGTCGGCAAGGTGCCAAGCACGATGCTCGAGCACCTCCGGCGGCATCGCAGCGGCGAGCGCTCGGTGAATCGCACGGCGACGACTTGGTGCCGCTCCATCCGCGGCGATCGCTGCATACAGCGGGTGGCTGAATCGGACGACTCCACAGTTGCGGACCACCACCCCAGCGGCCTCCGCGAGGTCGAGGTCGGCCAGGCTCAGTTCGAGTCGGCCGAGTGCATCGGACAACACCTGAGCGTTGACATTGCCTGCCAACGCGACGGTAGCCAACGCGCACGCTGTGCAATCCGGCAGCCCGGCGACGCGCGTCGAGAGCCAACTCTTCAGCCGATCTCCGACAGGCACGACACGAGGCAGCGGCCTCACCCCGACGCGTTGGTCGGCTGTCAGTGTGCGACCGAGCTCCAGGAGCGCCAACGGATTACCTCCGCAGGCGTCACGGCAATGCTTGGCCACCTCTGCCGAGACCGAGCCACACGCTGCGAGCAGATCCCGCGTGTCGCCTTCATCCAGCCCACTCAGTGTGATGATCTCGACCTGCTGATCCCATGGCTCGAAACCGGGACGGGCTGTGGCGACGATTGCGACGCCACCGAGGCGGCGACGAGCGAAGTTGAGCACTTCGATACTCACCGCGTCGATCCACTGCACGTCATCGAGCAAGATCACGACCGGGCCCTCGATTCCGAGCGCAGTGAGTAACTCGATCAGCGCTACGCCCGTTGCTGGCACGGAACCGACTTCGCCGGTTGTCGCGATCGTATCGAGGCGCTCTCCGTGCGGCGGGTGTAGTCCGTGGAAGGTGGCCCGCAGGGGTGTCAACAGGGTCAGCAACCCTGCGCCGGGCACAGCTCGCTCGGCTTCCGTGCCGGCAGCAGTGAGAACGACCGGGCCTCTGGAGTCGGCGGACGTCGTTGCGCGGAGATCGTCGAGCAACGCTGTCTTGCCGATCCCAGGTTCGCCCACGATGACCACCACCGCCGCGCGCCCGGCACGCGCGGCCCCAACCGCCGTAGCCAGCGCAAGGCGCTCCGTCTGGCGGCCGATCAACACATCGGCTGAGGATAGACGCCCCTCTCCTCCAAACCTCCAGCGAGCCGCAGCGGTCGGCTGAGGCGGTGATCGAGGAGTTCAGCAAACGGCGGCGCCAATCTCATGTTCATTGGGCGACCCTTGCTATCGGTGTCTGACAGACCCCCCGCGTCGGCTGCGGACACGAATGAGCTGCCCAACCTTTCAGGGATTGGCATACCGCGCTCGGACGGTCAGCTTCGACGGAGGCGACGCTGCCGGCGCCTGGACGCCAGCGCGGTGAGCAACACGCCGAGACCGAGGATGCCGGCGGCAGGGCCGGTCACCGAATCCCGGTCGGTGCCAGTGGCAGGAAGCTCTCCGGGCGGGGGCGTCAGCGTGGGTGTCACGGTCGGTACTGGGACGCCGCCTGCCACCGTCGTTGGAGGTGCAGTGGTCGGGGGTGCGGTGGTCGGAGGTGTCGTCGTCGAGGGAGTAGTGGTCGTTACGGCAGGGGTGACGGTGATGGTGACGGGGATGGTGACGGTGGCGGTGTTGCAGTTGGTCGGGTTGACGGTTTCGCAGATTTGGTAGACGAGTTGGTAGTTGCCGGCTGGGGTGCCGGCGGCGACGATCACGTTGGTGCCGGACAGGGTGATGTTGGGGTTGCTGGTGGAGATCTGGGTGACGGTGACGGTTGCGGTGGTCGCGGTGACAGCGTTGAGTGTGTCGTTGGTCAGCACGTTGGTGAGGCTGGTCCCACCGCTGGTCCCGTCGACGGTGACGCCACTGTCATCGACCGCGACGATCACCGCAGGGGTGACGGTGTCACTGTCGGTCGCGTTGTTGTTGGCGGGGTTCGGGTCGCTGACCCCTGCCGGCGGTGCGACGACCACGATGTTGTTGATGCTGCCGGACGCGGAGGGAGCAATGGTGGTCGGCACTGTGTAGGTGATGACCGCGCCTCGTGCCATGGTCACGGTGGCGTGGATGTCGCCTGATCCATTGACTTGGCCGCAGGCGGTGGTCACCGCGCCGGAGGTGCCGCTGTCGGTCACGACGCAGGTCCAGTTGCCGATCGTCTGCCCTGCTGGAGCGGCGTCGTCGATAGTGGCGCCGCTCACGTCGTCGGGACCAATGTTCTTCACTGTGATCGTGTAGGTGGTGCTACCACCGGCGGCGACGCTTGTTGCGCCGTCTTGCTTCAGCACCGCCAGATCGGCCGTCGACGTGTTCGTACTGATCGTGTAATCGGCCGATGACGTTGCGGTTTGGAACGCAGTGCCGCTGTTCGACCCGTTGCCCGTTGCCGTGTTGGTGGTCGTGGCCCCGAGTGCACCGCTGGCCACCACTGGTCCCACGATGCACGCCGTGGCTCCGCCGACCAGTAGCGGGTCGATGTAGGTGCATGAGGCGGTGCTCACGGTCACGTCGGTGATGCTGATGCCGGTCAGGTCGAGCCCGCCCGTGTTCGTCAGCAGAAAGCGGTAGTAGACGGCGTCGCCGGCCTGCACGTCGATGTCGGAGTACCACGGGCCGGTTGCCGATGTCGAGATCTGCTTGAGCAGCGAGAACCCGGGGACTGCGCCGATGACGTCGGCGGTCGACTCGGGTGAGTCGTACACGGTTCCGCTGTACGAGCCGTGCGCGACCGCGGTGTTCGGGTTGTCGCCGGCGGCGGCGGAGACGGTCCCGACGATGCATGTCGCGGTCGGATCTGCTGTCGGCGATGCGACCGGGAGTGCGGGCAAGGTCGTTGGTGAGTTCGTTGTCGACCAGGTGCACTGGCTGGTGTCGGCGGCGGTTCCTGCGAGCGTCGGGTCGGACACACGGAACGGGCTGAGGGGTACGTCACCGGTGTTCTCAAGCGTGAACCGGTAGTAGACGGGCGTCCCTGGTGCGACGGTGATGAGCTTCCGCCATGGCCCGGTCGACGCAATGGAGACCTCTTTCAGGAGGTTGATCGAGGCATGTGCGGCGTTGACCGTCAGGGTGGCGGTGTTCGAGTTGGTGCCTGCGCCGGCCGTGGTGGCTGAGGCTGCGCCGCTCGTGTTCGCGTAGGAGCCCGGGGTCACGACGGTGACGGTGACGGAGACCGTGCAGGTCCCACCTGCCGCTAGTGCGCCACCGGTGAGCGCAACGTTCGTTCCTCCGGCTGTGGCGGTCGCCGTGCCGCCGCACGTGTTGCTCACTGCTGGCGGGTTCGCGTTGGTGAGCCCGCTGGGGTAGTTGTCGGTGAACTGGATGCCGCTCAGGCTGTCGCTCTGGTTGGGGTTGCTGATCGTCAGGGTGAGCATCGATGCGCCGCCCGCCAGTATCGGGTTGGTGCCGAACGCTTTCGCGATGGTCGGGGGGAGCAATGCGGTCACGGAGGCCACGGCGGAGCCGCCGGACCCGGAGTTGGTTCCGCTCTCAGCCGTGGCGATAAAACCGCTGACGTTGGTGTGCGGGCCGGCGGTGATGACCTGAACATTGACGGTGGCAGTGCACGATCCGCCGCCGGGAATGGTGGCGCCGGTGGTTTGGCCGAAGTCGAGCGTGGTCGCGCCCGCTGTCGGCGTCCATGACGGCGAACCCGTGCAGGTCGTGCTGGCGTTCGGTGTCGCCGCCACTTGCAGACCGGAGGGCAGCGGGTCGCTGAACTTGGCCCCCGTGAGCGCGGCGGAGTTGGGGTTGGTCAGCGTGAACGTCAGCGTCGACGTGGCGTTGACGGCGACTGCGGTTGGGGAGAACGCCTTGGTGATGGTCGGTTGCGTGGCCTGGCCACATCCCGTGAACAGCACGTTGTCGAGCAAGAAGTCGGAGCCTGCGTTCGTGTTGCCGGAGTTGTACGAATAGAATCGGAAGTAGGTCAATCCCGACGGATTCAGGCCGCTCGTGACGAGAATGCTGTTGCCGGCTCCAAATCCTTGCCAGGTGTTCGTTGTCGTGAGCGCGGTCGCGTTCGCGAAGATCGCCGTCCCGGTCTCGGGACGGGTGTTGGAGGTCCCGGTATAGAGCGCGATTCCCTTTGGACCGTTGGGTGTCTTGTAGAGCGCATCGAAACTGAGCGCGATTGAGGATTTGCCGGTCGTGTCGAGGGCGAACTGAAAGTAGTCGTTGTTGGCGGTGGCGAGGGTTGAGCCGGTGGCGATGCTGCCGTTCGTTCCCCAGGACGCCGAACCGGCGGTGTTGGTGAGTGTGCTCTCGGTGCCGGCCTGCGCTACCAACCCAGCACCCGCCGAGGCGGACGCGGTCACGTTGGCCACCGTGGGGGAGGGGGTAGCGGTCGTGAAGCCGGTTGGGAAGTTCCAACGTGCGAGGGTGAGCCCGCAGAGGCCAGATCCGGCGGTCGAGGAGGTGAGCGCGAGGTTCGCCGTCGCGTTGTGGCCGGTGTCCTGCGCGCCGATGAACAGGTTGTTCGAGGCGTTCGTGTAGGTCCCGGTCGTCGGCGTCGACGGCACAGCGACCTGGACGCTTGCGGTGCACGTACCGTTGGCAGGGATGGTCCCGCCCGAGAAGGTCACGGAGGATGCTCCACCGACTGACACGAACGTGGCTGCCCCGCAGCCTGACGTGGAGTATGTCGCTGGTGTGGCCACGACCATTTGTGCCGGCGACGAAGGCAACAAGTCGGTGAAGGCGGCAGCACTCTGCGCCACCGACGACGAGTTGGTGAGCGTGAAGGTGAGCGTCGACGTACCGCCGGCGACGGTTGAGCTGGGCGAGAAGGCTTTGGAGAAGGTTGTCTGAGTGCCGAGATCGACGACGTTGGCGATGCGCGCTGCCACCCCGAAATCGGCGTTGTAGTGGAAGCTGCTGCCGGAGAAGTCGTAGAACAAGCTGCCGAGCGACTGGCTCGTGCCGGCCCCGGAAACGATTTTGATCGTGTATGTGGTGACCACGGTGCCGCCGACCTTGCCGGCGGTGCCGACGCATGATCGGTAGTTCGGGCTGTTGGGATTGTTTTCCCACCCGCATGCGTCCGAGTACAGCTTGTCGTTCGGCGAGGTGACGTAGATCGAGGTGTCGGCCGTGTAGGTCGTGCTAACCGCGAGGACCTGGAAGATCGTGTTCGGGAGGTTGATGAAACTCTCGAGTTGCTCGTAGCCCTGCGTGGCGGTATAGCCGGCGACCTCCAGGGTGTAGGTGTTGCCGACGGCCATCGTCATCGCCCCGCCGGGGGGGATCGACGCGCCATTGAGCTTGACGGACGTCACGCCGTTCCGGTTCTGGGAGATCAGGTGCTCGACGTACAACTGGCGTGGCTGCGGTGTGGTCGCCGTGACGCCCGACCCGGAGTCTGTTGCAGTGACGTGGTACCGGCGGGTTGTGTCGAAAGCTGACGCCGTTTGCTGCACGTCGACCTCGAAATACGCGTCGGCGCAGGCGCCGGGAGAGATGGCTCCCAGTTGGATAGTCGACAACGATCCTGCGGCCAAGGCCACATACGGGTTGGAGGAATCCCACACAAACGCGGCCGACACGTTGCTGGCTGCGTCCGCGCCCACTGCGTTGCACACCCTCGCTCCCACCGGGAAGCGGTGCGGCCCGGTCGCCGGCCCGTTGCTGTCGAGCCCGATCGTGTTCCACGTCAACGGCGTCAGAGCGAGCACGGGCCCGGCAGCACTGACCGATCTCGTCCCCACGACTGTTGTGACGGTCGTGGCACAGAGGATGGACACAAGCAACGCACGCCCGAGGCGCGCCCGGCGTCCGAGCGACGACATCGAAGTCAGTGTGTTCGTAGGCGTGGAGGTCACGTTAAACCTCAACGCAGGTGTCGACGATGGCACGGTGTGAGCATGGCATCCTTCGATGAGTGACACCGCGGTCCGGCCATCGGCGCTTCGTTTCGGGGGTTGTTTCGAGTTTGTTCATGAGACCACCTGGGAATCGATCGTGTCCGTCGCAGGAAGGTCATCGACACAACCCCATTGGACTTGAGAAAACTTTGACGATCTGAGGTAGCGATCAGGAGTCCGAAACCGCTGGTTGAACCTGCCGGTGCGAGCGGGCCTGTCCGACCACGAGATGTCAACGGGGTTTCACGACGTGACTGGGACGGTGACGGTTCGAACCATCCGGCATAGCGATCAGCGATATCGTCCAAGCGATCCGCACCCATGAGCCCGTGGTGACTCGATGACACCCCACCACAAAGTCGGCCTGCGTCCTGAGACCCGGAGCATGTCGGCTCAACAAGTGCCGACGAAGGTTGAGCAGAATGATCCGCTCAACCGGATCACAGTCAGGCGCTTACCCACGGGGACGAAGACGGGGTCCCCGTCATCCTCGGTCGCAGGAGGATCGCGAATGTAGCGCTTGCCAGTTGCATTTCGTTACATTCCGCGCTGTCAGGGTTCCACGCCGGTAACCGTGGCTGTGGTCTTGAGGTAGGTGTCGATTCGTTGGTTGGCGATGTGTTCTTCGTCGTCGAGTGCGCCGATGTTGCTACTCGTCCCCGGCATCGCCGCCGCCGCCCACGTCGCGCTGCCGCCGATCGAAGGCCCATCAAATCCGGGCATGTTCTCGCTCGCCGACCGCGACACCCTCACCTCTGCAGGGTTCAGCACCATCGAGGTTGAACCGGTGTCGCCGAGCATCGTGCTCGGTGGGAGCGGCGACCTCGAAACCGCGTTCCGGTTCCTTCCTGGCACCGGCATCGCCCACGCACTGTTCGACGGAGCGACCGCACCGGCCCGAAACGCTGCGATCGCGGCGGTGCGTGACGCGCTCGGCGAGTTCTATGTCCCCGGTCGCGGGGTGGTCCTCGGCACCGGCGCCTGGCTCGCCAGTGCGGTGCGCGACCGCTGAACATCGAGTGTCAGCCAGGCTTGGAATCCGCCGACAAGATCGGTCGCCCGATGAAGGCCGAGGTCTTGGAGCATGGCTGCGGCGAGGCTGGAGCTGTAGCCCTCGTTGCAGACGATCACGATCCACATCTGCCAGCCGGTGATGTCGGCGATGTGGTGCGCGCTTGACGGATCAAGACGCCATTCCAGCGTGTTGCGATCGATCACCACTGCACCCGGCAGCTCGCCATCACGGGTGCGCTGTTCGTGCGGGCGGATGTCGACGATCATCGCTCCGTCGGCGAAGGCTTGTGCGAGTTGTGCCGCTTCGATCCGTTCGAGTCGGGCCCGGGCCGCGACGAGGACCTCGTCGATCGAATGGCGCTCGCCGTGGCCGGGCTCGATGTTCATAGCGGGTGAGTTTCGTACATGCGCACCGCGACGACCAGCCCGGACAGCGCGGTGAGCACAGCAACGGTGTAGATCGCTGCCGGGATCGAGACCAGGTCGGCGAGGACGCCGGCGAGCAGTGCGCCGACCGCGAAACCGCCGTCGCGCCACAACCGGTAGATGCCAACGGAGCGGGCACGCCAGGTGGGGTGGGCGACGTCGCCGATCGCTGCGAGCAGGGTGGGGTAGACCATTGCGGTGCCGGCGCCGATCAGCATCGCCCCGGCGGCCCACGTCCAGAAGCTGCCGGTCGCCGCGATCCAGGTGAGTGCGACTGCTTGTGTGATCATCCCGGTGACGATCAATGGTTTGCGTCCGATGCGATCGGACAGCCCGCCGGTGTAGAGCTGCCCGAAACCCCACACAGCCGGGTAGAGGGCGGCGAGGATGCCGATGCGTCCGATCGACAGACCGGAGGCGGCGAAGAAGATCGGGAACAGTCCCCAGGCGAGTCCGTCATTGAGGTTGTTGACGAGTCCGGCCTGTGAACATGATGACAGCGCCCGATCGCTGAACGAGGTGAGCGTGAAGATCTGCCCGGTGGTCAGCCCCTCGCCAGGCGCGCCGGCCACCGCTGTGTGGTTGGCGGCTTCGTATCTCGCATGCCCCTGGGTTTCCTTCACGAACAGCACGGAGATGCCGAGACCGAGCCCGGCGTAGGCGAGACCGAGGAAGAACGGTGCGGGGCGCAGCCCGTAGCGTTGGGCGATGTAGCCGGTGGTGAGCGCCGTGACCGCGACGGCGCCGTAGCCGGCGGCTTCGTTGAGACCCATCGCGAACCCGCGTCGGGCGGGGCCGACGAGGTCGATCTTCATGATCACCGTGGTCGACCAGGTGAGGCCCTGGTTGACACCGAGGAGCACGTTGGCGAACACGACCCATCCCCAGGTGGGTGCCCACATCAATAACAGCGGGATCGGGATCGCGATGATCCATCCGGCAACCAGCACGGGTTTGCGGCCGTAGCGGTCGCCGAGGGTGCCGGCGAAGAAGTTGGTGGCGGCTTTGACGATCCCGAACGCGGCGATGAACGTCAGCGTCGAGGTGAACGCGGTGAGGTGGAACTCCTCGGTGGCGAGCAACGGCAGCACGGTGCGTTCTTGGCCGATCATCCCGCCGACTAGCGCGTTGACCCCGACGAGCAGCGCGAACTGGGACAGGTTCTCCCGCAATCCGAGCCGCACCGAAGTAGTCGGTGTCTCTGGTGCCTGGGTGCTCATCGCCTGGTCTCCAGCGGAAGTCCGGTCGCGGACGACCACGTGTCCGGGCCACCGTCGAGGACGACGACATCGGTGCGCCCCCGCGCGGCAGCCAGGCTGCCGCCGGTCATCGCACGTTCGCCGTGCCCACACATCACGGTCAGCGGACCATCGGGCAGGTCGACGGTTGGCACCTGCCATAACTCGATGTTGATCGCCCTGGGCACGTGACCTGCGCTGTACTCGTTTGCTTGGCGGACGTCGACCACCCGCCCGATCATGCCGCTCGGTCCGACGAGTGGGATTGCGGCGGTTGACCGACCCGTGCTCGTCCACGCGTCGATGCCGCCGGCGAGTTCGCCGATGAGGTGTTCGTGGCCGACGTCGAGGCATTGCCGGACGAGGTCGTCGCGATCCTGATCTTCGTCGAGGACGAACGCGAGTGGCCGGTCCGCTGCCACGAGCCAGCCGAGCCAACTCGCGAACACGGGCCGCAAGGTGTTCGAGATCGACCCTGGCACGTGTCCGATCGAGAATGCCGCGACCGGGCGGGCGTCGATGACCACTCCACCGGCGGCGACATGACGTTCGACGTCGTCAGGGCTGAGGTGACTCAGTCGAGGAATGTCGTCGTAGCGGGTTGGTCCGAGCCTGTTCAGCTCGGGCAGCCGCGAGAAGTAGCTGGGGAAGGTTCCGAAGCCGGCGACGAGTTGCTGGACGAACCTGTCTTCGTCGCGGATCGAGAACAGGCGGTTGACAGCTCGTTCTTGTCCGATGGTGCTCGTGCGAGCCGATCCTCCAGGCGCTGAGCAGAACGACCCAGCCCCGTGGGTCGGGTACACGGCCACGTCCGGTGCGAGGTCATCGAAGCGGCGCAGCGAACGAAACATTTCGTGCGCCAACGGCTCTGCCAGTTCCGGCCCGCACAGATCGGTGCGACCGATCGCGCTGACCATCAACGAACCACCGGAGAACAACCCCATCGGAACTCCGTGCTCGGTGAGAACGTAGGCGTGGTGATCGGGGGTATGGCCCGGTGTGGCGAGCGCAATCAGCTCGACGCCAGAGGCGAGTTCAACGTGCTGGCCGTCGTGCACAAGGCGATGCGGTGTCGCAAGACGCGACGCCTCCGGTGCGATGAACGTGACATCCCGGCGCGCTGCGAGAGCGGGACTGCCAGTGACGTAGTCCGCGTGCGAGTGGGTGTCGAGCGTCCACGCGAGCCGCAGCCCGAGACCTTCAGCCAGCGCCTCGTGGGCGGTCGTGAACCTGGGCGGATCAACGACGGCTGCGGTGCCGTCACCGAGATCGATCACGTACGACGAATGACCGAGGCCCTCGTCGACGAACTCGTTCACACGCATCCCATACCCCTTGTCAAACAACTGTTTGAATAGTCGCGAGACGCAGGGTAGCTTGTCAAGTAGTTGTTTGATCTCGAGGAGTGTGTGTGGGTAGCCGCAAAGCCAAGGATGCGTTGTTCGACGGGTTCGCCGACATCGCCAAAGCGCTCGGCAACGGTCGACGGGCCGAACTGATCGACGTACTCGCCCAAGGCGAACGTCACGTCGACGAGCTCGCCGAGGAGATCGGCCAGAGCGTCGCCAACACCTCATTTCACCTCCGTACCCTTGCCGACGCCGGGCTGGTGGTCACTCGCCGCGACAAGACCCGCATCTACTACCGTCTCGCCTCAGACCGCGTCGGTGACTTATGGGGAGCGATGCGCGACGTCGCCGCCGCACACCACGCCCAGATCGACGAACTCGCTGCCGCCTATCTCGGACATCGCGATCAACTCGACGAGATCAGCCGTAGCGAACTCACGGTACGGATCGCCGCCGGCGACGTGATCGTGCTCGACGTCCGACCCCCCGCCGAATACGCGGCCGGTCACATCGCCGGTGCCCGCTCCATCCCCTCGGATCGCCTCGCCCGCGAACTGAGAAACCTACCCGCAGACGTCGAGGTGGTCGCCTACTGCCGTGGCCCGTACTGCGTGCTCGCCGACGACGCCGTCCGTCTTCTCCGCCGACGTGGTCGCAGCGCGCGGCGACTCGAGGACGGCTTCCCCGAATGGCGTCACGCCCGACTCCCCGTCCAAGCGAACCATGCCAGCGAGACCACCACATGAACGATTCACGAACGACCGGGCAGATCGGCCCGCGTTTCGGGCTCGTGCTCGACTGCGCCGACCCCGACCGCCTCGCCGACTTCTGGGGAGCCGCCCTCGACTACATCAAACTCGGCGCAGCAGGCGCATACATTGCGCTCTACCCCCGTAACGGCGATGGCCCGAAGCTGCTCCTCCAACGAGTCACTGAAACCAAAGCCGCCAAGAACCGCATGCATTTGGACATCGACGCCACCGACATCGACGCCGAAGCACGCCGACTGTCTGCTCTCGGTGCCATGCGCGTTGCCGACGCCCCATCGCACGAACATGGCACCACCTGGATCCTGATGGCCGACCCGGAAGGAAACGAGTTCTGCATCTGCGACGGCGGCAACCCAACCACCAAGAAGAACGCCGCCGACGATCAGGGCTCAAGTCAGTGACGGAACCGGACCTTCCGCCGCTGCTGCACCCCAAAGACCACAACGAACCGAGCGTCTTCCACGTCGAGAACCTGCTCCGTGAAGCACGCCGCCAACGACAACTCGAGACCCGGCTCGTTCCCGACGTCTGCCTGCTCGATCCCGACGGCGACGTCGTCCGTCACCTACGGGCAAGAGGAATGGCGATCCGCGACGAGCGCTGGGCCTGCTACCACTCCGAACTCTGGCTCACCACGGTCGGCGGCCGAGAGGTCGGCATCGTGCCCTGTGCAGTCGGCGCGCCGTATGCGGTCTTGGTCGCAGAGGAACTCGCCGCCTCCGGGTGCTCGCTGTTGATCTCGATCTCGTCAGCGGGAGCGATCGTCCCGCTCGGCGCGCCGCCGTACTTCGTGCTCATCGAACGCGCCCGACGCGACGAGGGAACCAGCCTGCACTACACACCGCCAAGCGAATGGAGTGACCTGCCTGCTCATCTGAGTTCGGCGCTCACCGGTGCTCTTGACGACTTCGGCGAGCCGATCTATCGAGGACTGTCGTGGACGACCGACGCCCCGTTCCGTGAAACCGCCTCGGCGATCGAGAGCGCCCGCGCCGCCGGCGTACACGCAGTCGAGATGGAAGCGGCCGCCCTCTATGCCCTTGGCCAAGCCCGGCGCCGCGACGTCGTGTGCGTCGCTCACGTCACGAACACCATGGCAACGGACGGCGACGACTTCGAGAAGGGCGAACACGACGGCACCGACCGACTGCTACGCCTCGTCGAAGCAATTGCCAGCGCTGTCCGCCCAAACCCTTCCATCGCTTGACGAACCGTTCCGTTAGTCGTAACTTACCGTTCGTGGTGACTTACGAAGAAGGAGATGGGTGGGCGGCGCTCGGGGACCGGACGCGTCGAGCCATCGTCGTCAGCCTCGCCGAACGCCCACAGTCCGTCGGTGAACTTGCCTCCACGCTGCCGATCAGCCGACCGGCTGTCTCGCAACACCTCAAAGTTCTGAAGAATGCCGGCCTCGTTGCCGAGCATGCCGCCGGCACCCGCCGGATCTACGAGCTCAACACCGCCGGCGTCATCGCGTTACATGATCAACTCGACACGTTCTGGAGCCGCGCAATGTCCGGCTTTCGCGATGCCGTCGAACAACCCGCACAGGAGCAGTCATGACCGACGTCGACCACACCATCGTCCGCCGTCAAATCGTCGTCGAAGCGCCGATCGAACAGGCCTTCACGGTGTTCACCGACCGGTTCGGTGACTTCAAGCCGGCGGAACACAACCTGATGGCATCACAGATCACCGAGACCGTCTTCGAACCTCACGTGGGCGGTCACATCTTCGATCGCGCCCTCGATGGCAGCGAGTGCCACTGGGCGCGAGTCCTCGCCTACGAACCACCGGACCGTGTCGTGTTCAGCTGGGACATCAGCCCCTACTGGCAGATCGAAACCGACCCGGAACACACCAGCGAGGTCGAGGTCCGCTTCATCGCCGAAACCGACCAACGCACCCGTCTGGAACTCGAGCATCGCAACATCGACCGCCACGGCCCAGGCTGGGAAGGCGTCCGCGACGGCGTCGACAACGACGCCGGCTGGCCGCTCTACCTCGCCCGCTACGCCGCCCTGCTCGCCGGCGTCTGATGTCGCTCATCGTCGCCACCATCGAGATCGATCGTCCTGCCGACGAGGTCTTCGCCTACGCCACCGACCCGACACGCTTTGCCGAATGGCAGAAGGGCGTCATCGACGCCAAGGTGGCCGAACCAGGCAACAAGATCGGCACCCGCTGCCTCACCACACGCCGCATCGGCTTCGCCAACCGTCCCGTCACCGCCGAACTCACCCACATCGACCCACCCAAAACCTGGGGTGTGCGCGGCATTGACGGACCGATTCGAGCCATCGTCGACGTCACCGGCAAACCGATGACCGAGGCACGCGCGCGACCGACGATCGAGGTCGCCTTCACCGGCCACGGCATCGGAAGCTCCTCGTGCCACTTGTTGTACGACGGCAAGTACGCAAGGAGATGCCAGTCAACGTCGCCACCGTCAAGCACTTGATCGAGAAAGCCCAGCGAAGGGGCGACTGACATCTGCGATCTTGCCGCGGGAGGGTGGGGGCCGTCAGCGGCATATCAATCCCACCCGCACCCGCCGTCGAGCGGCAACGAGCGATGCGCTGGAAGTCAGCATCGAACGCTTTCGCGCTTATGTGCGAGGGCCGAATCTTCTCCCAACAACGAATGACCGGCCAGACCCGGTTTCACCGAATTTCCATAGGTCCGCTCGGAACCCTGGACCGAGCTCCGAATGTAACGCAGCTCCGGTTTCATTTCGTTACATTTGCCCCGTCATCGGCCGACGTTGCTGGCCCGCGCTGACGTGTCGAGGAAGGTGTCGATTCGTTGGTTGGCGATGTGTTCTTCGTCGTCGAGTGCGCCGATGTAGGTGGAGACGAGTGTTTCGACGGAGTGTCCGAGTCGTCGAGCGGTTTCGGCGAGTGGCATGCCGGCGCGCAGCCAGGTGGTAGCTGCGGCGTGGCGGCAGTCTAGAAGTGTTGGCCCTTGCACCGGAACTTGCGGAGGCGTCCCTCTGTTCGCTCTGTATCGAACAAGGACGGCCAACTGTCGGGAAGCATGCACGGACATGCCTTTGCGGGGGTCAGCTTTCGACGAGGAGCACGAGGGTGTCTTGGCGGACGCCGTCGTATTTCATCGCTGCAGCACCTGCGTCGCTCTCCATGACTGCCTGGAAGGCATCCATGTCGGAGACATCCATGCTCAGACCAACGCGGCTGGGGTTCTCTGGGTCGACGAAGGTGCGAATGTCACTTGCTACTGAGCCGAACACCTCAGTGCGCTTGGGAGATGAGAGCCAATGGGCGACGTCGTCGACTTCGTGGGTTGCGATGAGCTTCGGCATGGGTCAGCTTCCCGGGGCCCGGTAGCTGACCGAGCGGCTGATGGCGGCGTCCGCTTCGTCGAGAGTGAGGAGCTTGACGGTCTTGAGCTTTGTCATGGGGCTCGCTCCGACCGTGAACGCGGCGGCCGCGGCCGCAGCGTCGTCTGGAAGGTCGACGATGACGTAGGCATCCACGTCACCGAACGCGAAGTGGAACGAGTCGAGGCTTCCACCGAGGGCGGTCGCCATGTCGTTGATCGCCTTGGCCCGACTTGACGCGCCGGACCCCTTCAGGCCGGCCACGCCTTCCGGCGTGTAATTGGCTTCGAACAGGTACTTGGGCATTGTCGACCTCGTGTGTTTTTGAGTGGATTGAGCCTGATTGAGCCACGGGGTTCGCGTCACCTGCGCATCACCGCATGCGCAAGACTCTGACGGTGCCATCCGACGAGCCTTCTGTCCGGGTGCTGGGCCCGGTGCAACTGCTCGGTGCGGGAGGCGAGGGGATCGAGCTGCCCAGTGCGGCGCAGCGCCGTCTCCTCGGTGTGCTTGCGGTCCACGCCTCGACCGCCGTGAGGGCGGAGTGGCTGTGCGGGGTGTTGGAGGTCACGGGCGGTGCGTTGAGGACCTCGGTGTCCCGACTGCGTCGCCTCGTCGGAGAGGAGGCGCTGCAGACGACGGTCGGCGGGTATCGATTAAATGCCGTCATCGATGCCAGGGTTGCGTGCGCTGAACTGCAGTCGGCACACCGTGACGTCGCGGTGATCAGCCGTGCGCTCGAGCGATGGGCGGGGAACGCTCTCGAGGAGTTCGCTGACGAGGCGTGGGCTGTCGCCGAGGCGGGCCGCCTGGGGGCGGTCAGGGCCGTCGCGGTCGAGGATCTCGGCGAGGCGCTGATCGCCGTCCGCCGGCCCGACGACGCGCTGGCCGTGCTCGGACCACACATCGTCGAGCACCCCCTTCGGGATCGCCCCCGGGGCCTCATCATCCGGGCGCTGGCGGCCTCGGGGCGCCAAACCGAGGCGCTCCGAGCATTTCAGCGCTACCGCGACGAATTGGTCGAGGCTGCCGGCACCGAACCGTCGGCCGAGTTGCGGCTCTTGGAGCAGCGGGTGGCCGCCGGCTGGGATGGTTTCGATGACCGACTCCGTTCCCGCACGGGTCGACCAGCCGAGCCCGCTGCGCATCGGGCGGCTCCGCCGCTCCACGAGATGTTGGTTGCGACGCCGAGCGGAATTGGGCGGCGCAGCGAGTTGGCGATGCTCGCTGGTGCAGCTGAACAGGCAGGTTGCGACGGGGTGCGGACTGTGCTGGTGACCGGCGGGGCGGGCATCGGCAAGACCACGCTCCTGGCCACGTTCGCACGCGAGGCGTCGGGTTGGCATGTGTTTTACGGGCGTTGCGACGAACACGTCGTCGTTCCGTACCACCCCTTCCAAGGCGTCGTGGGTCGTTTGGTCGACACCCTGGAGAGTGACGTGCTCATGGCACACACGTCCTCCTGGGGTGGCGACCTGCTGCGGCTCCTCCCGCACCTCGCCGGCCGGATCGCGTGCTCGGTTCCGGTGGCCGGGGACGACGGCACCGCCCGCCACCAGATGTTCAACGCCGTGCTCGACATCATCCAACGCTCTGCGGAGGTCGCACCACTGATCCTGATGCTTGACGACTTGCACTGGGCCGAGCCGGCCGCTCTCCAGCTGCTCCGGCACCTGGCGCACAACCTCGGGCCGTCACCGGTCCTGTTTGTCCTGTGCGCTCGGGAGCCCGCAGCGCTCATGGCCGTGCTCGACGAAGCAAGCGTCGTCGAGCTGCGCGGCTTCGACGTCGACGAACTCGGCGCGATGGTGCACGCTCAGCTCGCCGGAACTACTGGTCGTGACGTCGGAGCGATTACTGCCCGGCTCTACACGGAGACGGCCGGCAACCCGCTCTTCGCCGAGCACCTCCTCCGACACTGGGGCGAGACCGGCCAGATCGGCGTCGACGACGAGGTCGCATCATCTGCACTGGCGACAGCTCTCGAGCTGCCATCGGGACTGCGCGACCTCGTCTGGCATCGCGTCGCCGCCCTCGGACCGGAGGCCCAACCGGTGCTCAGTGCCGCGGCGGTGTTCGGTATGCAGTTCAACCAGCGAGTGCTCACTTCGATGACCGACCTTGCCGACCACACGGTGGCCGCGCTGCTCGATCGCGCCGTGGCCGTCGGGATCCTGGCCGACCACCCCTCGCTGTCGGGCAACGTCCGTTTCACGCACGCTCTGGTCGCTCGCGCGCTGGAGGCGGAGCTCGGCAGTCGCGCCGCCGAGACTCTTCACGCTCGCGCGTTCGAAGCGATGCTCGCCGCCCAAGTGACACCGCCGGTCGAACTCGCCCCGCAGCTCGCCCGCCACGCCGAACTCGGCGGGCTGTTCGGTGAGGCTCAGCGGTGGGCGACGTCCGCGGGTG
Organism: Ilumatobacteraceae bacterium; assembly: GCA_039920665.1. Classification (GTDB taxonomy): domain Bacteria; phylum Actinomycetota; class Acidimicrobiia; order Acidimicrobiales; family Ilumatobacteraceae; genus WLMZ01. The sequence continues at coordinate 31,908 of JBDSDH010000145.1, forward strand.
AACTCGCACTGTCGGACCTGGCGCCTCACGAAGCGGTCCGTTGGTTCCGCAGGGCAGTCGACCTCGCCTCGTCACGCGCGGCACCGGACACCGAGCAGGCGGACCTACTCGTGAGGCTCGGTGAGGCCGCCACTCGTGCTGGTCAGCCAGATGCGCTCGAGACCATCCGCCAAGGAGCCGAGCTCGCCCGAGCGTGTGGTGCGGACGCGACGCTGATCCGTGCTGCGCTCGCCACCACACGCGGGTCGCTCCGCAGCCTCTGGTCCGGCGAGCAACTGGCAATCGTCGAAGCTGCATACGCGCGATCCGAGCGATCCGACCTGGAAACCCGGGCACGCCT
>JBDSDH010000146.1:0-8189 GCA_039920665.1 Ilumatobacteraceae bacterium
GAGATCCATCCCACGAGAAACTGGATCACGAGCAGCGAGTTGACTCAGCAAGCTGACGTCGGGTCCACCCGCGGGCGATGCGTGCCCTGACGAACACCATCGCGAGCTCCGCCAATGAGCCAGCATCGAATGTCGACAGATGAGCAACTCAATCGCAACCACCGTCACGACGGCGTCGCGCTGTCGCAGTGCCTGATATGGCGTACGTTGTCTCTCGACTGCGCTGTTGCTCTGCGTGGTGGTTCGGTGAGCGGCAGCGATCCTTGGCAAGCCAGCCGTAACGTGCAGGAACGGCAACAACGTTCGAGCTGTAGCGTCAGCGAAATGAACCCCCGGAATTCGACGGTGTCGAGCGGAAGCGCATCGCTGCATGTCTCGACGTGGGGCTCGGCCGGCCAGACACTTCTCGCTTCATCCTGGAGTTGGCGACAGCCGAATCTGGCACTCGTGTGCGCGTCGGTGGGCCGTCGCTGGGTATCGAGTCGTCGCCTACGACCGGCGAGGATTCGGTTTCACCAATTGCGCGCCGGAGCCTCACGACGACGTCCACGACCTGCTTGCCGCGATGAACGCCACGCATACCGACACGGCGGTGGTGATTGGAAACAGTGGCGGGGGCGGGCTGGCAATCGATCTCACTCTTTCGTTCCCCGAACGGGTCAGTGCTCTCGTTCTGATCGCCCCGTCGCTGTCCGGGTACGACTACAGCGATTGGCCCACGGCAGTCGCCGAGGACGAACAAGACTCGCTGATGGTCGCCGCAGGTGAGGCCGGAGATCTGGAACTCGTGAATCGACTGGAGGCCCGGTACTGGCTTGACGGCGTGGAGCAGCATGAAGGGCGAGTGAGCGGCGAGCCGAGAGACTTGTTCACCGACATGAACGGCCGAGCGCTGCGTGCTTCACCCATCGGTGAATCGTCGGAACGCCCGCCAGCATGGCCGATGTTGTCGCGGATCGAGGTGCCCGTCCTCGTCGTGGCCGGCGAGTTCGACCTGCCTGGGATCCGTCAACAATGTCGCGAGACTGCCATGGCCCTCTCGATGTCCGAACTTGTCGATATCACAGAATCTGCTCACTGCCCATCTCTGGACCAACCTGATCTGCTTTCCGAAGCGGTGCTCAACTTCGTTGGCCAACTGCGTCGGTGAGATATGTCACGGGCACGAACTGAAGTGATGCTTGGCCCCAACGGTCCACGACGCGAGAGCGGCGAATGGTTGCCCGTACGAAACGAAGTGTCGACGTCCGCTCGTTCCCGAACCCGACTGTGATGGCCGCTGCGATCGACGCGATCGTTACCCAACAACCCGCCAACGAGACCTGCAGGATGATGACCGCCGTTGCGTACCTACCCCGGGCTGCGACCATCCGAGGTTGTGATGCTCCGAGTCCGCTCCGCCGATCTCACCTCGCCCGAGCGGTTGCTGTTCCGCACCCGCAACGACACCCGGCCGACCGGGTCGAACTGGCCCCCCTGTTGGCACCGCGCCCTCAAGTCGGTCGGCCAGCAACCAATGCGCATCTACGACTGCCGCCGCGCAGTAGCGACCACATGGCTACGCGCCGACATGCCCCTCGCTGAAACCGCACGACGACTCGGACACAGCGTCGAAACTCTCGTGTCCGCCGAGCAATGCCTGACCGCCATCGCCGTGTCACACCGCCTGCTGCGACGACCGGAGGCCGACCGCGCGGGACTCGAGGTGGAGTGCTGCAGCCATGCCGAGCAAGCAGACGCCGTAGACGGCCACGCAGCCTGGCAGCGCTTTGGGAATGGCGAGCGGGAGGACGACCAGGAGGCTCGTCCAGGTGCCGGCAGCGAGTGGCGTGTACCGGCGCCAACCGTGCATGACCTGGGCGCGCAGGGCCGCGATGCCGACCATGAGCAAGCCGACCGCAGACAGCAGCACGCCCAGGCCGAAGACCGCTCCTACCACCTGGGCGTTGGTGTCGTCGATGAATGCGTCGCCGATGGGCAGCCCGATGATTTCGCCTCCGGTCAGCGTGAGCGTTCCGACGATAGCAATCGTGAGACCGCGGCGGGCCGCTGGCGAGGTGCCCGCGACGCCGCTGCGGCCGAACGCCACGAGACCGGCAACGACGAACAGGTGTAAGACGGCGTAGAGCAACGACACGACGACGTACGGGCCGGTCTCCCAGGGGTAGCTCCAGCGATCGTCGGCGACATCGGTGGTAGGGATCAGCAGGGTCTGGACGAGCGCCCCCGCGAGCGTTGTGCCGGCTGCTCCGACGAGGAAGGCACCTGCGGTGTGACGGTGATTAATGGGTGCGGACATCGTGTGTTCCTCTGGGAAATGATGGTCGGGACGAAGCCAGTGTCATGGCATGACGACGAGTTCTGCGATCATCCCGGCTGCGACGTGAGGGGGGCCGCCGTCGATCTGGGGCGGCCCGGCTCCGGGGTCGGCGGCTGCCGCGCTCATGGCCGTCATCACCTGGTCGGGATCGGCGCCCGCGGGGATAAAGCACACCAGGAGGTATCGGCCCGGCTCGTGCAGCGTGCCGTCGCCGAGGACGAGCGTGCCGCCCTCCAGAGGCCGCGCCGCGATGGCCAGCACCGGAGCGCCCGGGACGATGCCACCGAACTCGTCGGGCGACAACGCCTGTAGCTCGGTCAGGCTTCGCGTCTCGGAGTCGGCCAACCGGAAGGCGGTGAGCTCGTGCGCCTCCTTCGTCGACTCGTTTCTGACGGCGAGCGGGGTGCCGCTGCTGATGGTGGCAGGGACGCCTCCGAAGGCGTAGTCGCGCAGGACGATTGTCACGGCTGCGGCGTCGGTGGGCGTGCTGGCCTGATCGTCACTTTCGCCGCACGCTGCGCCGGCGACAGCGGCGAACGCTGCGAACACGCACCCGACGAACGTCATCGTCCGTTGGGTACGGCCGAACGTCGTGTGTCGGTGGGATGTCGGCTTGCCCATGGGGCGCTCCTGTCGTCGGTGGGATGGTTGTCACGGTACGAATCGGCGGTGCTGCGGCGCATCGGCACCGGTACGGATTCGTCGTACGTGTCAGCACTGTCGCTGCGGTCCGCGCCAGCACTGTTGCTCGCGAGCGGCAGGCAGACGAAGATTGCCCCGTGGAAACGGCGGACGACGGCCCTCGGATTGGTGCGGTGCCGTTCGCGGTGTTGGTCGTGGCGGTGCTCGCCGAAGTGGCCGCTGTGGCGCTGTCATGGGGCCTGGAGCCCGGCACCGATACCGCGATCTACGCGGTGTACTCCGTCGTGCTCGCGGGCGCTGGTGCGCTCGTCGCCTCGAAGTACGGTCGAAATCCCATCGGATGGCTGATGCTCTGGCTCGGCGTATCGAACGCGCTGTTCACCGATCTCGCCCAGGGCTACGGCCTGCGTGCGCACCGGGAGGGCTGGGGGGCGTCCACCGCAGCCGAGTGGACGAGCTCGGCCAGCGTCGTGTTGCAGATGGTGCCACTGCTCCTGCTGTGGCTGCTCTTCCCGAAGGGGCGGCTGCTGGGCCGCAGGTGGCTCGTCGTCGTCGCGGTCGGATGCATCGCCGCCGCGCTGACGGTGGGGGGGTACACGTTCAGCGAACGAGCTGACCCCGACTTCGTCGAGGGTTTCAATCCGTACGTCGTCGGGTGGCTTCCGACGACAGCGATGTGGGTGATCGGCAACGCGCTGCTGGTCGCGGCGCTGATCGGCGGGGCAGCTGCTCTCGTGGTGCGCTTCCGCCGAGCGGCGGGACTGGAACGTCAACAGGTCAAGCTCTTCGCAGTCGCCGCCGTGATCTCGGTCGTGGTGCTCCCACTCGGCCCGTTCCTGTGGGAGCGATATCCGTTGGCACGAGCCATCGTGGCGATCGCGCTGCTCGCGCAACCGGTGGCCTTGTGCGTCGCCATGCTGCGGTACCGCTTGTACGAGATCGATCGCGTGATCAGCCGCACGATCAGTTACAGCCTGATCACTGCGGCCCTCGTCGGCGTCTATGTGGCCACGGTGATCGCGCTCGGGGCGCTCGTCGGCCGATCCTCCACCTGGGTCACCGCCGTGGCCACGCTGCTGGTGGCGACCGCCTTCCGTCCGATCCGTACGGGTGCACAGTCCTTTGTCGACCGACGCTTCGATCGGGCGCGGTTCGATGCACTGCGCCGCACCGACCACTTCATCGACGACCTGCACGCCGGCCGCGCCGCACCCGAAGAGGTGGAGGCCTTGCTGCGCGCCGTGACCGGAGACCCTCACCTCACGATCCACTACCGCGCCCACAACGATGTTGGCGGTCTTGCGGCGGGTATCCCGGTCATGCGCGGCGTCGCCCTCATTGCGACAATCACCGGTACTTCGGTCACGACCGAGCGCCCAGCGCTGGTGGCCGAGATCATCTCTGCGGCGGGATTGGCGATCGAGGTGGCCGCACTCCGAGTTGAGCTACGCCGCCAGCTCCACGAGGTCGAGGCATCGAGGGCGCGACTGGTCAACGTGGCCGACGAGGAACGGCGACGGTTGGAGCGCGACCTGCACGACGGCGCGCAGCAACGTTTGATCTCGATCGGCCTCACAATGCGCCATGCTCAGCACCAACTATGCGCCGGGGATCACGACGAGGCCAGTCGAACCCTCGACGGTGCGGTCGTTGAGATCGCTGGTGCCGTCGACGAGCTGCGCGAGCTGGCGCACGGCCTGCGTCCCTCCAGCCTGGACGCGGGCCTGAGCTCGGCACTGCGAGAGCTGGGACGACGGGCGCCTCTCCCGGTCAGCATCACGACCACGGCCGAACGGTTCGTCCCCGACGCAGAGACCACCGCCTATTTCGTCGCTATCGAGGCGCTCACGAACGCGGTAAAGCATGCGCACGCTACCCGGGTGGTGGTGTGCGCCGACCAGTGCGACGGGGCGCTCGTGGTGCGCGTCACCGACGACGGCATCGGAGGGGCCGCACCGCGCGGAGGCGCAGGCCTCAGCGGGATGGCAGATCGACTCGCCGCCGTTGGCGGCACCTTGACCGTGAACTCCGGCCACACCGGAACCACGGTGATCGCGAGCATCCCGTGCGCGTGGTGATCGCCGAAGATCAGGCGCTGCTGCGTGAGGGACTGGCCCGGCTCTTCCGCGATGAGAGGCACGATGTCGTCGGGACGTTCGGGGACGCCCTCCAGCTGATGGACCACCTCGACGACCCGGGAACCACAGGAACGGTCGACCTCGTCGTGGTCGACATCCGGATGCCGCCGACACACACCACCGAAGGCCTCGAGGCTGCGCGAGCCATCAAGCACTGGCACCCGAACGTCGGGGTGCTCGTGCTGTCGCAGCACATCGAGGCAGCCGGCATCGTCGACCTGGTCGGGCATCCGGGATTCGGCTACCTCTTGAAGGACCGCGTCCTCGAGGTCGATGAGTTCCTGGCGGCAGCCGAACGTGTCGCTGGCGGCGGTTTCGCCCTGGACCAAAAGGTCGTGGCCTCGATGGTGACGCCCAACGTCCACACCCCCCTCAGCCGCCTGTCCGAACGCGAGCGCGAGGTCCTCGCCCTGATGGCCGAGGGCCTCACGAACAACGCGATCGCGCGACGCCTCGTCGTCAGTGACCGCACCGTCGAAGCCCACATCCGACACGTGCTCACGAAGCTCGGCATCCCCGACCACGGCGAAAGCCACCGCCGTGTCCTCGCAGTCCTCACCCACATCCGCGCCGCCAGGATCTGACGCTGCGACGAACCGAGCAGAACAAACCTCTTGTGCACCCTCGAGCGCGACGGCCTCGTGCTACCCGCCTCCTACGACCAAGACCTCCTCGAGTCGACTACCGCTGAGCATGCCCATTCGAGCACTTTCGGCCGACGAGTTCGTCCTGCGCCACGTGCTCGACGACCGCACACTGGTTAACGAGGTCATCGACGAACTGGTCGCCAAGCGACAGCGCCGACGGTCACCCGTGCGGCGCCATCTCAGACAGCTTCGTCCAACCCGGTACACCGTGCTCTGGCACATCCAAGTTCGGCTATTCCGGGAACGCAATGCGGCCTGCTCCGGTCGTCGGCCGACACCCGCCGTTCAAGGCGTGTCACCGAACCGGTACAGAGTCGAGGAGCGCCACCCCAACTCGGCCGCAGGCGATCGGTCGAGCACCACACCGAATCCCGCCACCTTGCCCTCGAGCATCAAAGGGACGCCACATCTCCGCGAGCGACCTACAGACCAACTCATCGATATGGGCGCCGAAGGAACTCGGAATAGCGAGCTGGCCCCTCACAGCGCAGGATCACCGCGACTCGTCAATGGTTCGAGCGCTGCTGCTATCGCGAGCAGACGCATGTCGTCCCAACGCCGGCCGATGACCTGAACGCCGACGGGCAGCCGATCGGTGCTGCGACCGATGGGCAGCACTATCGAGGGCTGACCGGTGAAGTTGTAGGGAACGCAGAAGTTCATGAAGCTCCAGTAATCGACCTCACGCTCATCAATCGGCACCGCCTCACCGCGCATCGCCTGATGTCGGAAGGCCGGACCCGGAGCCACGGGGGCGATCAGCGCATCCCAGCCGTCGAGGAAAGCCTCGGACCGGGTGATGGCTGCGTCTCTTCGTGACAGGGCGACTGCAAGATCGTAGGCCGAGTCGACCGGTTCGCCATCGTCTGCAGCGGTGGCCGACATCGCCAAGAGCATGAACAGCCCTTGACCTGCTTCGCAGATCTCGTCGATGTCGCTCCCCCACGGGTCGGCCTCGTCGACCTGCGCCCCCGCTGCCGACAACGTCATCACGAACTGTTCGATCAGATGCGCACTGGCGAGGTCGGTGATCTCGTGGCCGAAGCTCGAGCACCACCGCAGGCGCATCGCGGCGACCGCCGGTGGCGCCACAGGCTGGAGGCTGATCGGCGGCACCTCCCAATCTCGCGGGTGCGGTCCGGCGATGGTGCAAGTCAGGAGCTCCAGGTCGCGCACCGAGCGCGCCAACGGACCGATCGAGACGCACTGGCGGAAGACTCGCGGCGATCCCGGAAGCTCGGGGATATGGCCGGCCCACGGGACCAGGTGATCCGTCGGTTTGAACCCGAAGATTCCGCAGAAGTGCGCAGGGACGCGGATCGATCCGGCGGCATCCGACCCGATCTCAAATGGCGTCAGCCGGGCAGCGACGCCGGCGGCCCCACCGCCCGTGCTTCCACCGGGGGAACGCCCCAGGTCCCATGGGTTGGATGCTCGGCCGTTGAGATCGCTGTCGCAATCGAGCGTGCCCGCCAGCTCGGGCATGTTGCTCTTGCCCATCAGGATCGCGCCCGCCGACTTGAGGCGAGCGACGACAACCGCGTCTTCCGCGGGCACGTGATGCTCGAGTGGCTGATGGCTCGCAGTGGTCCTCACACCAGCGGTCTCGAACGCGTCCTTGATCGTGAAGGGCACGCCGTGCAGCGGTCCGAGGACGTCGCCGCGCTGCACGGCGAGGTCAGCCTCGGCGGCGAGCTTCAATGCTTGATCTGCGTTCAGCGTGACGACCGCGTTGAGGGTCGAGTTGTACCTCTCGATGCGCGACAGATGGGCATTGACAACCGTGACCGCACTGAACAGGCCGGATCGAATCGCCTGTGCCATGCCCACCGTGTCAAGCGTCGTTGGGTCACTTACGTCATCAGCCATTTCCGAGTCTCGCGCCGATTACCGCCTCGAAATTTCGTGCCCCGACCGACGCCAGTGACGCGGTCGGAGAGGCAGGAGAAGTCGGCCCGACTTGCCTCATGCTCGAAGTTCCGGAATGACAGCACGACGAGCGAAATCGCCCCGAGTCGCACCGATCCTCCTGCTGGTACGCGACGCGAGCGTCCACGACACAGAACTCGTGTCCTTACTTGCCGAACTCGACAGCCAACGCCTCGAGCGAATGACCACGAACGCCACGTAAATCGCACGCTCCGGACGCCTGCGCAAGGGAGTCGGAATCGACGCCGCTGCACACATTTTGTGGAAAGCACTTCAGGCAGAACCCCGCGCAAGAGACAAACTCGCCATGTACGCCCGAGCCGTCCGAGCCATCCAGAGCCGCATCGCTCCGCTGCTCGTGGCATTGCGGGACGCGGCCGAGACCGAGCCCGGCAGGTGTGGCTGGAAACCAGCAACCGTCGCGCAAAGAACATGCGCAAATTTGCTCGCGATCTGCACCGGACAACGGAGCTTCGCGCCGATGTCTCGATTGAACAAGCAGCCGACGTCGTG
>JBDSDH010000147.1:0-6736 GCA_039920665.1 Ilumatobacteraceae bacterium
GGCGCACATCGGGCAGTGTTCTCTGCTCGTGTACATCGTGGCCGCCGCCCGTGTTGGAGCGTCGAGGTGCCGCGATGCCCACAGGGCGAGCGCGAGTTCGGGATGCGCAGCCCGATCGTTCGTGGTGGTCATGCTCCGAGTCCGCTCCACCGAGCTACCCGGGTGAACTCACGTCGTGCGACCGGGTGTCCCCGTCGTCAACGTCATTGGGAGATGCTGACATCATCATCAGATGCTGATAACATCTCGACATGTCAGCTGTCAAGGAACGTGATCGGGTCGATGTTGGGCTCGCCGCCCACTTGTTCCACGGGTTGAGCGACCCGACCCGGTTGGCGATCCTGTTGTCGTTGCTGGATGGCGAGCGTCGGGTCGCGGACATCGTCGAAGCGGTCGGGTCGTCGCAACCGAACGTGTCGAACCATCTCGGGTGCCTGAAAGGATGCGGGCTCGTCACCGATCGGCCTGGGGAACGCCGTCAGGTGTTCTACTCGATTACACGTCGCGAGGTCCGAGATCTGTTGGTCGCGGCCGAGCGGCTCCTCGTCGAGGGTGGTCAGCCCGTCGCACTGTCCGCCAACCCGCTGATGGCACCACCACAGCGGCGTGACCGTGGGTGACGCCTGCTGCGACATCACAACCGGCGAAGCCGGCGACGACGCCGGGCTGAAGCAACGATGGAGGACCTTCGCCGCGATCGCTGCCGCCGTGTTGTGGGTCGCTGGTGTCATCTGCGGTCGCGCGGACGCGCCAGGGGTCGCTGACGGCCTCTACATCGCGGCGGTGATCGTCGGTGGTGCCACGTTCGCGCCGAACGCGGTGAGGGGGCTAGTTCAGCGCCGGTTGGGGGTCGGGCTGTTGATGACGATCGCTGCGATCGGCGCGGTCGTGTTGGGCGAGTTCGGCGAAGCGGCGTCGCTCGCGTTCCTGTTCTCGATCTCCGAAGCGCTCGAGGAATGGGCGATCACCAAGTCACGTCGCGGACTGCGTGCCGTGCTCGGTCTTGTGCCGGAGACGACGAGGTTGCGGCGTGCCGGTGGGCTATTCGAGGTCGCCACCAGCGACGTGGCTGTGAGCGATGTGATGGTGGTGCGCACCGGGGAACGGGTACCGACTGATGGCATCGTGCGCGTCGGCCTGTCGTCGTTGGACATGTCGGCCGTGACCGGTGAGTCGATTCCGGTCGAGGTGCAACCAGGTTCGGTCGTCATCGCCGGCGGCGTCAACGGCGGCGGTCTCCTCGACATCGAAGTAACCGCCCCCTCGTCCGACAGCACCTTGGCCCGGATCGTGCGCGCCGTCGAAGACGCCCAGGATCGCAAAGGGAAGTCGCAACGCCTCGCCGACCGAATCGCCCGACCGCTCGTGCCAGGCATTCTGATCGTCGCCGCCGCGATCGGTTTGATTGGTGCCTTGCTCGGCGATCCGGCGGTGTGGATCGATCGTGCGCTTGTCGTGTTGGTCGCAGCGTCGCCATGCGCGTTCGCGATCGCGGTTCCCGTCACCGTCTTCGCCGCGATTGGCGCCGCCACCAATGCCGGCATCGTCATCAAAGGCGGCGCCGCGCTGGAGGCACTCGCCGGCATCCGCGTCGTTGCTCTCGACAAGACCGGAACGTTGACCTGCAACCGGCCGACCGTCGTCGCCGTCGCCGTTACCGAAGGACGCACACGCGATGAAATCCTTGGCCTCGCCGCCGCTCTGGAAGCGAACAGCGACCACCCCCTCGCTGCAGCCGTTCTCGCGGCCTCACCGTTGGCACGCTCCGAAGCCAGCGACGTCCACACCATCGCGGGTCACGGCATCAGAGGCACGGTCGACGGTCACTGTGTGAGGGTCGGTAAACCCGGCTTCGTTCCACCAGGCGCGCTCGCCGCCGACACCGACAGACTCGAGGCTGATGGCGGCACCGTCGTCGTTGTCGAACTCGACGGAACACCTGTCGGTGCGCTCGCCGTGCGCGACGAGATCCGCCCCGAAACACCCGATGTTGTTCACGCCCTGCACCGGCTGGGTCTGACGGTCGCGATGCTCACCGGCGACAACGCCGGAACCGCCAAAGCAATCGGCGCGGCCGCCGGGATCGACAACATCCACGCCGAACTGTTGCCAACCGACAAAGCCGCCGTCATCGAACAACTCCGATCACGGGGCCCGGTCATCATGGTCGGTGACGGCATCAACGACGCCCCCGCACTCGCCGGCGCCGACGTCGGGATCGCGATGGGTTGGGCCGGAACCGACGTAGCGATCGAGGCCGCCGATGTCGCGATCATGGGCGACGACCTCACCCACCTCGGTGACCTGATCGCCCACGCCCGCCGCACGCACACGATCATGATCCAGAACCTCGCGCTCTCCGGCCTCCTGATCGCAGTGCTGATCCCGGTCGCCGCGTTTGGTCTGCTCGGCCTCGGCGCGGTCGTCGCTGTTCACGAACTGGCCGAGATCGTCGTGATCGGCAACGGTCTGCGGGCTCGCCGCGACCTCTACGGTCCCGGCCACGACCACAGCACTCATACGCCGCCACCACGCCAGGTCGCCCATGCGTGACCGCCGAGCGACCCCCGCCACGATCCGAACTCGCCTCGACCACGAACTCGGACAAGCGTCAACGGCAACGTCAACGTCAACGTCAACGGCGTGTTACTGCCGAGAGTGGCACGTCGGGTGGAAGTCGACGCGCCAGGAGCAACTGCTTGTACGGATTGGCGGCTTGCAATGCGACGTGCGAAGTTCTGCGAGTCTGTCTACGTCGTTGCCGGGCGCTCGCTGACGAGCAGCGCGTTCGCGTGGAACGGCAGATGCTCGAGCGTCGGACGTAGGGTCCGGGAGAGTAGGTCCCGGCGGCGGCGTCGACCGTGAAGTGTGGGAATCGCTCGAGACTTCGGCTGAGCACGACCCGACCCTGGAGGCGGGCTGCTGCGGCACCGAGGCAGTGATGAGCCCCGGAGCCAAAGGCGAGGCTGCGTGGGATCAGACGATCGACATCGAGATCCGCAGCGGTCGGTCCGAACTCGCGCTCGTCCCGGTTGGCCGACGCGTAGACGAGCATGACCTTTGCACCCTCGGGGATGGTCTGGCCATGGAGTCGTCAACGGATCGTCGAACGCCGTCCTCGACATCGGACTGGCAGGGTTCGTCATGGATGACCTCGCCGCTCGGCTGAAGGTGACCGTTCCCGCTCTATATCACCATGTGAAGAGCAGAGATGAACTGGTGAAATTGGCCGTCGTCGAACTGCTCGCTCGTGCGTCGCTCGACCTCCACGAGATCGAGGAGTGGGACCAGTGGCTCCGGGCATGGGTGACACAGGTGCGCGATCGGTTGGGGAGCGCAGGCTTGCAATACCTCGCCTCGCTCACACAAGCCCAGGACCTCCAGGGTGTCCCGGTCGCCGAGCATGGTCTGGCACTCCTCGTTGCCGCTGGGTTTCGGCCGGCGGCGGCAGGTTACGCCTTGTGGCTTGCACTGCGCGTCAGCTGCACGTCGCTGCCCTCCCCGCGCGGTGGGCTCGAACACGTGGTCTCGGCCACGGAGCCGTCTTTGTTCGCTCCCAGCTCCTCGGTCGTCGCCGTGATCGGTGACCCGCCATCACCGCCGCGTCGCTTCACCCGAGCAAGTTCAGTCGAACGGTTGGACGGTCACCACCACGGGTTCGGACGACGGTTCCACCAGGGTGCGGCGCGTTCGATCTGTCCCGCGAGGGAGAACAGCGTGTGCTCTGCGCCGAAACGGCCGACGAACTGAACGCCGATCGGTAGGCCGTCGGTGCTGTGGTGCAGCGGCATCGACATCGCCGGCTGGCCGGTCACGTTGTACACGCCGAGGAACGACGCAACCTTCGACAAGGCGGGCGCCAACGCGGCCAACTCCTCGATCGTCCCGCCGAGTGACCCAATCGGTACCGGTGCACCGCCCAGTGTCGGGGTGACCAGCACATCGATCGTTTCGAAGAACGTGCCGAGTCGACGCGAGAGCAGCTGTTGAGCTTGGTCGGCCTTCACGTAGTCGATCGCCAACTGGTCGCCGGCCCGCCGGTACTGGGCCAACGCCAGCGGTTCGAGGTCGTCGGTGCCCGGTTCGCGACCGAGTTCCATTGCGCGCTGGCCGATCATGAACGCGACGTGGGCGCCGATGATCGTGCCCTGCACCTGCGCCATGAGATCCCAGTCGACGGGCGGATCGGCCAACTCGACGTCGTGACCGAGACCCTCCAGCAGTGCAGCGGTCTGCTCGACTGCCTCGACGCAGACCCGGTCAACGCTGATCCCCGGCCGGCTTGTCGTACTGACGGCGATACGGAGCCGATCCGGGGGACGGTCCACCCACGGTCCATAGGCGCCGAGCTGTGCCGGGGCGCTATAGGGCTCGCCGACGCTTGACCCGGCGATCGCATCGAGCACCACCGCGCTGTCACGAACCGAACGCGAGACCACGTGGCCGATGCTGAGCCCGTTCCATCCCTCGCCCAGCGGCGGACCGATCGGCGTACGGCCTCTCGTCGGCTTCAAACCGAACAGCCCGTTCGCCGACGCAGGGATCCGGATCGACCCGCCGCCGTCAGTGGCATGGGCAACCGGCAAGATGCCGGCAGCGACTGCTGCGCCGGCACCGCCACTCGAGCCTCCTGCACTGCGGTCACGGTTCCACGGATTCCGGGTCGGTCCATGGACGATCGGCTCAGTGGTCGGGCTGAGGCCGAACTCCGGCGAGTTCGTCTTGGCGAACGTCACGAATCCGGCACGATCGAAGCGGTGCACGATCTCGCTCGTGACATCGGCACGCCGACCGGCGAAGAAGCGACTCCCCTCCGTGCTGATCTCACCCTCGATATTCGTATTGAGGTCCTTCAACGCAAACGGCACACCGGTGAAAGGCCCATCAGGCAGGCCAGCGGCGATGGCAGCGCGAGCGCGGTGCTCCAGATCGACGACGATCGAGTTGATCGGTCCGTCGCGCTCATCCACACGACGGAGTGCCTCATCCAGCAGCTCGCTCGGTGTGACCTGATTGCGGCGGACGAGTTGTGCCAGCCCAACCGCGTCGCACTCGTCATAGACCTCGGCAATGCTCATGACGCGAACAGTATCTGTACGAGTGCAAATCACCCGATCCGCGCTGTTGGCCGGCAACGGATAGTTTCCAGCGGAGGCAAACCATGTCAGAAGTCGAGGAGGCCCGGTGATTCTTCCCCACGTCGGCAGCGACACAACGGTGGACGAGGTGCTCGACGCGCTGACCGATGCGGGTGCGGTGGTCGTGGAACGCCGTCTCGACGACGACGATGTCACGCAGATCTCCGAGGAACTGTCGCAGTGGCATGACAGCGCGATGCCGGGCGGTGCTGCCGACAAGCACCCGTTCATGGCCGATTTCTTTGGTCGACAGACCAGGCGCTTCACCGGACTGGCAGGAAAGTCGAGCCGGTTCGTGGAGAAGGTGCTGCTGGACCCGCTCGTGCTCGAGGCCGCAAATCGGACGCTGCTCAGGTTCTGTGAAGGGCTGCAGCTCAACACTGCCCAGGCAATGATCATCGGGCCGACGGAGACAGCGCAGTTTCTCCACCGCGATCAGGATAATTGGTTGCCGTACCGACCCCCGGCTGGCCACGAGATCGTGGTGAGCTCGATGTGGGCGATCTCCGAGTTCACCGAGCACAACGGAGCTACCCGGGTGGTGCCCGGGAGCCACAGGTGGGCACCCGAGCGACAAGCCGAACCAGCAGAGGTCACCTCCGCTGTGATGCCGAAGGGCTCGGTCCTGCTCTATCTCGGCAGTACCGTCCACGGCGCGGGAGCCAACCAGAGCGAGGCATCGAGGTTCGGTCTCCACGTCAGCTTCCTCGCTGGTTGGCTTCGGCCTGAGGAGAACCACTTCTTGACGGTCGCTCCGTCCGCTGCGCAGGATCTCCCGCAGCGGGCGAGGGCCTTGCTCGGTCACGAGTCGTACGGGGAGGTTGCCCGTCTCGGCCTGGTCGACTTCGACCCGGTCGGTCCCCGATCGCCCGACTCCCAATCCGGCGCGACGCAGCCCGCCGCTGCCGGCACGACAGCATGACCGCAGACGCTATGCCGCAGATTCCTTTGCAATGTGGAGACAACAGTGGGGGCGCTTGGGCCGTTCGACACACCCATCGAGGAGGCCGATGCCCACCGGCACGTACTGAGGTTGACGTCGGCAGCCCTCGACCTGTTCGTCGAGCGCGCTGATCCTGCCCGCCCCTTGCCGACCGAGTGGATGTCGCCGACCCGCAAGTTCCTCGGCGACACCGTCTACACCGTCTACACCACGGTGCCCGTGTCCGCGACGCACCGCTACCGCTCTGTATTGGGGTCGGCAATGCGCTCTGCACCGGCGTGGTCGCGTACGGGCGACGCACGAGCGGCGGGGCCGTCCACATCGTCGACAGTGTCGTGGACCGTGACCTGATGACCGCGGACGGACAACTGCCCATCGAGGTGGGTTCCCACATCGACGCGCGTGGCACCGCGCGCTCGAATCCGTTGGCCAGCCGTCGCTGCGCGGTCTGCGACTGCCGCCACGCCGCCGCGACCACCTGGCTACGCGCCGGCATGCCCCTCGCCGAAACCGCACGACGCCTCGGACACTCCGTCGAAACGCTGATCTCCGCCTACGTCGGCGCACTCGACGACGAACAACACATCGCCAACCAACGACTCGACACCTACCTCACCCACGCTCGACCGCCTACATCAATCCATCTCGGACTGAG
>JBDSDH010000148.1:0-13457 GCA_039920665.1 Ilumatobacteraceae bacterium
CGGCCACTTCGGCGCTGGAGGATCGGTGGCCTTCGCCTCGCCAGAGCGCGACCTCGCATTCGGCTACGTGATGAACCGGATGGCCGACGGCCTCGCCGGTGACCTGCGCGCTCAATCGCTGATCGATGCCGCCGCGGCCTGCGCCGACGCTGCTGGCTGACAACCGTCTCGACGTCGGGTCATGTCGATGAGGTACGACGCAGTTGTCGTTGGCTCGGGGCCGAATGGACTCGCGGCTGCGATCACCATTGCCGCGGCTGGCCGCAGCGTCGTTGTCCTCGAAGCGAACGAGCAGATCGGTGGGGGCACGCGCACGGCCGAGTTCACCCTGCCCGGCTTCCACCACGACGTGTGTTCGGCATTCCATCCGCTCGGTGCCGCCTCGCCGTTTCTGCGTTCGTTGCCGTTGGCCGAACACGGCTTGCGCTGGCTGGTGCCAGAGGTGCAATTGGCCCATCCACTCGACGACGCGCCGGCCGTGTTGTTGTTGCAATCACTGGAGCAGACCGTCGACGGTCTCGGGGTTGCCGGCCGCCGGTATCGCCGGTTCATCGGGCCGGTCGTGCGCGACTGGGACAACGTCGTCGACGCTGCGATGCACCCGGTGGCAAAGATGCCCAACCATCCACTGTCGCTGATCCGGATGGGTACTCGCTCGCTGCCACCCGCGACGATGGTCGGGCGAGCATTTCGCGACGAACGGTCGGCGGCACTGTTCGCCGGCAACTCGGCCCATTCTCTGCTGCCGTTGAATCGGCCACTGACCGGATCGTTCGGCACGATCCTGATGGCTGCTGCGCATCGCGACGGCTGGCCGGTCTCCGCCGGTGGCTCGCACGCGATCACGCTTGCAATGGCGGCCCATCTCGAATCACTCGGCGGTGAGATCCGCACGGGTGTTCGTGTCCGCCGTGTTCGCGAACTGCCAGAGCATCGCGTCGTGTTGTTCGACACGGATGCGAGTCAACTGTCGCTGATCGCTCGCAACGATCTGCCGCACCGATTCCGGCGGCGTCTGCGTGGGTTCCGCAATGGTCCGGGTGCGTTCAAGATCGACTACGCGCTCGACGGTCCCGTGCCGTGGAGCGACCCCACGTGTGGCCCCGCAGGAACGGTCCACCTCGGCGGCACGATGGCCGAGATCGCGGCTGCCGAGCGTGAGGTGCACGATGGGCGGATGCCGGATCGGCCATTCGTGCTCATTGGCCAGCAGAGTGTGATCGATCCGTCGAGAGCGCCCGAGGGTCAGCACACGTTGTGGGCCTATGCCCATGTGCCGTTCGCCTACCCGTATGACGCCACCGAACAGATCGAACGCCAACTCGAGCGCTTCGCGCCCGGCTTTCGTGACCGTGTGCTTGCTCGCCATGTCACCTCGACGTCTGCGTTCGAGCGATACAACCCGAACTACGTCGGCGGCGACATCGCCGCTGGGTCCCACGGTGGGATGCAGCTGTTCTTCCGCCCGACGGTCACCCGTCACCCGTATGCGACGCCGAATCCGAAGATCTGGATTTGCAGCGCAGCCAGCCCACCCGGAGCGGGTGTGCACGGCATGTGCGGACACAATGCCGCAACGGCGGTACTCGCCGGCCCGCTCGCCTGACACGTCTCGGTGTTGTGACAGCGCATTGACCAGAGTCTGGACTGGGAGCTGACACAAACGCTGGAGAGCGGCGTCTGTGTCACCGCACAGCCTGAATTTCGGATATGTCGTGACACAGACCAAGGCATGGTCGGACAGGCTGCGGTCAGAGCAGGCCGCGGAGCCACCACAGGCCGACCAGCCAGCCGATCGCGGCGAGCACCAACGCAACGGCGACGTACTTCCAGGTCTGCTCGGTGACGACCTCGATCGGGTCACCGACACCGGCGTTGAGATTGTCGCTGATCTCAGCGTAGGCCTGCTCGAGGGCATCGGCGGTCGGAGCTTCGAAGAACTCGCCGCCGGTCACTTCGGCGACGTTGCCGAGTTCGTCGTAGTTGACCGGCACCGGGATCACTTCGCCGGTGTTCGGGTCACTGACCGTGCCATCGAGGGTTCCGAACGCAATGCCGTAGACCGGGATCTTGTTCGCCGCCGCGACCTCGGCACCTGCAGCCGTCGTCAGATCACCCTGCGTGGTCTCTCCGTCGGTCAGCAACACGATCGCGCCAGCGGGTTCGTCCGGCTTGTCCTGAGTCGGCGGGCCGATGATGTCGGAGGCAACCGCGAGCGCATCGCCGATCGCAGTACCTTCTCCGAGTTCGAGTCCTTCGATCGCGTCGTTGACCTGGGCGTGGTTCAGCGTCGGAGCCACGCGAGCAGAGACGTTGCCGTTGAACGAGATCAAGCCGACTTCGATGTTGTTGTCGACCTGGTCGACGAAATCGAGGGCAGCCTTTTTGGCGGCGTCGAGTCGGTTGGGGTCGATGTCGGTGGCTTCCATGCTCAACGACACATCGAACACCAACTCGATCTGGCCGCCGGATTCGGTCTGCTGCAGCGACCGTTCGGCCGGCTGGGCGAGCGCGAACACACCTGCCACTGCGGCGGCAAGGTACGACCCCGCCACGACGTGACGGCGCCATCCGGGCTTGCTCGGCGCGAGTTGATCGAGCAGGTCGATGTTGGTGAACGTGACGACGTGCTTGCGCCGGGTGAACTGCATCGCGACGTAGGCCGCGGCCATCAGGGCAACGATGACCAGGAACCAGAGCCGGCCGGGGGCGAGGAACTCGACGGCGATCATCGTCGGATCCCTCCGCCGACGCCCGCGACTTGCACTTTGCGACGACGTACGTGCTGGATCAGGTCGCCGACCCAGTCCTGATCCGTCCGCAATTGGAGGTGATCGACCCCTGCCGATCGGAGCGCATCGCGGATTCCGTCGCGCTGGGCTTGGGCCGCTGCTTTGTAGCGGCGGGAAAGGTCCGCTGTCATCTGCACTTCGCGAACCCGCCCGGTCGATGGATCCGCGAGGGCGACGTATCCAACCGCCGGCAGGTCGAGTTCGCGAGGATCGATGATCTCGACTGCGAGGACATCACTGCGCAGTGCGAGCGAGCCGAGGGCGCGATGCCAATCCGACGTCGCTGTGTTCGGCGCGAGGAAGTCGCTGATGACGGTGACGAAACCGCGGCGCCGAGCGAGCGCTCCGACCCGCATCAGCGCGCCGGCAAAATCCGCTCGACCGCGACCAGCCGAATCCGGTGGCATCCCGATCGCATGGAGAATGGCGCGCACCTGCTGCTTGCCGGGGCGGGGTGGAAACGTCTTCATCTCCGGGCCGGCCACGAGCACGGCCCCGAGCCGGTTCTGGTTGCGGGCGGTCAGGAACCCAACGGCAGCGGCCGCGCCGAGCGCGAGCGACGCCTTCTGGGGACCAACGGTGCTGAACCGCATCGGCGCCGAGACATCGACGACGAGCCACCCCTCGAGATCGCGATCGGCGACCTGATCGCGTACGAACAACTCTCTGGTCCGGGCAGTGACGTTCCAGTCGATCCGACGCACGTCATCACCGACCTGGTACATCCGGCTCTCGCCGATCTCGCTGCCGTGGCCGGGCGTGATTCCCTGGTACTGACCATGGAGGAACCCGGCCAGCTTGCGGGTCACCGTCAGTTCCAACGTGCGCAGCATCTCGGCCAGCGCGTCAGTGGGTGGACCTGCCGGCCACTCGACCGGCGAAGGAGCTGATGCCATGGGATCAGCGCTCGAACACCGATGGCACGACCGGTGCGACGATGCGGGGCGACACCCTGGTCGCAGGAACGGTGCTGAGCAGGCGATGGAGGATGTGCTCGACCGTGATGTCGCGAGCGATCGCGTCGTAGGTGAGCACGAGGCGATGACGCATCACTTCTGGAGCGAGATCGAACACGTCCTGCGGCGTGGCGTAGGTGCGGCCTCGCAACAGGGCCAGCGACTTTGCTCCTCGAACCAGCGCGAGCGATGCACGCGGACTCGCGCCGAGAGCGAGCATCGGCTGCAGGTCGCCGAGGCCGACGAGTTCGGGGTGGCGGGTGGCCTGGACGAGATCCACCGCGTACTGCTGCACGCTGCGATCGATGAACACCACGTCTGCTGCGGCCTGCAACCGCTGCAACCCGGCCAGGTCGATGATCTCCTGCGGTTGCGGCGGGCTGACCGCCATTCGGTCGAGGATCACCATTTCCTCGTCGGAGGTCGGATGGGTGAGCATGATCTTCATCATGAACCGGTCGCGCTGGGCGTCCGGGAGTTGGTAGACGCCCTCACTCTCGATCGGGTTCTGGGTGGCGACGACGAAGAACGGCTTCGGCACCTGATGGGTGATGCCGCCGATGGTCACCTGCTGCTCGGCCATCACTTCGAGCAGTGCCGACTGCACCTTGGCCGGGGCCCGGTTGATCTCGTCGGTGAGCAGGAAGTTGACGAAGATCGGTCCGAGTTCGACGTCGAACTTCTCGCTCGACACCCGGTACACGCGAGTGCCGACGATGTCGGACGGGAGTAGGTCAGGCGTGAACTGGATCCGGGCGAAGGTGCCGCCGGTGACCTTGGCGAGTGTTTCGGCGGCGAGGGTCTTGGCGAGTCCGGGCACGCTCTCGAGCAGGCAGTGACCACGCGAGAGCAATCCGACCATCAGCCGTTCGATCATGCGCGGTTGGCCCACGATCACCTTGCGCATCTCGAAGAAGATCTTCTCGACGAGTGCGGCGGTGTCGTGATCGGGAGACCGATGGTTCTGGTCCGGCGGCGAGCCGATCATCGAGGTTTGGCCGTTGTGATCCACGCAGTGACTCTACGGTCCTGGTCAGGCGGGTTGGCGTCACGGTGGGCGACTCCCAGCCGATCCTCAGGCTCCGTGGAGCGAATGCTCAGCCTGTCAGCGGTTGGCGTGCTCGGCCATGATCCGGGACAGGCAACCCGTGATCTTGCGGGCGACGACGAGATCGAGGAACTCGTTCGGTCCGTGGGCGTTGCTGCCCGGCCCGAGCACCCCGGTGATCACGAACTGAGCCTCGGGGAACATCTTGCCGAGCATGCCCATGAACGGGATGGTGCCGCCTTCGCCGAACGCACGAGTCGGGTTGCCGAAGTACTCGATCGACGCGGTCGTGAGCGCTGTATCGAGCCACGACGAAAACGGGGGAGCGTTCCAACCGGGTGCGCCGTGGAGTCGCTCGACGAGCACCTCGGCGCCGTAGGGCGGGTTGGCGGTGAGCACTACGCGCAGTGCCTCGGCGGCGGCCTCGGGATCGCACATGGGCGGGATCCGGAAGCTGAGTTGCAAGCTGGTGGTGGGTCGCAGGACGTTGCCGGCGAGCGCGACGTCAGGGATGCCGGCGACGCCGGTGATGCTGAGCGTGGGGTGCCAGGTATGGGCGAGCAATTGTTCGGTGGGATCGTCGACCATTGGCAGAGCACCGTCGACGAACGGATAATGGCTGGCCATCGGTTCAGGGAAGTCGGCGGCGGTGGCGGCGGCCTCGGCGATCCGGTCGTCGGGGATCGTGACGTGCATCTCCGGGATCAGCACCTCGCCGGTGGTCGCATCCTCGACCCGGTCGAGCAGTTGGCGGACGATGCGGAACGACGACGGCACGATGCCGCTGGCCTCGCCGGAGTGGACACCCTCGGTGAGAATGTTGACGGTGAGCGTGCACGAGACCAGGCCGCGCAACGACGTGGTCGCCCACAGGCGTTGATCGTCGAGGCAGCCGCTGTCGAGACACAGCACCAGCGATGGTGTTCCGATCCGGTCCCGTAAAGCGATCAGGTGGGCGGGGAGGTCAGGGCTACCGCTCTCTTCGCTCGCTTCGATCAGCACGATCAGACGGGTGTGGCTCATGCCGACGGCTTGGGCGACCTCGATCGCCGCGAGCGATGCGAACGCCGCGTAACCATCGTCGGCGCCGCCGCGGCCGTAGAGCCGACCGTCCTCGACCACGGGCGTCCATGGTCCGAGACCCTCGCGCCAGCCGACCATCTCGGGCTGCTTGTCGAGGTGTCCGTAGAGCAGGACGGTGTCGTCGTCCGAGCCGCCGTTGAACGCTGGGACCTCCATCACGATCAGCGGTGTGCGGCCAGGTAGCTCGTGCACCTCGACCTGCAATCCGGCGATCGGCCGAGCGGCACACCAGTTGCGGATCAATTCGACCGCGTCGCGCATGTGGCCGTGTTCGTCCCACTTGGCGTCGAACGCCTCGGACACATTGGGGATCCGGATGTAGTCGTGCAGCGCAGGCTCGATGTGATGAGCCCAGATCCGTTCGATCAGTTCGTGGGCCGCCGTTTCATGGACGGTCTCGGTGGTGCTCATCGCAGGGCTGCCAGTCGCTCGATCACTGACACAGCTTCGCGCACCATCGAGCGGACGATGTCGCCGGCCGGGATCAACTCGTGGATCGCACCGGCACCTTGACCGGCGGGCATGAACTCCTTGTCGACGTCGACCTCCGTGCCGCTCGGGGCGCCGAGATGGTTGACGCCTGCCTTCGACGACGCGAACGCCTGGTTCGGGAAAGGCTGCAGCTCATCGGGGTGCTGCTCGAAGTGGTTGGTCCAGTCGTTGCGAACGACGCGGCAGGTCTTGCCGGTGTAGCTCTTGCTGATGACCGTGCCGTCCTCGCCGATGTCGAGCAGCGCCTGCTTGTATCCATTGACGGCCCGCGCTTCTGGCGTGGCGATGAAGCGGGTGCCGATCCAGACGCCGTCTGCGCCGAGCGCGAGCGAGGCGGCGAGCCCCCTTCCGTCGAAGAGGCCGCCGGCCGCGACCACCGGCACCTTGTCGCCGACGGCGTCGACCACTTGGGGGACGAGTGCCATCGTGGCGACGAACCCGGTGTGGCCGCCCGCTTCGGTGCCTTGGGCGACGACGAAGTCGCAACCGCTCGCCACTGCGGCGACCGCGTGACGGACCTTGCCGCACATGCTGCCGACGAGGACGTTGTGCGAGTGGAGCAGATCGACCACCTCGCGCGGCACGCCGAGACCGGCGACGAAGATCCGCGCCCCACCGTCGATGACTGCCTGAATCCCGGCCTCCACCTGTCCTGCGAACGCGGTGAGCAGATCGACGCCGAACGGCTTCGAGGTCAGTTCCTTGACGCGCCCGATCTCGCTGACCAACTGCTCGGGCGCCATCGTGCTCGCCCCGAATGTTCCGATCCCGCCGGCTTCGCTGACTGCTGCGACGAGTCCGGAATAGCTGACGCCTCCCATTCCGGCGAGCATGACGGGGTGTTCGATGTCGAGCAGCTCGGTGAGGCGGGTGCGCATTCGGCCACCGTAGTTCGCCGTGACATCATGTTCCGATGGAAGCTCGCCGACTGCCCATGTCGATGTCGATGTCGATGACTGATGGTTGCTGATGGACAGCCCGTGATGGAACCGGTGCGGTCAGGAGACGTACTCGAACGTCCGTCGATGGACGAGCTCCGCCAACCGGTGCTCGTCGTCGGCGGGATGCTCGCCGTCATGTGGGCAATGGAGGTCATCGACCTGGTCCCGGGAACGCCGTTCGACTCGTGGGGCATACGGCCACGGACTGCACGAGGGTTGCTCGGCATTGTTCTCGCACCGTTCCTGCACAGCGGCTTTCCGCACCTGATTGCGAACTCGATTCCGTTCGCACTGCTCGGGATCGCGATCGCGTTTTCCAGCGTCGCCCGCTTCGTACAGGTGGTGTGCATCGTCGGAGTGATCAGTGGGCTCGGGACGTGGTTGTTCGGCCAATCGAACAGCGTGCACATCGGCGCCAGTGGACTCGTCTTCGGCTTCGTCACCTACCTCGTCTCGCGAGGGATCTTCGCCCGCAAACTGTTGTGGCTGCTCGGTGGGGTGATCGTGGTCGTCGTCTACGGCGGCATCTTGTGGGGTTTGTTGCCCCGGCCTGGCGTGTCCTGGACCGGGCATGTGTTCGGGGCGATCGGCGGCGTTGCTGCAGCGTGGATCATGCACGGTCGGGCCGGCGACCTCGCTTCGAGCAGCCGGGCGTCACCCGCGTGACGCAAACGCTCCGTCGCCGCGAAACAGTTTGCGGTGCCACCGGCGAGGCGTGAGGGCGATGGCGCGCGGTTCGTCCTCGAACATCCAGCGGGCGAAGTTGCGACGGGTCCAATCGTTGAGATCGATCATTCGGATCGCGGCGCGGGCGCCACGACTGCGGGCCAACACCTTGCCGAGCGCCACCGACATCTTGTGGTCGGCAAACAAGTGGCGTCCGACGTGGTGCTCGTAGTGGCGGGCGGTGCCGACTGCGGTCGGCGCTCCGTCGAGGATCGCCTCGGCCGCCAGGCGACCCGTGAGCAGCGCTTGGCCGATGCCTTCGCCGGTCAAGGTGTCGGTGGCGGTCGCGGCATCGCCGACGAACAACACCCTTCCTGCGGCCAGTGTCGCTTCGTCGATCCGGGCTGGGATCGGCCAGGCCGTGTGCCGGTCCTCGAGCACGGCGTCGGCGCCGAGCGCAGCGACGATGTGCGGGCGCCGGAGCAGCTCGGGCCACAACGTCTTCATGTCCTGGGTCTTGCGGACGCCATCGCGCAGGAGGCCGAAGCCGATGTTGGCCCGGCCGTCGGGAAGCGGGAACGACCATGCGTAACCCGGGAGCAGGTCGGCATCGAACCAAACGTAGAGACGATCCTTGGCGGGGCCGGTCACATGGGACGCATACTGGCGAAAGCCGTGCCACTCGCCGAGATAGCCGCCGGTCGACAATCCGAGCGCCTTGCGGACCGGCGACCACATCCCATCGGCAGCGATCACGAACCGCGCCCGCACGACGCCGAGGCCGACGACCGCGACATCGATGTGATCGGGCGTCTCGTCGACCACCCGGTCGAAGCCGTGCCCGTCGAGCAACGCTGCGCCAGCAGCCTTCGCGTGTTCGACGAGTGCGTTGTCGAGTTCGATTCGTGGCGTCACCGCTGCGAATTGACCGTTGCCGCGCAACGGCAGGCACACCTCGCGCCCGCTTGGCGAGCGCACCCAGGCAGCGTCGACCGTGGTCCAACTGGGAACGGTGCCGGGATCGAAGTCGATGGTCTCCAGTTCGCGGAGCGCCAGCGTCGTCAGTCCGTCGCCGCAGCACTTGTCCCGAGGAAATGTGGCCTTGTCGATGATGGTCACCGAATGTCCGGCCACGGCGAGCACGCGGGCGGCCGCCGAACCGGCTGGCCCGCCGCCGACGATCAACACGTCGGTCTCGAGCGCGATCGGGGCGGTGGGCTCCGGCCGGCCGGCGACGTTGCTCACGTCTGCTGGGACCTCGGCAGTTGCGTCGGTGGCGTCTTCGTGCACGCGTCGAGGCTACGGGCCGACGGACCGACGGACGTACGGACGCGAGCGAACTCGGCGATTCCGCTCGGTCGGCGGATGGCAATCGCCCTCGGACGTCAACTTATGATGCACGTCGGCATCCAAACCGACACAACCAACGAATGAAGAGGTACCGCAATGAGTGAACGCCTGTGTGAGGGCCGGGTCGCGATCGTGACCGGCGCAGGGCGCGGCATCGGCCGCGAGCACGCGCTGAGCCTCGCGAGCCAGGGCGCCAAGGTTGTCGTCAACGACATCGGCGGCAACATCGACGGCTCTGGTGGCGATCAATCACCTGCCCAACAAGTGGTCGAAGAGATCAAGGGCATGGGCGGCGAGGCCGTCGCCAACGGGGACAACGTTGCCTCGTGGGAGGGCGCGCAGCGTCTGATCAACACAGCGATCGAGACCTTCGGCGATCTGCACGCCGTCGTCAACAACGCCGGCATCCTTCGCGACCGGGTGCTGATCAACATGACCGAAGAAGAGTGGGATGCCGTCATCGCTGTCCATCTCAAGGGCACGTTCGGCCCCAGCCGATGGGCTGCTGCCTACTGGCGCGAGCAGAGCAAAGCCGGTAAGCCAACCGACGGCCGGATCATCAACACCACCTCGGTGTCCGGCATCTACGGCAACCCGGGCCAGACGAACTATGGCGCAGCCAAGGCCGGCATCGCTGCATTCACCAACATCGCCGCCCTCGAACTGTCCCGGTACGGCGTCACCGTCAATGCGGTCGCCCCCGTCGCCCTGACCCGGATGACCGAAGGCCTCGGGCCGGCGCCGGAGACCGACGAGGAACGCGAGATGCGTTCGCCGCGCTGGATTGCCCCCATCGTCACCTGGCTTGCTTCCACAGAGTCCGCCGGTGTCACCGGTCAGGTGTTCGAAGCCAGCGGTCAGACGCTCGCGATCGCCGAGGGCTGGCATCGTGGCCCGCGCGTCAAGCCCGAAGAAGACCCGACCAAGCTCGGCCCGATCGTGGCCGATCTCGTCAGCCGCGCGCGCCGCGCCGCCGGCATGGACGGCGAAGAAGGCAGCTGGCCGCAACCGCGTCAGTAGCCAGCAGAGCCGACGACCCTGCCGACCGCGACCTGACGTGCGGTCGGACCGGGTTCGGTTCCCGACGGCGTGGAGTTCTATGGTTTCGCTCGACGGTTGCGCGCTCGCCGAGCAGCGGTGCCGTCGTTGCCTGCCACATCCGATCGCCAGATCCCGTTGTCATACAAGGAGCCCACCCGTGCCGTTGAATCCAGATGCCGTTGGTTCGCAGTCCGATCCCGCCGAGGTCAGCTGGACCAGTAAGGACACGCTGCTCTACGCGGTGTCGCTCGGCTGCGGCACGAGCGAACTGCAGTACACGACCGAAAACACCAAAGACGTTGCCCAGCAGGTCCTGCCGACCTTTCCGGTGGTGATCCCTGGGGGCGCGGGAGCGATGCGCAACATCGGCACGTTCAACCCGGCGATGCTCGTCCACGGCTCTCAGTCGGTCACGCTCCACCAACCACTGCCCGTCGAAGGCAAGGCAACGGTTGTCGGCAAGGTCACGGCGATGTACGACAAGGTCAAGGCCGGCATCGTGGCCATGGAGACCACGGCGACGGCCGAGGACGGCTCGCTGTTGTACACCACGGGGTCATCGATGTTCATCCGGGGCGAGGGTGGATTTGGTGGCGACCGCGGCCCGAGCGGTCCCCAGAACGTGCCGCCGGAGCGCGAGCCCGATCACTCGGTGACGTACGTGACGTCGCCGGATCAGGCGTTGCTGTACCGGCTCAACGGCGATCGCAACCCGCTCCACAGCGATCCCTCGTTCGCGGCGATGGGCGGATTCGACCGCCCCATCCTGCACGGCCTTTGTAGCTACGGCTTCACCGGTCGGGCCCTGTTGCATGTCCTCTGCGGCGGCGAGTCCGCCAATTTCAAGCACATCGAGGGCCGATTCGCGTCGCCCGTCATCCCTGGCGAGGCACTGACCATCAACGCCTGGGTCATCGGCGATGGCGAGGCCGTGTTCGCGACCTCGGTCGGAGACCGCACCGTCATCGACCAGGGACTGCTGCGCTTCAGCAGCTGACCTGCGCTCGTCAGCCGAGCAACGCTGTCACCCCCTGACGCGCTGAGCGCGTCAGGAGGTGACAGCAACTCGACCGTGGAAATTTGGATGTCTACGAGTGGCAGAGGTCGACGAGGTGGGCGACGATGTCGGCGACCGGCACATCGACCCGTTCGCCGGACTTGCGGTCCTTGACCTCGATGATGCCGTTGGCCAGGTTCTTGCCGACGATGACGATGGTGGGTACCCCGAGCAGTTCGGCGTCGTTGAACTTGATGCCAGGTGAGACGCCTTTGCGATCGTCGAGCAGCACCCGCAGCCCGGCGGCCTCGAGCGACGTCGCAAGTTCTTCGCCGGCAGGAAACGCCGGTTCTGTGGGCTTGCCGGTGAGCACGATGTGCACGTCGGCAGGAGCGATCTCGCGTGGCCAGCACAGACCTTTGTCGTCGCAGGTGATCTCGGCGACCGACGCCAGGGCGCGGGAGACGCCGATGCCGTAGCTGCCCATCGTGACGACCTGGGTCTTGCCGTTCTGGTCGAGCACAGTGAGGCCGAGCGTCTGGGCGTAGCGCCGACCGAGTTGGAAGATGTGGCCGATCTCGATGCCGCGCGCGATCTGCATCGGGCTGCCGCACTTCGGGCAGGGATCACCGTCGTGGATCTCGGCGGCCTCGATCGTGCCGTCGGGCGTGAAGTCGCGCCCCATCGTCAAATACATGACGTGGCGGCCGGGCCGATCGGCACCGGTGATCCATGCCGAACCATCGACGACGCGTGGATCGATGAGGTACCGGATTCCCGATGCATTCTCTTCGCCGAGCGCACCAGGTCCGATGTAGCCCTTGACAAGCGCAGGATTGGCCGCGAAGTCGTCGGGTTCGAACGCGACGACCTCGGCCGGAGCGACCTGAGCCTCGACCCGCTTCATGTCGACCTCGCGGTCGCCGGGCAGGCCGATCGCCAGCGCCGAGAACGTGCCGTCAGGGTGCTTGAGCTTGACGACGACGTTCTTCAACGTGTCGGCCGCCGTCCAGTCACGGCTGGGATGGCGAAGGTCGGCGCGGGCGTTCATCAGGTCGACCAGCGTCTGGATCGTCGGCGTGTCGGGGGTTTCCTCGACCCGTGCAGCAGCCAGGCCGTCGTAGGAAATCGTCGCGGGCCGTTGCACCTCGACGGCTTCGGTGTTGGCCGCGTAGTCGCAGGTGGTGCAGCGCACGAACGTGTCCTCGCCGACGTCGATCGGGGCCAGGAACTCCTCGCTCGCCGAGCCACCCATCGCCCCGCTGACCGCCGACACCATCACATACGGCAAGCCGAGCCGGTCGAAGGTCTTGATGTACGCCTCGCGGTGCTTTTCGTAGCTCGCTGCAAGGCCGGCGTCGTCGATGTCGAAGCTGTACGAATCCTTCATCACGAACTCGCGAGTGCGCAGCAGACCAGCCCGGGGGCGGGCTTCGTCGCGGTACTTGGTCTGGATCTGGTAGAGGTGCAGCGGAAGGTCCTTGTAGCTGCTGTACAGATCCTTGACCAACAGGGTGAACATCTCTTCGTGGGTCGGCGCGAGCAGGTAGTCGTTGCCGCGTCGATCCTTCAGTCGGAACAATCCGTCGCCGTAGTCGGTCCACCGGTTGGTGGCTTCGTATGGCTCGCGGGGGAGCAGGGCCGGGAAGTGAACTTCTTGAAATCCGGCCGCATCCATTTCTTCGCGGATGATCCGCTCGACGTTGCGGAAGACGATCCAACCGAGCGGCAACCACGTGTACGCGCCGGGGGCAGCGCGGCGGATGTAGCCGCCGCGCACCAGCAGGCGGTGGCTGGCGACCTCGGCGTCGGGCGGGGGCGCGTATTTCGCCATCGGCACAGGCAACTACATGTACATCACAGTCGAGGATGGCTCGTCTGTCGAGATCATGAAGTACACCAATGCCGGCATCATCGTGAACGATACGATCACGGTGGAGCGCGGACAGGACGGCACCACCGCCAAATCGTTTCCCGCGGGCGCATGCGTCAAAGCGGCGTGGAATGTGGCGCAGGTGCAGGGTCTGGTTACGCAGACGTTTATCGACCTGTTCGACTCATCGGCGATCCCGCCGAATACGGTGCAGGTTG
>JBDSDH010000149.1:0-23648 GCA_039920665.1 Ilumatobacteraceae bacterium
CGAGTCGGTGCCGTCGATGCTCACTTGGCGTCGCTCGAAGACATCGTCCGTTCCAAGACTGCTGCTGGACGGACCAAGGACGAACTTACCCTGCCTGCGCTCATCGACCGCCTCAAGGCAATACGAGCCGACCAACCCTGATCGAATCAGATCCTGGAATCATGAGCACAACCGCTCACGCTGTTATCACACCGCGGTCTGCCGAGCCGCACAATGACGTCGAGTTCACGTTCAGACTCCGGGTGGAGGACCGCCTTCCGGTCCGTACGCCCAAGCGTTCGCGGCGGCGTTGAACGCTGCAGTCCCCGCCCTCATGATCGCGCCAGACGCCACCCGTTGCAGCCGTCAAGCTAACCGGCGCAACCGTCATTGCTCGTAGTGCAGACCGGTCAGATTCGAGCCGACAAGGCAGGCTCTCACTTCCCACAGTCTTCCCAATCACGCCAAGAATTGGCGGCCGATCGGGCCAAACGGTTCAGCCGAGCGACTCTTACACAAACACGATTGCCCTGCTCACACACTATTTCTTGCGCCCCCGGGAGGATTCGAACCTCCGACCTGCGATTTAGGAAACCGTTGCTCTATCCCCTGAGCTACGGGAGCGAAGGCGTCAATCTACCGAAGGGGTGACACGAGCGGGCGTGCCAGGTAGCGTCGTTCCGACACGGCTTCCCCCGATGCACTGCCCACGCAGTTTCCGGAGGTTTCACCATGTCCAATCGTCCACGCTCTGCCCGTTCTCGCCGTCACGACCGGTGCACCCGCGTCCGCCAAATCTTCGGATGCGTGATGATTCCGCCGTGGAATGACCCGATCTCGATGGCCAACATCGACGACGTCTTTTCGTTCGCGCTCGGCATCCGGGATTTGCCGATCCGCTTTGAAGTCTTGGCACTCCTCGACGAACGCCGCCAGGTGGTGAAGCTGATCGTCGACTTCACGGACCAACAGTCCGGATATCCAACGTCGTGGGCGCTCGGCGAAATCGTCGAAACTCCACATTTCTCCTGCGTCTATTTCATGCTCCAGCACGAAGAGATCGAACCCGAAGAGCCCGCCATTGGCGACCGGGTTCGCTGGGAAGGCATGCACGAGATGTGGCGGATCTTGAGCAAGAGGACGATGCATCCGGTCGAGTTGCTCGACGTCATCTTTTGCGCACCAGAGTCGTTTCGCAGCCTCGCGTACGCATTCGAGGACGAGCCGGTCTGGTCGAACTTCTTCGATGACGTGACGAACAAGTACAGCGGGTACGACGATGCCGCCTGAGCCCGTCAACCGGGCGGGCGTGGTGGCAGCGGGACTCGCGCTTCGGCGTACGCGCGGATCGATCTCTGCGTGAGCTCTGCATTGCTGCGACCGTCGACTGCGGCGAAGGTTGACGCGAACACTTGGGTCACCTCGGTCATCGCGCCGTCAGAAGTCGGCACCGAATCCACCGATTCCACCGCCTCGAACCACAACAACTCCGACCGCCATCCTGCCGGCGACACCCGAGCCGGATTGGCGGCCAGACGCTGACACACCATCCCGAGCGAACTCGGGTTCTTGGCGAGCTTGACCGCCACCACATCGGCGATTTCGTCGGCATGACGGCGAACGCTCAGCTCCAGCC
Organism: Ilumatobacteraceae bacterium; assembly: GCA_039920665.1. Classification (GTDB taxonomy): domain Bacteria; phylum Actinomycetota; class Acidimicrobiia; order Acidimicrobiales; family Ilumatobacteraceae; genus WLMZ01. The sequence continues at coordinate 1,616 of JBDSDH010000149.1, forward strand.
GTCGCAGCATCGTCTTCGACACGACGCCGAGCCCGAACAGCAATAGTGCAACCAACCCGGTCGACCAGAGCACCACATCTCCGTAGTACGCGAGGGCACCAACCAGAACGAACAGCAGCGTGGCCAATGTGACAATGAGGCCGCCGAAACGCCTTGCTCGCGCAAGCGCGACCATCCCCGACGTCACCCATCGCGAGTCCAGCGCACACAGGTGGCCGATCTCGTGCGCACACATCGCCTCGACTTCGTCGCGAGGCAGCGTCGCACAGCCGGTTGTGATCACCAGCGACGGACCTCGATTGGAGCGGAGCGACATCGCGTTCGGCACCGGATCGTTGGTGATGTACATCGTCGGCATCTGTCTCCCGACGCCGATCGACAGCGCCTCCACGATGTTGAAGAAGCCGGGAAACAGATTTCTGTCCATCGGAACGGCGGCGACCTCCGCCAGGACCTGGCGGCTCGCTCCGCGCCAGAAGTACCAGAACGCCCCTCCAAAGCTGACGACGACCGCGACCACTGCCAGCACGCCCGCTCCCCCGGGCGCCCACTTCCAGACCGGCGAATCAGTGATCGACTTGTGGGTGAAGAAGCTCCACATCCGCGCCGCTGCTGCGAACGCGATCATCACCAAACCCGCTGCACTCAGCGCAAACACCGCGACACCGGTGAAGCAGGCCATCATCGCCCGAATTCGCGCCCATCCCCGGCGACGATCTAGCGCGACGGGTGTGACCGTCTGTCGTCCACCCGGCGGCGGTGGTGTCGGCGTGGATTGCATCGTCATATTCAACATCGAAACTCGACCACCGATCGACCACTCGCATCCGATCGGGACAGATCAGGGACTCACCCGGCTGTCGACAACCCGTGGAGCCCCGCATGGTCGCCGAGGGGCTGCCGACAGCCTGTGGAGTCCCGAACATGGCGACCGGCCGAGATGGCGCTGTCATCCAGCAAATCGCGTTACACGTTGGCCGGGCGGTGCATCACGGCGGTCGCCGGCTCGAACGACATCGTCGTTCCATCGATCACCGCTGTGCCGTCGACGATCAGGCTCATCGCGTGGGGATCGGCCGGCGGATACACCAATGTCACGTTCGGTCGGGTCGTCACGTTGCTGGCGGTGCGGCCGTGCAACTCGACCTGCAGTACTCCCCCGACGGCCCATTTCGGCGAGACCGCCAACACTCGCGCCTGTCCGTCATCGGCGACCGTGAGCAGGTAGCACCATCCGATCTGTTGCTCGATCGCAGCGGGCAGGTCGTCGATATCAACAGCGATGCTCATCCGCCGAGCGTAGCGATCCTGTGTCAGCCGCCGTACTCACGGGTGACGGTCGCGACCCGAACGACGTAACGCGAATACCACTGCTGTTGGCCGACGCGCTGAGCGACCAGGTGTTCGGCGACGAGCTTCCACGCCCGCGCATCGTCCTCCGTAGCCCAGTAGGACACGGTGATGCCGACGCCGTCTCGTGCCGATTCGATACCGAGGTATCCGGGCTGTTCGGACGCCAAGGTCTCCATCCGATCTGCCATCGCTGCATATCCGTTGTCACCAGCGGTGCGCAGGCTGGTGAAGATGACCGCCGTGTAGGGCGGCTGGGGTGTGCTCGCGATCCCGGGTTTCTCAAGGTTCATGACACGACACGAAAGCACATCGAATGAACTGAGGCGTCATGAATTGACCGCCGCACATCAGATGCCGAACCACGGCTCCGCCGCGAGGTCACCCTCGACGATCTCGCGGTCCTCCTGGCCGGCCACCAGCACCGCCGCCGCGGCAGCACGTTCGGCCCGCGCTTCTTCGACATCCCCGAGCAGCGCCAAAGCGCGAGCACGAGCCTCGTGGGCGTAGGCGAGATCGAAGTCGGCGAGGTCGTTGGTGCGACACGTGGCCATCGTCAGGTCCGCATAGTGCAGGGCGAGCTGCCCGTTGCGGCGAGCGACCCACACCTTGGCGATCATGTACAGCCCACGGGCAGCGTTGACCGGGCCGGTGCCGGTGGCACGACCCCAGTGGTACAACGCCGTATAGGCGCTCGCGGTCATCTGCTCGTCGTCGTCGCCGGTGCGCTCGTCATCGGGCTTGCCGAGAAAGTCCCAGATCGAGTTGTTGGCGGTGACAGCCTGCGAGCGATGCCAATCGCCCTCCGGGTCCTCGGAGAATGTCGTCGCTTCCGGGTCGTCGATCGTCCCGAGACCAGACCCGGTCTCGAGCAGCGACTTCAGACCGTGCAGGATCGGCAGCCAGCCCATCCGCACGTGCTCCCACGTGTGCGGGCTCTTGAACAGGTCGCCGTGGCGCACGGTGAGCCGGGTCGCCTCACCGGCCGGGACGACGATCCACTCGACCTTGCCCGGCGGTTCGTCGGCCAACGCCGTGTCGTACAGCAACCGGAACGTCATCGCGAGCCGCTTGCCCGGCTCGATCTCCTCGATCACACCTTCAGCAACCGGCGTACCGTCGGACAGCACATAGCGGTACCCCTCGCCGACAGCGAAGGCACTCTCGATCGCGGTGTCGAAGAAGTACTGCTTGGTGAATTCGGGATCGACGATCGCCTGCCACACCTGATCCGGTGTGGCCTTGATGTAGATCTCGTAGACATGGCGGGTGATGCTCATGCTGTGTTCTCCTTGGACGTTGGCGGTTCGAGTTGGGTCTTGAGCGTGGTCATCGCGCGAGTGAACGGTTGGGCATATTTCGACAGCCAGCGATCGTGGATCGACTGGATCGGGATCGGGTTGAGGAAGTGCAACTTGCTGCGACCTCGACGCTCGACGACGACGAGTCGGGCTCCCTCCAGCACGGCGAGATGCTTCATCACACCGAACCGGGTGATGTCCGGCAACACCTCGCACAACTCGCCGAGCGACTGCCCGTCGCGTCCGAACAGTGCGTCCAACAACGCCCGGCGACCGTCGTCGGCCAGTGCCTTGAACACGTCTCCCGAGTCGTCCACTGACGCAGTATATGTGACCATTTCGTCACATGTTCAATTCTTGAGTAAACCGATCGGGTTTCAGGCATACTTGCCGAACTGAACCCGAGCGCCACCGTCGGCGCTTCGACAACGGAGGAATACCATGAGCGTTCGCCTCGGCGATACCGCACCCGACTTCACCGCTCAGACCACTGAGGGCGAGCTCAACTTCCACGAATGGCTGGGCGACAGCTGGGGCGTGCTCTTCAGCCACCCCAAAGACTTCACCCCGGTTTGCACCACCGAACTCGGCCTCGTCGCCAAGCTCAAGCCCGAGTTCGACAAGCGCAACGTCAAGGTCATCGGGCTCTCGGTCGACTCGATCGACAACCACGGCAAGTGGGCTGCTGACATTGAGGAGACCCAGGGCACGGCGGTCAACTTCCCGGTCATCGGCGACGCCGACCGCAAGGTTTCGGACCTCTACGACATGATCCATCCGAACGCGAACGACACCCTCACCGTGCGCTCGGTGTTCATCATCGGGCCAGACAAGAAGGTCAAGCTCAACATCACCTACCCGGCCTCCACCGGTCGCAACTTCGACGAGATCCTACGCGTGATCGACTCGCTGCAGCTGACCTCGAAGTACAAGGTCGCAACCCCGGGCAACTGGGAAGACGGCGACGATGTCATCATTGGTTCGGGAGTGACCAACGAAGAGGCCGAGACCCTCTTCCCCGGTGGCTGGACCACGGTCAAGCCGTACCTTCGCACGGTGCCCCAGCCAGGCAAATGACGCACAGGTGATCGGGCGGCTCGATCGAGCCGTGGCCATCACCTGGGTATCACCTGACCATCACCGTTGCAACGACTACAACAGATTGGCCTCGACCCAGTCCCGAACTGGAGGCGCCAGCCGATCCAAGTGATCGGCTGGCGCGTGCCGTATCTGGGTTGCGCTGATCGGCACGGCCACCCGGTCGGCATCGACCACGACCGGCTCGGCGCCGAATCGGTCGGCGATTCCGGTCACGTATGGATCGCTGCTGAACACTGCGTGCGGTCCATCGACATGCGGCCAACGAGAGCGGAACAGAGCCATCCACTGTGCCCACAACGCTTCGTCATCGAAGTCGGTGCCGAGGTCGTGGTGCACTTCGATCACGGTGACATCGCGATGCAGATCAGCCAGCCACGCGGCGCGCAACGTTCCGGGGACGAGTTCGCCGTCGCGGGTGTTGACGAACACCACCAGCCGATCGACCCGAGCCGCGGCCCACTCGATCATGTACGAATGGCCGAGGTGCGGAGGGTTGAACCGGCCGACGATGAGACCGGTCGGGTGCTTCGATCCAATCGACTGAGGCGCCGAGCTCAACCGGGCTCCGCCACCAGCTCGAGATGCGGCAGAGCGTCGATCACGTTTCGCCAGCCGACCCCCAGCGCGCTCTGGTCACCTGCACCGTGCTCGTGGACCACGCCGAGCACGTGCTGATACGCCAGCAACGCCAGCGCGGTGGCCACGCCGTCCTGGGTGGCGGTCGCTTGGGCGACCGATTCCGACAGCCACCGCCGAGCGCCCTTGGAGTCGCCGAGCATCGCGCACGCAGCGCCGGCCGCGAGTCGGGCAACGACACCGTCGAGGTACGTGTGGCCGTTGGCGTCGGCGACGAGTTGGGCGGAGGCGATCGCCGCGTCCGGTCGACCCTCGAGGACCGCGACCAGCGCGTTCGCGGACTGGGCGAACGGATGGTCACTCATGTCGCCATCGAGATGTTCGAGTGATTCACGAGCACTGTCGAAGTCTCCGATCTGGGCTTGGCCGACCGCACGGATGATGAACGGCTCGCTCGCGTTGGCGGCGATGTGGCGCATCCGGGCGATGGCTTCGTCGGCGTACATCACGGCTGCCTTGCCGTCGCCGGCGTGCATCGAGATGCCGGCTGCGGCAAGGAGCGGATACGGGGACTCGCCGAACGGTTCCGCGCTCGACAGCAACGACTCGGTGGTGCGCGACAAATTGGGGTCACCGAGCGCGACTTGAGTCCGACCGAGGACACCGAGCGCCTGAGCCAAGCCGAACCCGTCGCCGAGTCGCTTGAACTTGGCTCGAGCATGCTCGGCCAGCGCGATCGCTGCATCGAGATTGCCGGTCCACAGCCGCATCGAGGCGAGCAGCGACATCATCATCGCCTCGGCCCATTCGTCGCCGCGCTCTTTGGCCTCGGCCCGAACAACGTTGGCGAGCGTCTCGGCTTCGTCGAAGTGGCGGCCGAAGAACTTGACGTACGCCAACAATCCGAAGGCCCAGCCGACACCCGCACGGTCGCCCAATTCGTTGAGCGTGTCGGCAGCCGACGTGAGATGGGTCTCGGCTTCGGCCATGTGCCCGCCGAGGAACGACATCCACGCCCGATGTTGCTCGATGTAGCCGAGGCCGCGACGATCGCCGAGGTCGGCGTACAGCCCTGCGGCCTCACCGAACAGCCACTCCGCCTCGGACAGCGAACCACCGAACAGTTCGAGGAACCCGCGCAGCCGCAGGGTCTCGGCCAACTGTGGACGGTCGCCGATCTCGCGAAACAGATCGATCGCGTCACCGAGTTGAATTCGCGCGGTCGGTAGATCGCCGGCCGCCTGACTGATCAGACCTTGGACTCTGCGGCTGCCGGCCTCGATGACCTGATCACCGATCATCAGCGCGTCGGCAAGAACCAGATCGTTCTCGACACTGGCCTTGTCGAGAAGCCGAAGTTCGACGAGCGCACCGATCCGACGGAGACGCAAGAGTGACAGCCGGCGGTGCAGATCGCCAGTGGTGATCTCTGGGAACAAATCGATGGCGCGCAGACACGAACGAGCGATCTGGCGCAGGTTGCCCTGGTCGCTCGCCCGTTGCACCTTGCCCTCGAGCGCAACGAGTGCTTCGTCGCGAATGGTGGGCGGAACGCGGTCGATCGGGCCGAGCTCGGCCACGATCTCAGCTGCAGCCGCCAGGTGGTGGGCGATGTCGTCAAGGTTGCCGTCGCGGTCCTGCATCGAGCGCGCAACGCCGACGTGGCGAACCGCCCGGACCGCCTTGGTCAGAGTGTTGTAAGCGACCTCGCGCACGGAATCGGACTTGAACGACCACCGTCGACCACTGACCGACAGCAGACCGCTGTCGACGAGTCCGTCGAGTACGGCCGGCTCGAGCGTTCCACCGAGCACCTCGGCGAACCGTTCGAGGGACTGAACCGGACCTGAAGGCCCGAGCACCGCTGCGTTGTCGATGGCGGATCGTTGATCGCCCGGCAGTTGATCGAGCCGAGCGGCGATGACCGCCCGGAGTGAATCGGGCAACGTCGTGACGTCGCCACCATCGGCGACGAGCACAGCCAACTCTTCGAGGAAAAGCGGGTTACCACCCGACCGTTCGTAGATGGTCGCGATGGTCGATTCGTCGGCGTCGTTGCCGATGATGGCCCGCACCATCTGCGCCGCCGAGATCGGACCGAGTGGTTCGAGCGGTAGACGGACGATCGCGGCCCGGGTGGTGAGGGGCGGCCACAAGAGTTCGGGATCCGGACGGTTGGTGGTGACGAGTACGAACGGTGTGCGTGCCAGTGTCACGAGCAGGTGCTCGAACAGCGCCAACACCGACGGGTCGGCCCAGTGCACATCGGTGATCGACAGCAGGACGGGACCCCGGTCGAGATGTCGTTCGAGCACCAGCGCCACGGCGCGGAACACCGCGTCTCGCGCCGCCTGCGGATCGAGTTCGTCGAGCCGAGACGGGTACCCGAGCAGATGGAGGAACGCTTCGGCGAGTTCGTTCAAAGACGCTTCGTCGTCCTCGCCGAACAGCTCGCGTCCCTGAGCCAGCCCGACCTCGCGGACGACTTCGAGCGGTGTCGCCACATCCATCTCCAACCGGTCGAACAGCGCGCTCGCGAGCGGCCACCACCGGTTCGACTGGCCGTACGGAACAGCCGACCCTTCGAGCACCATCGCCGAATACGAATTGGCGATGTTCCGGACGAGCTCGTCGACAAGACGGCTCTTGCCGACGCCTCCCTCGCCATCGACCGCGAGTAACGCGGCCTGGGAGTTCATGATCGAGAAATTGACCGACGCCAAGGCCAGCGCGAGTTCGGTCGAACGACCCATGATGCCGACGTCGCGGCGGCGGTGGCGGGCACCTGGCTGCGCAACGGCAACCTTGGCCAGCCACGCCGGCACGGTTGCTTCTCGGCCTCGGGCAGACAGATCGCCGATGGCCTCGTACTCGATGCTCGCCTCGGTGAGCCCGTGGGTGGATCCACCGACGAGCACTCCCCCGGGCGGAGCGAGGGTCTGCAGCCGTGACGCGAGGTTGACCACGTCGCCCATCGCGGTGTAATCGGTGCCTGCGACCGTGCCGACGAGCGCGATGCCGGTGTTGATCCCGATGCGCATCTGGAGCGATTGCGACACATCGGTGGCGATGCGCGAGTTGGCGAACTGGGCCAACGATTCCTGCATCCGCAGCGCCGCCCGGACGGCTCGCTCGGCGTCGTCCTCGTGTGCGACCGGTACGCCGAACAGGGCCACAATGCCGTCGCCGATCAGCTTGTCGACGGTGCCACCGAATGCGGTGATGTCGTTGACCAAGATCTGGAAGCTGGCGTCGATCAGTCGTTTGACCTGCTCCGGGTCGAGATGTTCCGACAGTGAGGTGAAACCGACCAGATCGGCGAACAACACGGTGACGACCCGTCGCTCTTCGGCCGACGACGATGCGACGGCCGCCCCACAGGTCGGGCAGAAGCGTGAGCCGGGCGGAATCGGATTCGCGCACGACGGACATTGGCTCACACTCGGATCGTACGGCATCACAGTGTCCCAACCGACGACCGATTGCCGCACCGCGGGAGTCGCAAGCCAGCGAGTCGGGAGCTCGCGAGTCGGGACGCGATGTGCGAATGTAGATCGGTGCGGAATGTTCGGACCTGGTCGATCGCAGCGGCCGCCATCGTGCTGCTCGTTCTCGCCAGCGGGCCGGGTTTGTTCCGTTCGTTCGCTCCCGCCGAGATCGACAGCGCTCAAGCCGCCCGCCGCGCCGCTGTCGGTGCCGTGATCGCCGTCGTCCTGGTCGCCGCATGTGTGCTGTGGTGGTCACGGTTCCGACCGTCGAACCGCCTCGCCACCGGCGTCTTCGGCATCGCCGGGGTCGTCGCGGCGATGGCGTTGCTCGTCACCCTGTTCGCGGCGATGGGTGCGTCCACCGCCACGTTGCCGCCCGGCCCGGACGGCCCGCGCACGTCGAGGCCGCCGCCAAATGCGTCAGCGTCGACTGTCGTCGACGAAACCATTCCACCTGTCGGCGAGATCGACGACAGTCCCGGACCGAACCTCAGCTGGCTGGGCACGGTTTTCAAACTCTTGCTCGCTGCAGTCGTGTTGGCGCTGGTGATCAAGGCCTTGGCGATCCTGCATCGCAATCGGGCAGCACTGCTCTCGATTGCGCCGCACGACGACACGTTCTTGCAACCGGTCCCGCCCAACGAGCCCGAGATCGACAACGAAGCAGCAGCGGACTCGTTCGCGAGCAGCGCGAGGGCATTGCTCGACACCGGCGATCCGCGCCAGGCGATCATCGCGGCCTACGCCGCGTTGCTCGAAGGCCTCGAGCAGGCCGGCGCTGGGCGTCGACCGCACGAAGCTCCGGAAGAACATCTCCGGCGCAGCCTCACTCAGTTGCGGATACCCGCTGAGGCGCTGTCCGGGGTCACCCGCTTGTTTTTGGTCGCCAAGTTCAGCAACCATCCGCTCGGCGAGGCCGACCGTGATCAAGCCAGGGCGATGCTCGATGTCGCCGAGCAACATCTCCGGACATTGGCGCCCACGCGATGACCGATCCTCGATCCCCCGGCAACGGAACTCCGGGCAGCGGAACTCCGGGCAGCGAGCTCGACCAGGACGCTGTTCGCAGCACCGCTGTGTTCGTCGTCGGCGGCTGCGCGATTGCGATGATCGTTGCGATCGCCAAACCGCAGGTTGCCCACCTCGTCGCCCAGGCTGTGTTCGTCGCAGTCCTCGGGCTGGTCGGCGTCGCTGTCGCAGTCGTGACCTTGCACCGTCTCCCGACCGGGCCGTTCGCAACCGGTTGGCGGCCCGTCAGACGAGTCCGACCGAAGCTGCCGCGAGACATCAGCACACTCGTCGACGACCTCGGTCAGAGCCGACGGCGGCTGCCACCCGCGGTCGTGGCCAAGCTCGTCAACCTGATGACCCAACGACTCGCCCTGCGTCACGGCTTGTCACCCGAACGTGACGGCGATCTGGCCCAGATCGAACAGGTGCTCTCACCACTCGCATACGACCTCGTCACCGCTCGCCGCTCGGTGCACAGCGGGCGAGCACATCCCTACGAGCGCGTCCAGATCGGCGCCTTCGATCCGCTCATGTCCGAATTGGAGAATCTGTGAGTCAACTGACGCCTGCCGAGGCCGCCCCGCTCGTCGCGACCTTGATCGACGAAGTCAGCAAGGCCGTGATCGGCAAACGACCGGTGCTCAACCTGATCGTCGCCGGATTGCTGGCCGACGGCCATGTGCTGCTCGACGACGTGCCCGGCGTGGCCAAGACCTTGACGGCCCGATCATTCGCAACGGCCGCTGGACTGACGTACTCCCGAGTCCAGTTCACGCCCGATGTCTTGCCGGCCGACATCACCGGTGCAGGCGTACTCGACCTGGCGACACGCGAGGCGACGTTCCGTCCGGGTCCGATCTTCGCCTCACTCGTGCTCGCCGACGAGATCAACCGGGCACCGGCCAAGACCCAAGCCGCGCTGCTCGAAGCCATGCAGGAACGACAGACCACAGCCGACGGTACGGCCCACAAGCTGCCCGTACCGTTCCTGGTGATCGCGACCCAGAATCCGATCGAGTCAGAAGGCACCTACGCCCTGCCGGAAGCACAGCTCGACCGGTTCATCCTGCGCACCACGATCGGGCTGCCCGAACGCGATGACGAACTGGAGATCGTCCGCCGCCGGCTGCATCGTCGGGTCGACGACGTGGTGCTGACCCCCGTGATGGACACCGAGACCTTCCTCGCCGTTCAGCGGTCGCTCGAAGATGTCCAGGTGACAGCCGTCATGGGCGAGTACATCGTCGACATCGTGCGAGCGACCCGTAAGGCACCGGAACTCTCGGTCGGCGCCAGCCCGCGCGGCACGCTGGCGGTGCTCAAACTGAGCCGTGCCCTGGCGGTGATTGCAGGCCGTGACTTCATCACGCCCGACGACGTTCGGAGCGTGTCGGTTCCGGCGCTGTCCCACCGCGTCGTCCTCACTGCCGAAGCGTGGGCCCGCGGTGTCGATCCACGCGCTGTCGTCACCCACGCCATCACGACGGTGCCTGCGCCGTCATGGCAGTAGGGCCAGCACCCGCATGGCTGTCGTCGCTGCGACCCGCGACCCGCGTGCTGCGGGCTACGTCACACTGACCGTCACACTCGCCCTCATTGCGCTGTTGATCGGCCAGCCGATCCTGCTCGCCGGAGCGGCGCCGTTCGTCGTCGCGCTCGTTCGAGGACTCGCCGACCAGCGACCGACGCACATCGATCTCGTCGCTGCGGCGAGCACGTTCTCGCCGCTCGAGGGAGATCGGGTCACGGTCACGCTCCGCTTCACGCGCCGACCGACACAACTCGCCAACGTCCACGTCTCGCTCGCCAGCCTGTGGGCTGAACCCCAGCCGGCAGACCTCACCTGGGCCATTGCACCCGGAGACGAACTGGTCGAGATCACATTCACGGTGGTGGCCAAAGCATGGGGCCGGACAGGGCTCGGCGACATCGTCATCGATCTCACCACTCCGGGGGGCCTCGTGCACTGGGAGCTGAGTTCGACACCCACCGTTTCGTTCCGCGTGCTGCCACCACCGGAGCGGGTACGTGAGTTGCTGCCGCCACCGATCTCACACTCGTCGATCGGCCAGCACGTGTCGAGGATGGTCGGCGACGGGTACGACTTCGCCGAGTTGAGGCCGTATGCGAACGGCGATCGGCTGCGCGACATCAACTGGCGGGCCTCTGCTCGATTCGATTCGCCTCAGGTCAACCGTCGCCACCCGGAACGCAACGGCGACGTGATGCTGTTGCTCGACACATTCGCCGACGCGACCGGAACCCACAGCGAGACGATGCAGGCGGTACTTGGTCGGGCGGGCCGGGCGGCATGGTCGATCGCTCAGCTCCACTTCAATGCTCAGGACCGGGTCGGGCTCGCGGCGCGAGGACGCGTCGTTCGCCAGTTGCGTATCGGTGGAGGTGACCGTTCGCGCTACACGCTGCTCGAGACCTTGCTCTCGATCGGCGGACAGGTGGCTGGCAGCGACGGGTTGCCCGATATCCCGAGGCGTGGCACCATCCCTCAGACCGCACTCGTCGTCGCCCTGACTCCGTTGATCGACGTGCGGATGGTGAACGAACTGCTCGCGCTGCGCGGCAGCGGACACCGGTTGGTGGTCGTGGTGGTCGAAGTGATGGATCTGTTGCCGGAAGCGACGTCGGCCGCTGATCAGATGGCGCGTCGTCTGTACGCCTCGCAATTGCAGTTGCAGCGCGACCGGATCTCATCGGAGGGGATACCGCTCACGCTCTGGCGCGACGACAGCTCGCTCAGTCAAGTCGTTGGTTCGTTGCGGAACTTGCAACGGGCTCGGCTGGTGCGGCGATGATCGATGTCGTTGGCATCCGCAGTCGATCGACCGCTGCGCTGTTCGCCATTGCTTCGGCACTGGTTGCCGCGTTGGTGTGCGGTATCGCGTCGGGCAGTGCGCTGTCGGTCGTCCCGGCCGCCTTCCTCGTCCGGTTCGTCTGGGCCGACTACGAGGGAACGATGACGATCGCGCTGATGATGATGGGCGGGCTTGCGCTCGTCGCCCTGTCGATCAGCCCGGCCGCATGCCTGTTGGCTCTCGCCGGCGCCTTCGTTGCTGCCGAACTGGCATCCCTCGGTGCTCAGATCCAGCGCAGCGGCTCCGACGCGCAACTTCGTCGCCGCCTGTTCGATGTCGCCGGCAACATCCTGTTCGGCCTTGCCGCAATGGGTTTCGGTGCCACGCTCACCATTGCCCACCTCCCGGTGTCGGTCGGAATCGCTGCGTTGGCCGTCGTCAGCGTCGGCGCCGTCTGGACCTGGATATCGATGTCGGGCCGCTCCGCCCCAGCGCCCGAGCCGGTCGCCGACGCGCGCCCTGTTCATCCTCAGGGTGCACAAGGAGCCGACTCAGGGCGGACGGAGCGTTGACCGACCTTCGCTAGGTTGGCGAGCGTGAATCGGTTCCCGCTCGTGAGTTGGTTCCGCCATCATCCGCTGGCGGCCGACTGCATCCTCGCTGCGTGCTTGCTGTTGATCGGAATGGGGTCGCTGTGGGGCGGCGCCCACTACAACACCGACGCCCGCGACCCGAACGTGTGGGCATCGATCCTGGTCGTCGGCGCGGCGGCACCGATCGCGCTCCGCCGGCGCAATCCGATCCCAGTCCTGTTCGCAGTCTCGGCCTGCCAGTTCGTGCTCGAGATCAACAACTTCGAATCTGCCGGCTGGATGTCGATCTTCATCGCGCTGTACACCGTTGCCGCCCACACCAACGGAAACCCGCGCACGATCGCAGCTCGGGCGTTCGCCCTGCTCACACTGCTGTTGTTGATGGCCGGCCTGGCCCACGCCAGCCTCCAGGTCGGACAGTTCATCTCGTCGATCGTGTTCCTGATCGGCTCGTACATCCTCGGCGACAACCTCCAACGACGGCGGCGGATGGTGGCCGAGAGCGCGGAACGAGTCGCCATCGCCGCCCGCCAACGAGATCTGCTCGCCCATCAACAAGTACAGGACGAGCGGGCCCGTCTCGCTCGCGAACTGCACGATGTGGTCGCCCATTCGGTCAGCTTGATGATCATCCAGGCTGGTGCTGCCCGTCGATCGATTTCGTCGGCACCGCTGCAGGCAGAGGCGGCGCTGCACGAATTGGAGTCAACGGGTCGTCACGCCATGGACGAGTTGCGACGGGTGCTGGGCGTGTTGCGCACGGGTGATGCTGCTGGTTCGGAGCTGGCACCGCAGCCCACGCTGTCCGACATACGCGGGCTCGTCGCAGATGACCACACCCTCGATGTGGTGTACAGCGAAGTCGGCCTGCCGCCCGCCGAGGTGCCATCGATCGTTGGTCTGTCGCTGTATCGGCTCGTGCAGGAAGCGTTGACGAACGTGCGCAAGCACGCCGGCACTGTCAAGCATGTGACCGTACAGATCACCTACGACCCGAACCAGGTTCTCGTGCAGGTGACCGACGACGGGCGTGGGGCGAGCGCCGGCATCGGTCGATCGGTCGACAGTTCCGACGTCGGTCACGGCCTGGTCGGGATGCGAGAGCGGATGGCGCTGTGCGGCGGCACTGTGAAGGTCGGCCCGAGGCCCGGTGGTGGCTGGCAGGTCACGGCGTCTGCACCGCTCGGTGCCGATTTCTCAACCCGGAACCCGACTCTGTTGTCGTCGGATCGGTCGTCGTCTGATCGGTCGTCGTCTGATCGCTCATCCTCCAACGTGTCAGCAGTCGCTCCGTGATCCGGGTGCTGATCGTCGACGATCAGGCAATGGTGAGAGCCGGCTTCACGATGATCGTCGAGGCCGAGCAGGACATCACCGTCGTCGGCGAAGCTGCCGATGGTCTCGAAGCAATCGAGGCCGCCAAGCGCTGCGACCCGCACGTGATCTTGATGGACGTTCGGATGCCGCGGATGGACGGCATCGAGGCCGCGGCCCAGATCCTCGGCCGACGAACCAACGGCCAACTCATCGCCGGCCCGCGCGTGTTGATGCTGACCACGTTCGATCTCGACGACTACGTCTACGCCGCGCTGCGCGCCGGCGTGAGCGGATTCATGCTCAAGGACGCTCCGGCCGAGCAACTGATCGAAGCGATCCGGGTCGTTGCGGCAGGTGACGCGCTGCTCGCACCCTCGGTCACCCGGCGGTTGATCGAGGACATCAGCAAGCGTCCGACCCGTGACACATCGATCTTGGTGCCCGGTCTCGATCAGCTGACCGAGCGCGAACTGGAGGTGCTGCGGCTGGTGGCCAAAGGCCTCTCCAACGCCGAGATCGCCGAGCAGTTGTACCTCGGCGAGGCGACGATCAAGACCCATGTCGGTCGGATGCTGATGAAGCTCAACATTCGTGATCGTGTCCAGGCCGTGGTGCTCGCCTACGAGAGCGGTCTGATCACCCCTGGCGAGCGCCCACTCGGCTGAATCGACTCAACCGACCGGTTGACGGAGATCAACCGGAAAGAGGAATACCCCAGGACGCGACGCCGATAGAAATGTCGTCATGACTGAAGCTCCAACCATCACTGCCGGGGCCGCTGCCGGCGCCATCGACGCTTGCAAGATCTACGGAAGTGGCGACAGCGAGGTGCGGGCCCTCGACGGCGTGACCGTTGCGTTCGAGGTCGGTAAGTTCACCGCGATCATGGGGCCCTCGGGCTCGGGCAAGTCGACGCTCATGCACAGCCTGGCCGGACTCGACGGTCTGACGTCCGGCGCGGTCTACATCGGCGACACGTATCTCGCATCGTTGAAGGACAAAGCACTCACCGAGCTTCGTCGCGAGAAGGTCGGCTTCATCTTCCAGGCCTACAACCTGATCCCCACCCTGTCGGCCGACGAGAACATCCGGCTGCCGCTGCTGCTCGGCGGCACCAAGGGCGACGAGCCGTGGATCACCCGGGTGATCGAGACCGTGGGCCTCAAGGATCGGCTCAAGCACCGACCGAGCGAACTGTCCGGTGGCCAGCAGCAGCGCGTCGCCGTCGCCCGGGCGATGGCCAGCAAGCCGACGATCATCTTCGCCGACGAGCCAACGGGCAACCTCGACAGCCGCACCGGTGCCGAGATCCTCGCCTTCATGCGTCGCGCCGTCAACGAACTCGGCCAGACGATCGTGATGGTCACCCACGACCCGGTGGCAGCCAGCTACGCCGACCGAGTGATCTTCCTCGCCGACGGCAAGATCGTCGATGAGATGCTCGAGCCCACGGCCGAGAAGGTCCTCGACCGGATGAAGCACTTCGGGGAATGACATGCTCCGGATCGCATTGAAAAACGTGTTGGCCCGCAAGGGTCGGCTGCTCCTCTCCGCACTCGCTGTCATCGCCGGCTGTACGTTTCTCAGCGGCGTGTTCGTCTTCAGCGACACCATCAATGGCACCATCGACAGCCTGTTCGCCACGGCGTACGACAAGACCGATGGATACGTCCGTTCGGCATCGGTGATCGAAAGCGACTTCGGCGACGACGTCCGCGGCACCATCCCCGACACCGACATCGCCGAAGTGGCGGCCGCCCCTGGCGTCAAGAGTGCTTTCGGTGACGTCGTCGGAAGGGCCATCGTCACCAATGCCGAGGACAAGATCATCGGCGGTGAGGGCCCGCCACAGTTCGGCAGCGTCTACAACCCGGATGACCTCACCACGCCGTGGACCCTGAAGGAGGGCCGGGCACCCTCTCGTGGCAGCGAAGTCGTGCTCGACGTCCAGAGCGCAAAGCTCGGCAATATCAAGGTCGGCGACACGGTGACCGTATCCGTGACCAACGAGCCGCGCGAGTTCACAGTGGTCGGGATCGTCCGTTTCGCCGGCTCGGATACCACCGGTGGTCCGACGTGGGCTCTGTTCGACCTGCCGACGGCGCAAGAGTTCGTTCTCGGGCAGCCGGGTCAGATCTCGTCGATCAACATTGCAGGCGACGGCACCCTCGGCCAAGCGGAGATGCAGGCCGAGATCAAGAAGCTGTTCGACCCGGATCAGGTCGAGGTGCTCACCGGCAAGCAGATCACCGAGGAATCGCAATCGGCTCTGGCCAAACAATTCAGCTTCTTCACCCTGTTCCTCACCGCATTCGCGCTGATCTCGATCTTCGTCAGTTGCTTCGTCATCTACAACGTGTTCAAGATCAGTGCCGCCCAACGACTCCGAGAGAACGCGCTGCTGCGAGCAATCGGCGCCCGCAGCAGCCAGGTGACGTTTGCGCTGTTCGTCGAAGCGTTGGTGGTCGGCATCCTCGGCGCCGTGCTCGGGTTTGCCGGCGGCGTGGCGCTGGCGACGGGCATCACGGCGATCTTGTCGTCGAACGGTGGCTTCGCCGACACGTCGTTGGTCGTCAGCCCGTCGGCATTCATCATCACCCTGATCGTCGGACTCACCGTGACGCTCGTGTGCGCAACATTCCCGGCCATCCGCGCAGGACGGGTGCCGCCGCTCGCGGCGCTGCGCGACGTGTCGATCGACAAATCGAGCGGCAGTCGCAAGCGGCTCATCGTCGCCGGTGTCAGCACCGCATTGGCGGTGCTCGGCATCTGGCTCGGCATCTCCTCGACAGCCGAATGGCTCGGGCTCGGCGTCATCGGACTGTTCGTCGCAGTGATCGCGTTCGGCCCGTTCGTGGTCGGCCGACTCGCCGACCTGATGACGAAGCCGCTCGGCAAGATCCGCGGGGTGACCGGCGAGGTCGCCGGCCGCAATGCCGCCCGAAGCCCCGAACGCACGGCCCTCACCGCTGCTGCGCTGGGAATCGGCCTCGCCCTGCTGATCATGGTGTCGACCCTGGCGTCGTCGCTCGAGGGTTCGCTGCGAGACACCTTCGGCCAAGCGTTCAACGGCCAGATCGCCGTTGCGCCGAAGAACCCGCAGGGTGGCATCATCCCCACGACAGTTGCCGACGATCTGAACGCGTTGCCTGAAATCAGCGCTGCGACCGGCATCGGCGTCGGCAGCTTCACGGTCGTCAGCGGCGACAAGCCACGCGACTCGGGGGCGATCCTGGTCGACCCGAACACGATCGCCCAACTGTTCGACATCACGTTCGAGGCGGGCAGCCTGGCTGACCTCGGCGGCAACAATCTCGTCGTCTCCAAGGCCCGAGCGGACGCCGACAAACTCACCCTCGGCAGCACATTCGAGGTCACGTTCCTCAACCAGGATCCCGCGACGTTCACCGTGGTCGGCATCTTCAAGGACGATCTGTTCGGCAACTACATCGCCGATCGCGCGGCTTTCGTCAACAGCGGTCAGCCGCTGTTCGACTTCCAGGTGATCGCTGATGTCGCCAATGGTGTGTCGGTCGAGCAAGCACTTACAGCAGTCGACCAGGTCGTCGAGACGAAGTACCCGACGGCCGAGGCTCAGACGAAGAACGAGTTCGTCGACAAACAGATCGCGAGCATCGACGGGTTCATCACCTTCATCTATGCGCTGCTGTTCATGTCGGTGTTCATCGCCGTGCTCGGCATCGTGCTCACGCTGTTGCTGTCGGTATACGAGCGACGCCGTGAGCTCGGGCTGATGCGGGCCATCGGCACCACACGCGGTCAGGTGCGCGGCAGCGTCCGTTGGGAGTCGGTGCTGACCGCGATCCTCGGAGCGATGATGGGCGCCGGGCTCGGTATTGCGCTCGGCTGGATCATCGTCAAGGCCCTCGAGAATCAAGGCCTGAGCAAGTTCGCGATCTCGCCGATCACGATCGTGACCTTCGTCCTGCTCTCGGTCGCGTTCGCCCTCGTCGCCGCCATCGTGCCTGCCAGCCGGGCCGCAAAGGCGCCGATCCTGGAAGCGATCGCCACGACCTGATGTTCCGGCTCGCCCTTCGCAACATCACCGCCCGATTCGGGCGGATCGTGCTCACCGCGCTGGCGATCATCGTCAGCACTGCGTTTCTGTCCGGCACGTTCATTTTCCGTGACACGCTCAGGGGCAGCTTCGACGCGCTGTTCGCCAAGTCGTTCGAGAACGTCGACGTGTACGTCCAGTCGGCCAACTCGACCGAGACGGCGTTCGGGTTCGAACGCCGCGACGAGACCAAGTTCGACGCGGTCGCGATCGCGGCATCGGTACCAGGCGTCGTCGACGCCCAGGCAACGGTACAGGATGACGCAGTCGTCATTGCCAAAGATGGCGAGCCGATCCAGCGGTTGAGTCGCTCGGCGTCGGGCGGCACGATCAACACCGGCGAATTGTCCGTCTGGCGCATCGTCGACGGTCGCCAGCCGAGTGGTCCGGGCGAGGTGGTGCTCGACACCCAGACCACCGAGGACGGCGGCTACTCGATCGGTGATCGGGTCAAGGTGAACGCGTCGACCTCGCGCGAGTTCACCCTGGTCGGCACCGCCGAGTACAACGACATCTCCACGCCGGGCGACTCGACGTGGGCCCTGTTCGACGAAGAGACCGCAATGGACTTCATCCTCAAGCCGGGCTACATCGACGCCGTCCTGGTCCAGGGTGACGGAACGGTGACCGACCAGGTGTTGGCCGAACGGGTCCAGGCTGCATTCGACGTCGCCCAAGGTCCCGATGTCAGCCAGGCGCTGACCGGCGCCGAGATCATCGAGCAGAGCAAGACCGACCTCGAGAAGGGTCTCGGCTTCTTCACGATCTTCCTCTCGATCTTCTCCCTGATCGCGCTCGGGGTCGGCTGCTTCGTGATCTACAACGTGTTCTCGATCACCACGGCCCAGCGACGCCGCGAGAACGCCCTGCTACGCGCGATCGGAGCGAGCCGACGCCAGGTCACCCGAAGCCTGCTGGTCGAAGCACTCGCAGTCGGCATCTTCGGCTCGGTCACCGGACTGATCGCCGGAGCCGGCCTCGCGATCGGGATCCAGAAAGCCCTCGACGCGCTCGGGCTCGGTATCCCCTCCCGTGCGCTCTCGATCTCGCTGTCCACGGTCGCGATCACGTTGATCGCCGGCATCGTCACGACGATGATCGCTGCGATCGTTCCGGCCTTTGCCGCTGGACGGGTGGCGCCGGTTGCGGCGATGAGCGAATCGGCGTTCGAACAGGTCCGCAGCATGCGCGGCCGGATCATCGGAGCAGCGGTCTTCGTCCTGATCGGCGTCACGTCGATCATCGCTGTGCTGGCCGGTGCCGATTCGGTTCTACTCGGCGCGGCTGTCGTCGCGATCTTCGTCGGCGTGCTGCTCTTCGGGCCCGTCATGGCGAATCCGATCGCACGCGTGCTCGGTGCCCCCTTGCAGAAATTCCGAGGCATCACGGGAGCCATGTCTCGCGGCAACGTCCAGCGCAACCCGCGCCGCACGGCACGCACTGCGGCGCCGGTTCTGATCGGTGTCGCGCTCGTTGCCGGAGCAACCGTGTTCGCTGCGTCGCTCAAGGCGCAACTGCGAGAAACGATCGGCGATCTGTTCATCGGCGACTACGTGATCAACTCCAGCAACGGTGGCCCGGTCAGCTTCGGTCCCGACATCGTCGACAGCCTCAACGCACTGCCCGAGGTCGGCGGCGCATCGGGCCTCGGCTTCGCTTCGATGACCGATACCGACGGCAAGGGACTCACCGTTCGAGTGATCGACGCCGGATTCGCCGGCGGATTGCTGAACTTCGACTTCCTCGACGGCTCGTTCGACAATCTCACCAGCGACGGGATGCTGATCAGCGAGGGCGAAGCCAAGCGCACTGAGCGCACGGTCGGATCGACGTTCGATGTCGAGATCTCCGACGTGACCAAGACCGTGACGGTCCAGGGCATCTACGCGCTCTCCGAATTCGCCGGCGCCAGAGTGGTCGACAACTCGTTCTTCGACGGCACGTCCGAGAACAATTCGGTCGGATTCGTCGTGATCGACAATGCGCCGGGCGTCTCCGATGCCGACTTCCGTTCGGCGGTCGACGTCGTCATCGACGACTACGGCATCGGCGAACTGCAAGATCGCGAGCAGTTCATCGACGGTCGCAGCGACATCATCGACCAGAGCCTGTCCTTCATCTACGGCCTGCTCGCGCTGTCGGTGATCATCGCCGTGTTCGGCATCGTGCTGACGATGTTGCTGGCCGTCTACGAGCGAAGACGTGAGATCGGTTTGCTCCGAGCCGTCGGCATGACCCGGGCGCAGGTTCGCACGACGGTGCGTTGGGAGAGCGTGTTGACCTCGCTCTACGGAGCGATCGTCGGCGTGGTCCTCGGCCTGGTGCTCGGCTACATCATCATCGTCTCACTCAAGGACCAGGGCCTGACGACCTACACGATCCCGTTCGACGCGATCGCAATCATCGTCGCGTCGGCATTCGTGGTCGGTGTGCTGGCAGCGGTGATCCCCGCATGGCGGGCCACCCGCCACGACATCCTCGAATCAATCTCGGGCGGCTGAAGGTTCATAGGCTCTGGCGATGATCGATCCAGCCGACCCCGGTGCTGAGGTGCTGTCATTCCTCAGCGACCGCCACCTCGCCACGCTCACCACCTTGCGCAAGGACGGTAGCCCACACGTCGTGGCCGTCGGCTTCAGCTACACGTCAGCCGACCAAACCGTACGCGTGATCACGTCGCGGGCATCGGTCAAGGCTCAGAATGCTGCACGCGGCGGCCGCGCTGCCGTCTGTCAGATCGACGGCGGACGTTGGCTCACGCTCGAGGGAAAGACGCGACTCGTCACCGATGAGTCCGGCGTCGCTGCTGCTGTCGAGGGATACGCTGCCCGCTACCGCCAGCCCGGCGAGCGTGCTGACCGGGTGGCCATCGAGATCCGGGTCGACCGGATCCTTGGCCGGGCCTAGCGCGAGAAGGAACACCGTGGCCGGTTACTCAGAGACTCCATTGCTGCAGAAGTTGGGCATCCGCGAGGGAACCCGGATGGCGGTGGTCAACCAACCCGCAGACTTCCGCGACAATCTCGGTGAACTGCCGCTGGCGGTCGAGTGGGCCAATCGGGTTCGCCCGCCGCTCGACATCGTGGTCACATTCCACACTCGGCTGTCCACGCTCGTCGCCCAGTGGCCGACGTTGACGGCATCGGTCGCTCCCGATGGCGTCGTGTGGGTTGCGTGGCCGAAGAAGGCCAGCGGGATCGACACCGACATCAACGACGACGTGCTGCGCGAGGCGCTTGTCAAATCTCGTTGGGTCGACAACAACGCCTGCGCGATCGACGACGTGTACAGCGGGATGCGGTTCGCCCTGCGCAAAGACAGTCGCCCGAAGAAGAAGGTCGCCCCGGCCCGACCGGCCAAGCTGCGCAAACCCAAGCCCGGCGCCCATCGCTGATCATTGGCGTGGAGAACGTTCGTCGATCGTCGCTTCTGGACGGAGTTGATCGACGTAGGCCCCAACCATGATCGAGCACTCCACTCAGTCGTATCACGCACAGACCAAACGTGGTCAGTAGGCGAAGAAGCCGCGCTCGCTCTTACGGCCGAGAAGGCCGGCTTCGACCATCCGGCTGAGCAGCGGCGGCGGGGCGTAGAGCGGCTCTTTGAACTCGGCATACAAGCTCTCGGCAACTGCGAGCGTGGTGTCCAGGCCGATCAAGTCGGCCAGGTGCAACGGCCCCATCGGGTGGTTGCAGCCCTCGATCATCCCCGCATCGATGTCGTCGGCGGACGCGAACCCGGACTCGAACATCCGGATCGCAGACAGGATGTACGGGATCAACAACGCGTTGACGACGAACCCGGCCCGGTCCTGGCAGCGGATCGTGCGCTTGCCCAACACTTCGCGGGCGAACACCGACACGTCCTCGACCGTCTCCTCCGACGTCAGCAGCGACGGAACGATCTCGACCAGCTTCAACACCGGCACCGGGTTGAAGAAGTGGACGCCGACCACCAGATCAGGACGTCGGGTGGCGATGCCGAGCTTCATGATCGGGATCGAGCTCGTGTTGGACGCCAGGATCGCATCAGCGCCCTTCATCACCTCGTCGAGCTGAGTGAACAGTCCGACCTTCATTGCTTGATCCTCGGCGATTGCTTCGACGACCAACTCACACGAGGCGAGCCGGTTGAGATCGGTGGAGACTCGGATCCCGTCGAGGAAACGGTCCTTGTCGGCCGCTTCGAGCTTGCCCGAGCGAACGGCGCGATCGAACGACTTCGTGATCCGCCCGATCCCGGCATCAGCGGCGGCCTGGGTGCTCTCGCACACGGTGACATCGAGCCCAGCTCGGGCGCACACCTCGGCGATGCCCGATCCCATCAACCCACACCCGACTACACCGACACGCTCGATCGTCCTCATGGCGGCGACCCTACCGAACGGCGGCCCTCGTCTCCGGAT
>JBDSDH010000150.1:0-93368 GCA_039920665.1 Ilumatobacteraceae bacterium
GCGGCGTCGCGAGCGAGTTGTTCGTAGTCCTCGAGCGTGACCGCCCGGTCGCGGGTGCGCAACGTGATCGGGCCGCGCTTCTTGGCATTGTCGAGGGTCTCTGCATCGACCCCTCCTGCCGCCGCGCGGCGGTTGTCCACCCGCTGAACGAACGGGATCGAGCTGCGCAGCACGGTGATCTGACCCTTGGTGACGTTGCCTCGGCGACCCCCGCCGACGAGATATCGACGCACCCGCACCGACACACCACGAGGTGGAACGGCCCCGTACTGGTGCACGACGCCCTCGCGATCGGACACCGCCGGTCCGAACATGATCGTGCCCGACACCATGTCGATACTGAAGTGACGATCGGCCGACGTGGACTCGGCGAAGCTGGTGACCTGTTCCCAGTCGTTCCAGCCGTGCTCGTCGTCGGAGACCTCGAGCTTGGTCAGCCCGCCGGCGACGATGGGTGTGCGCTGGAGATCGAAGCGTTGCGATGGCACGCCCTCTGACATACCGACCACTTCGTCGGTGACCGCTTCGGCGTTGACCACTTCCGTGGTGCCGCCGATGGTGAACGCCCGCAGCGAGCGGATGCGGGGCGAGTCGGCATACGACGGCTGACCCGGAGCCGAGGCAACGATCCGGGCCCGGAGCCACCCGGCGCGCACACCGCTCAGCACCGACGCCTCGTGTTTGCGCGGCACGTGCAGCACCACGTCGCCGGTGGTGTTGAGCCCGCCGGTGGTGTCACGCTCGACCTCGCAGGGCGACCAGTTGTCGCCGGTGAACGCCTCCCACAGCAGCGGGGGGTTGGTCGGATCGACGCCGATGCCCTCGATGTCGCACGCGAATCTCAGCGTCACCGCACAGCTCGACACAGCGTCGGACAGTCCGATGTACAGCAGGTCGCCGATCTTGGGCACGTCATCGAACGGGGCGAACTGCGAATCGCTGTTCAGCGGTGCGTCATGGAATCGGATCGCGCCATCGGCGATACTGGAGGCGAGATGTTGGGCTTCGCACGGCACGATCAACAACTCGTCGGTGGTGGTGAACCCGATCGGATCGCCGTTGTCGGTCGACCCGTCGCGGGAATTGCGCGAGGTTGCGACCTCGATACCCGGCGGGATCCGCACTCGCTCGGGTGTCGGGCCGGACAGCCAGAACGTCACGTCCGCTCGCGCTGCAGTTGCGGGGTAGAGGTGCACGCCGATCAGTTCGAGGAACTTGATGTAGTGCCGATCCGGCACTCGGTTGAGCCGGTACAGCAGCAGATCGGTCATCCACGCGAACGTCTCGATCAAGGTGACACCGGGATCGGACACGTTGTGATCGGTCCACTCCGGGCAGCGCTGTTGGACCAGCCGCTTGGCATCGTCGACGAGTTGCTGGAAGCGGCGGTCGTCGAGGTTTGGGGCAACGAGCGTCATGCGAGCTCCTGTCGTATTGCTGAAGGTTCATCAGCACGGTCAAAAGGAATCGAGTAGAACGGGAACACGAGGTTGCGAGGGTCGTTCGTGCTGCGGACCTTGTAGCGCACGTCGATGTAGACGAGCGCTGGATCGGTCTCGTCGTAGCCGACCTCGACATTGAGCACGTCGATCCGCGGCTCCCACCGGAGCAGACTGGCCTTCACATCGGCGGCGATCATCCCCGCAGTCGTCGCGTCGGAAGCGGCGAAGATGTAGTGGTGGATCCGGCATCCGAACTCGGGTCGCATCGGCCGCTCACCGGGCGCCGTGCCGAGGATCAGCCGGATCGACTCGTCGATCTCCCGATCGCTGGCGACGAGCGCGATTCCGCCGGTCGAGTTGACCCGAACCGGAAACGCCCAGCCCTTGCCGACGAATGAGTCACTCATCACGATCCTCCATCTCTGGCCTGTGCCAACCAGCGGTCCACCTCGACGTTCATCTGGCCGTTCTGCTCGATGTTCATGAGGCCGTCCATCAGTTCAACTTCACCATCCCGCCCTTGATCTCTGTTTGGGCCCCACCGTCGATCTTGGCGCCCGACGATGCTGTGAGTTCGAGCGCCGACTTGGCGTTGATCTTCACGTTCTTGGCGTCGATCTTGAAATCGCCGTTCGCGGACACCTCGAAGTTCTCGCTGATCGACATGATCACGTTCTTGGCGTCGATGAACAGTTCGCCGTTGTCCTTGAGGTTCATCACGACACCGCTCTTGGTGACGAGGTTGATCATGTCGTCATCGGGGCTGCCCGGGTCCTCGAGGATCACGATCTTGTGTCCGTTGCGTGATGTCCAGGAGCGGCGGACGACCGAACCATCGCTCGATGCCGTGTAATCGGACCCGCCGGGTTTGTCCACGCCGTTGAACAGACTGCCGATCACGACCGGGTGGTTGATGTCGCCGTGTTCGAAAGCGATCAGCACCTCGTCGTTGATCTCAGGGCAGTTGAAGAAGCCGCGCTCGTCCCCAGCACCCGGATAGCAGACTCGCATCCAGAACGACTCGAAGTCATCGGCCAGCTATGGCATTTTGATCTTGACCCGCCCGATCTTGAGCGGGTCGGCGGTGTCGGTGACGATGCCGGTCACGACCCCGTCGATCGTGGCGCTGGTGCTTGCCGAACCGCCGCTGGACATGCCCGAGATCAGCCCCGACAGCGAACGATCCTGACTGCCGGACACCGTGAAGTGGGTCGAGTAGCCCGAGTAGTCGAACACATGTCGGCTGTGCGACACGACCCACGATCCGTCGAACGCCTTGCCGGTGCCACTGATCTGGATCGACGAATCAGCGGTGACCCGCGGATCGCCGACCACGGTGCCGGTCGCATACAACTGGCCGCTCGACATGTCGATCATCAGGCCTTCGGCTGCGGACCGGGCAGCGGCATCCGTACCGATCGCGAGGTCGGTCGACACGTATGTCGATGACCCGAATGTGCTGTCGATCGTGTCGGCCGAGATCGACGACGAGTCGAGGCCCGCGCTTGCGATGACGGTGTTCTTCTTCTCGCTGATCGATTGCTTGGCCTCGAAGTCCCAGCCACGAACCTCGACTTCTTGGACCTGTTCGTTGGCCGTCATCCGGGCCCGGAACTCGAGCAGCTCCTTACCGAAGCGCATGTCGAGCGGCGCCCCGGGAGCGGGGTCCGCTTCGGTGCGAAAGTGGAACTTCCCCTCGCGCACGAACACTCGGCCGCCGGCGATCCGGGCCCGCCGCTGGAGGAAGTTCCAGTCGGTGTCGTTGACCTGGCTGACGTGTTCGAGCGTGTCCGAGGTGGAGTCGACCGTGCCGATCGAGAGGCCTGCAGCCGATGCGACCCGCTTGGCGAGATCCGAATCGGTGATGTCGTTGAACGTCGCGGTCTTGCGGCCTCGATGCAGGCGGTGCGATTGGTCGTATCCGGTGATTGCCAAGAAGCTGCCCGTGGCATCGAGGATCGCCTCGATCGCGGTGACTTCACCGTTGATCAACAGCGTCGATCCGTCCTCGCCCATCGTGCCGGTCTTGATCTCGACCTCGGCGCCGATGCTGAACGGCATCTTCTCGGCGAGGGTTCGATCCGGGTCGGCGAACCGCAGTTCGAACATGTCGGGCAGATACAGATCGTCGTCGATGATCGCATCGATCAAAGCCGTTGCGATCTCGGGCGCGAGTGGTGAACCATCGACCGAGACACGCGGAATTTGGCTCGGAATCATCGAGCGTCAGCCCATCCCGCGGGCGTCTGTGCGCGACGGCATCAGCAACCGGGTGCCGGGTCGTAGTGCGAGCGGATCGTCGATGCCGTTGGCCTCGGCGAGAGCCCGCCAGTAGGCCGACTTGCCGTATTCGCGATACGACAGCAGATGCAAGCTGTCGCCCTCGATCACCGTGCGACTGCGGCGGCCGGTCGGCCCACCCGAGGTCGGATTCTGGCGGGCTGGCGTGTCGATGTGCTCGGTCATCGAGATCGTGACCTCGGCCCGCGCCGGCGAGCCGTCCTGGCGGAACAAGGTGAAGATCGCGTCGGCCTTGGTGATGTAGCCGGTGAACACGAAGCTGCCCCAATGGAAGCCCATCTTCGGCGGCAGCGGCACCTCGGTTTGGGGCGCGTCGGTCGGCGGGTCCATCAGCTTCTGTAGGTCCGTGACCATTGTGCCGACATCGCGGCCTGCGCCCGGCGCAGCGTCCCACTCGTCGAGCAGCACAGCGAACGACAGTGTTCGGTTGGTCGATCCCACATACTGCGGCGGTGGCGGCGTGGTGTGTTCGGCAGCTTGCGATGTCGGCCGCGGCTGCTCCTTGAAGCTGGCGGTCTTGTTCAGCGTGAGCTTGTCCGGGTTGAACTTGAAGTGCAGATCGCGGCCGCTCCACGGTGCGCTCGCCATTCCGCTGACGCCAGCGATGTCGCCGGCGGTCGAGGCGCCCAGGTCCATCAGGTCACCGAGCAGACCGCCGCCGGCCGACGGCGCTTCTTTGAGGACAGCCTTCTCGAGTTTGAACGGGATCGACATGATGGTCTCCTAGATCCCTGGCACGGCCATGCGCGCATCGAGGAAGCCCTCGTGCGACAGGACGAGTGTTTCGGTCATCACGCCGTTGCCTGCCGCATCAGCCGAACCGGCGGACCAACTGACGGGGACGACGCCGCTGAGGGTCCAGTCCATGACCTCGTTGCCTGCCACGTCCATCACCGTGATCTGGGCGTTGGCGCGCCGGACCGCAACCCGGAACGACGCGAACCATGCACTGACCGACTTCGACTGGGCGTCGATCGGGCGGGTCAGGGTGATGCTCTCGTATTTGATCCGACCTGGCAACTGATGCACGTAGCCGTTCTGTCCACCCTCCTCGTAGGCCTTCATGTCGTACGACGCCTTGAGTCCCTCGCACTTGCTGAAGTTGCCGAGCGGCAGGGAGTCGATGATCACTTTGAATCGGTTCTGTTGTCCGGGGTCAGCCATGGTTGGGTCCTGTGATCGTTCGTTCGTTCGTTTGGTCAGGGTCGGGCGAGGTCAGCGCTGAGGTCAGCGGCGGTCGTAGAGCGAGCCGGATCGCTCGCGTTGGAGGAGCAAGTCGCGGCGTAAGCGAGATTGGATGCCGTCGTAGAGACGGGTCGCCAATTCGTCGAGTTTCTCCGGGCTCAACGGGTCGTCGGCCGGTGCAGATGGCGCAGCGGTGGGGGTGGCAACCGCCGCGTTCGAATGCTCTGGCTCGCGTTGGGCGCCAACAGCACTCGCAGCCATCGACGCAGATGGCGAGGTGCCGCCGAATGCAACGCTGCCGTTTGCGACGCGCGTCGCGATGCCACTCGACATCGCCGAATCCTCGATCTGAGCAACCATCGATCGTTGCTGTTCGGGGGTCAACGACGAGCCCGGCTGGGTCGGCGCAGCGGGATCTGCAGGTCGGGTCGTCGAGTAGAACATCGGCACCGTTGGCCGACGGGGTGCGGGAGGTGTGACCGACACCCGCTGAGTACCCGACACTCGGCGGGCAACGGAGCGGGCTTCAGCTTCCATCTGCTCGCCGACCGACGATGACTCGTCGGGTTTGACAGCCCCGAGCCGACGCTGCTGGACGACGTGGGTGAGTTCGTGGGCGAGGGTCTCGCGGGCTTCGCCGTGCGAGGTCGGGCCGAGCTTGTCGGGCAGGTGTACTTCTGATTCGACCGTGAACGCTCGCGCCTTCAGGTCCGATGCGGCCTGCGACGACGAGGGTCCGCGATGCACCGGGACCTCGGACAGATCCGCTCCGAGCATCGGCTCGAGTTGGGCCCGCAGATCAGCAGGTACGGCCTCGGTCTGCTGCTGGCGCTTGCTGCGGCGGCCGGTCGGACGTGACGATCCCGTCGCCTGGTTGCCGGACCGGGAATCCGGCGGCGCAGTTGATGGCGTGGAGGCGGTCGCTCCGGCCGATGGATCGGCCGACGCTTCCGCCGGCAGTGCCGCATGACTCGACGGTCCGACAGCCGGCCCCACATCGCGGCCGTGCTGACGATGGAGCCCGACGACGGGTTTGGATGCTGGTTCGCGCTGGACGACAGACACCACCATCGGGTCACCGGTCGGACCGGCAGGGTGACTGTCGACGCGGGGCTGTTGGTTCGACAGTCGCGGTCGCTCGCCGACGAGCGGTGCCGCCCGACGGATGGTCGGATTGGGCATCTCTCGGCGCGATGTCGGCGCGTTCGCGCCAGTGGAAGCAGCCGACGGTGACGCGCCCGACAGCGACCAGCCGAGCTTGCCAGCGGTTGCGTCGATTGCGTCGTTCGTCCCGATCGTCCGCGACGATGTGGACACCACCGCCCTGGCGATCCGCTGCGGGAGCGCACCTCTGGTTGCCACGACCCGTTGGGGGGTGATCGGTGGCGACACCTCGACCGACGATTCGACCCGAGTCGTCGCGCGGTTGGGAAGTTCGCTCGTGGTCGAAACCGCGGCGACCATCGTCGACGGCCGATGGGCGAGTGGCTCACCCAGTCGTCGACGGTGCACCGTGCGTCCGCCGGCGAGCGGTCGCGGCGTCGATGATCCGTCGCCGGGTTGAGCGGACGCCGCTTCGGCTGACGCAGTCGCAGTCGATCGAGTCGCGCTCTCGGCCTCGGTCGAAGGTTCCGTCAAGCGAGCAGGAACGAGGTGGCTGACCGGCGGCGGTGCCGGGGCGGTGACCGCCTTCGGCGCGGCGGTGACCTTGCCCGCAAGCCGGCGAGTGGGAGCAGGGGGCGGAAGGGCGAGATCGGTCGGTGCCGACGCTGGAGCGGACGCTCGACTGGTCGCCGGCGCAACAGGAGCCCGACGCGGCGATGACTCCGCAACGGGTGCTGGAGATGATGTCGACGATGTCGATGATGTCGATGATGTCGAGGGTGTGCCCGGCGAAATGTTTCGAGGAGTGGATTCGGCGGGCCGGTCGTCGATCGTGTCGTTCCACCGCAGGGCTTGCACGGGGTGTGACTCGCCGCTTCGTGTCGTCGAGCGAGCGTGGTCGAGCGTCGGCGCATCGGTGCGGATTGGCGTCGTCTGATGACCGGTCTGATAGCCGGTCTGACGGCCGGTTGGCACGATGGCATTGCCGATGGTGCCGATCGGCGCATCGTTGCGATGCTCGTGCCCGAGTGGGGCCAGCGTCATGCCGGTGTCGTTGGTGGCGGCGAGTCCGGTCGCAATCCTGCTCAGCGGTGCGACGAGTGGTGCGGGTCCGCTCGTGCGAGTCAGGGGTGCGAGCTGCTTCCACGCATCGTTCGGCTGCGCCGGTCGAGCCGACACGACAACGGTCGTTGCTGCCGCCGTTGTCGCCGCCGTCGCTGGTGCACGCGACGCTGGTGCACGCGACGCCGGGCTCGACGACGTATGGGGTGGGTCGGAGTGATCACGACGACCGAAGGGCCACAGTCGCATCTCAACTCCCCTCGGTCATGCGCCGGTTGATCGACGCGATCTGTTCGATGAACTGGAGCCGCACCGGATGCTCGAGTTCGAGCACTCGGTCGAGATCCCAGTGGAAGTAGTAACTCACGTACGCGACCTCCTCGAACAGACGCTCGGCCGCGTACGTCAGAATTCCCCCGGGCGATCACCCGCGACGTCGACCTCGAAATCGGTCCCGCACGACGGGCAGGTCACGGCGGCGTGGGTGTGGCCCTCGGAGTTGATCCGCCGGTAGAGATCCTGGAGGAACGCCAGGTCGGTCGCGAACAATCGCTCGATCACGCCCGGATGCACTGACTCGACCTCACCGATCCGCAGCACCACCCGGGCCAACAGCAACACGGTGAGGTAGGCCTCGTTGTCGCGCACCCGTGGGTCGCGCAGCGGCAGGATTTCGTCCTTCGCTGTCGCGAGGCGCATGACACCTTCGCGATGCACGGTGCCGCCGTCGTCGACGTACCCGCGGGGGAGCACGAAGTGGTACTCCGTCTGGAGTCGGTCCTCGACGTTGGTGGATGAGTTCGACATGATCAGCCGAGCGTGATGCCCTCGTGGACGATCACGCACTCCTCCATCAGCACGTCGTTGCTGCCAGCTTGCAACGCTCCGATCGACACCTTGCTCGGCCAGCAGTTGGTCAGGTTGTAGCGGGCGATCTCGCCGCCGGCGTAGTCGAACAACACGATCGAGGCGTTCTTACGGGCTTCGTCGATCTTGCCGTCCTGGACCTTCTTGTGCCATTCCCACAGCTTCTTGGAGTCGGTCTTGCCACGCTTGAGCGTGATGTCGCCGTACTTCTTCTGGCCGGGCAACTTCTTGACGATCTCCTTGCCGGCGATGGTGTTCTCGCGGTGCTCGATCACCTGCACCTCCGACGAAAGTCCGGAGACCTCCTTGAACTGAGCGATTTCCTGGTGATCGTCGATCTCGATCTTGAACGTGTAGCCGGCAATGCCGTCTTCGCCGATGGCCATGATGTCCTCACTTGTCTTTCTTGCTCGATTGGTTGGTGCTCAATGAATTGGTTCGGTGGGTTGTGATGGGTGGTGGATCGTCGGAACAGCCGCGACCTACTCGGTGAGCGCAGCGCCACCGGAGTACTGGGCGAGACGGAAGACGACGAACTCGGCCGGCTTGACCGGGGCGATGCCGATCTCGCAGGTGACGAGACCGGCATCGATGTTCTCGGCCGGGTTGGTCTCGCTGTTGCACATCACATAGAACGCTTCGTCGGCGGTCTGGCCGAACAGCGCGCCGTCGCGCCATTGGCGAACGAGGAACGCTGCGATCGTGCGCCGGATGCGCTGCCACAGGTCGAAATCGTTGGGCTCGAACACCACCCACTGGGTTCCGTTGAGGATCGACTCCTCGAGGTAGTTGAACAACCGGCGGACGTTGATGTAACGCCACGCTGGATCCGACGACAGCGTGCGAGCACCCCAGACCCGGATGCCTCGGCCAGGGAACGCTCGGATCGCATTGATCCCGTGCGGATTGAGCATGTCGTGCTCGCGGCTGGTGATGTTGAGCTCGAGCGTGATCGCGCCGCGCACGACTTCGTTGGCGGGCGCCTTGTGGACGCCGCGCGTGGCGTCGCTGCGAGCCCAGACGCCGGCCATGTGACCAGACGGCGGCACGAACTGGTTGCTGCCGCTCACGGGATCGAACACCTTGATCCACGGCCAGTACAGCGCAGCCTGCTTGCTGTCGTAGCCGACCTTGTCGACCCGCCACTCCTTGATCTGCTGGGCATTGAGGCCAGGTGGCGGATCGAGAATTGCGAGCCGATCGCCCATCAACTCGCAGTGAGAGATCATCGCCAACTGCACGGCCTGCACACCCTCGAGATCGATCAGACCCCGCTGGTACGCGGACATCAGATCGGGCACCGAGAGCATGGTGATGTCCTCGATCGCCTCCAGCCCGGCAAATCCCGTTCGCTCGGCTGCATCACCGATGTAGTCCTCGGACGAGACCTGCATCTCCTTGGCCTGGGCCATGCCGCCGCCACCGAGTCCGATCCGGGTGCCGACGGGCGGCCGTTCGAGCTGGCCGCCCTTGACGAGATCTTCCAGCTGGATCAACTGTGATGCCTGGTTGACGACCGTGATCACATTCTTGGCGCCGCGCTTGGTGGACACCTCGTGCTGTTCCTCGATGCTGTCGCCGCGCTTGACCTGAAGCACGAACATGTCGTCGGACGAACCCTCTGGCGGATTCTGGATCTCGACCGACAACCCGTTACCGCTCTCGCCGGCTTCTTTGGCGGTGACCTTCCACGCCGGAGCCGGCTTCTCGCCTCCCGATGGCAACTCGCCGCGAGCCGACGGTGCGGCAGTCAATTCATCCGACGGAGCGCCGACGCGAACGATGTAGGCCACGCCACCGCCGTTGTTGAAGTACCCGTAGACCGAGTGGGCGAGATACGAGTCCTCCATGAAGTCCCCGAAGATCTGCGAGTACTGGGTCCAGTTGCTGACGAGGGTCGGCTGATTCACCGGGCCCTTCTTGGCGAGACCGACGAAGGCCGCGACGGACGTGGCAACGCCTTCGATCGGCCGTGACCCGGCTTCGATCTCTTCGACGTACACACCGGGTGACAGGTACTGGGGCATGGACAACTCCTTGGTGGACAGCGACTGCAGCGATCGTGCCTGAACCGAGGCGAGTGCTGTACGTCTGCGGGGCAAGCGATCAGGGCATCGGCGGTTGCTCGTTCGGGTAACGCGTTGGCCCTTGAGCGCGATGGCCATGGCAGGGACAATCGCGGGATGGCTGAGGCGTCCGTGGTGCCCGACCGCGCCGGAGAGAAGGTGCAACAGGGGGCCGAGAACGCCAAGCGTTCCGGCTCGTCCGGACCGACGCTTGCGTCGATCGTCGCCCAGTGGCAGCAGACCATCGGCAACCGCGGCGTTGCCCAGATGAGCGCGATGAGCGCCAACGACAACGAACCCCCATCTGCATCAGCCGGGGGAGCCGCCGCCGGTACAGCCGGCACCGCAGGAGCAGCCGGAGCGGAAGCGGCGGGTGCGGTCGGTGCGGCGGGTGCGGTCGGTGCGGCGGGTGCGGCAGCAGGAGCAGTAGGAGCAGTAGGAGCAGTAGGAGCAGTAGGAGCAGTAGGAGCAGTAGGAGCAGCGGGTGCGGCAGCAGGAGCAGTAGGAGCAGCGGAAGGTGCGGAATCGGGTGCAGCCGGTCAGCTGGCGGGAGCGGCCGGTGCAGCCGGTGCAGGGGCGGCGGTGGGTGCAGCCGGAGCGAGTGTGGCGGGTACGGGTGCGGCGGGTTCAGGAGCTGCCGATCAGGTGAGTTCGAGCGGCGCGGCGGTGGCTGGCCAAGCAGCAGCGGCGGATGCGGCGGCCGGAGGAGCGGCGGGTGCGGGTGCGGCGGGTGCGGGTCAGGCCCCATCGCTGTCACCGAATGTCGGCGATGGGCGAACAAATGGTGACAGCGCCGGAGTTGCGTCAGGTGAGCGAGCATCCGCACGAGCGCTGTCAGCAAATGTTGCAGCTGGTGCAACATCCGCTGCCAGCGATACCGGGGTGGCTGCACCGACAGCTGCACCTGCATATGCGACGGGAGCACACCTGGCCGGGGCGGCTGCTGTGGCGAGTTCGCCTGTGAACGAGAATGCGCCTCGAGCCGGGGCCCACCTGGCGGAGGTTCCGCCGTCGTCGGCGCAGTTGGTGGAATCTCCGCTGGCGGCGGGTGCACGTCGAGCGGAGGTTCAGCGGGGGGCGGCTGCAGCAAGTTCCTCGGTGAAGGAGAATGCAACTCGAGCCGACGCTCACTTGGTCGAGATTGCGCCGGCGGCAGCGCAGCCGCCGGCGCATGCACCGGTGAACGAGAATGCGACTCGAGGCGAGGCTCACCCGGTCGAGATTGGGCCGGCAGCAGCCGATGAGCCAGCGCCGTCGAGCCGGCCCGCGCCAGAGCGGCCCGCCTCGTCTGTGTCACCACAAAGCCCTGATTCGGGACATGTGGTGACACAGAACTCAAGTCGGATGCACGAGCAGCAGCCGCAGCCGCAGCCGTCGACGCTGGCACCGAATGTTGCTCCAGGCGCGACATCCGGAGACAGCGTTCGTGGTCGGTCGGCCAAGGCTGCGAGCACGCAGACCACGACACCGGGGTTCACCGAGCGTGGAGCGTCGATGAAGGCCAAGCCCGGCAAAACTGCCGCACCACGCACCGGCGGCGGAGGCGGAGGGGGTGGCGGTGGCGGTGGCGGTCACGCCGCCGGCGGAGCGAAGAAAGCCGGAGGCGGGAGCCGAACCGTGAAGCCGAGCCTTGGCGATCCGGCACTCGACAAGTGGAAGGCCGCGACCGCGCCCGCCATCGCCGGTGTCACGCCGGGTGAGCTCGCTGATCCGAAGGCTGGTGCGGGCTTGGTCGAGAAGAAGGGCACCGATCTCGCCTCGAGCCGCAAGGGCCAGGTCGCGGAGCCGGTCGCCGACGCGAAGGCCCAGCAACCGCCGATCCCGAAAGAAGAAGCCAAAGCGGCGCGGCTGAACACGACCGAGGCCGATGCAGCGATCCAGGCGATGGCCAAGGCCGGCGAGAAGAAGCTGAGCGATCAAGCGTTCTCCGCCGTCGGGTCGCCACCGAAGTACGAGGCTGCGCCGCTGGCACCGAGTGACTACGTCCCCAAGAACCTCACCAGCAAAGCCGCCGAACTCGAAGCCCAGTTGGCCGGCCTCACCGACGAGTCCAAACGCGCCGCATTGACCAAGCAACTCGAGGGCGTGAAGAAGCAGATCGCGGGAATCGAAGAGAGCGCGGGCAAGGGTCCGGCGCCGGACGTGCCCAAGGCGATCGTCGATCAGGGCGCCTCGAAGCTCACGCCACCGAATGCGGCGATGGGCGACGTGCTCGGTGACGCTGTGGCTCGGGCGATGCAGTCGGTGGGGACACGATCGGAGTCGATCGTGAAGGGCGCCGTCGCCGCAGCTCACGGCGACAAGGTGCCCAAGATGCTCGAGATGGGGACAGCTGAGAAGCCTGGACTCGAGACCGAACTCAAGACCGAATTGACCGGTATCGCCTCTGCAGCGGGAATCACCAAGGAACAACTCGATGCCAAGGTGGTCGAGCAGCAGGCGGTCGTCGACGCCCAGAAGGTGGCCGCCGAAGACGCTCTGCACCAGTCCGCAGCAGCCGCGGTGACGACCAGGACGGAGCAGACCCAGTCCGAGGGCGCCGGAGTCGCTGGTGCAAAGGTCGCAGTCCAGCACGAGATCGAGGACAAGCAGGCTGCCGTCAACGGTCCGCCCGACACCAAGGCGATCGAGGCCAAACGGGACGAGCTGCTCGCGACGTTGGAATCAACCGGTGCGGCCGCCGAGGCAGCGCTGCGCTCGTCGCTCACCAAACGCAACACCGAACTTGATGCGGGCGCAGCCGAGAAGAAACAGAAGATCAACAGCGCGGCAAATACCCAGGCGGCAGCGATTCGCCGTCACTGGGCCAACGACACCGATCCCAACAAGGGCATGGTCGAGGCTCGACCGACGACCGAATGGGCTGCCGGCGAAGTCGTCAAGGTCGACGCTGAACTCAAGCGGATGAAGGAGATGGCGGCGACCGAGAACTCCCAGTTCGCGACGGGTGTGACCGGCCAGCTGCAGCCGGGCCGGGACAAGATCCGAGATTGGGCCGCGCATCAGGAGGGCACCGAGCGTTCGTGGTGGGACCGGTTGATCGACATGTTCCGCGACTGGGGCAGTCACGCCAAGGCCAGCAACGAGGCGTGGGAGAAGCAGCGCAACGCCGACTCTCGTGACTCGATGGAGAAGGACCTCGATGTGCTCGCCGATCTCAAGAAAGCGCAACTCGGTCAGAACCAGGAGGGCTACTCCGCAGCGATGTCGAAGCTGACGACCGAGCAGCAGGAGTTGGCCCAGAAGTATCTCGCCGGCGGTGTCGACTCGATCGGCTTCGTCGCCGAGTCGACGATGATGCGGATCGGCGGTCGACGCAAGCCGGAGCTCGCGAAGACCTTCGAAGAGCGCGCCCTCGCCGAATGGGATTGGGAATCGCTCGGCCAACTGGCCCGCGCGACCAACCCTGGGTTCCAGCCGAAGGTGCTGGCGAACAAGGTCCACGGTGGCGTCGATGGGTGGGGCACCAACGAGGCCAAGGTGTTCGAGGGACTCGGTGGCGCACGCACACCGGTCGAGCGCAAGGCACTCGACAAGTGCTACCTCGCCACATTCGGCAGCTCGATGTCCGAGGACGTCAAGGACGACCTCAGCTCCGAGGAACTCGATCGAGGGATGGCCCTGATCGAGGGGGATCAAGCCAAGGCCGATGCCGCCGCGATCGCCGAAGCGGTCGACGGGCTCGGCACCGACGAGAAGGCGATCCGTGAGGCCCTACGCGGAAAGACGCCCGAAGAACTCGACCAGATCAAGAAGATCTACCGCGAGAAGTACGGGGTCGATCTTGTCGCCGATCTGCGCGACGACATGGGCGGGGCAGAGCTCGACAACGCGCTGATGCTCGCCGCGGGCGACACCGACGGCGCCGACGCGGCCGAGCTCGAGGACGCCATGTCGGGACCGGGAACCGACGAAGACAAGATGAAGCAGGTCTACGAGAGGATCCGCGAGGAGGAGGAGAAGTCGGCCCTGGCCAAGGGCCTCACCAAGGCCGAGGTCGACCAGCGGATCAAGGATCGCAATGCTCGTGTTGGAGCGAAATACGCAGCGATGGGCTACGGCGATCTCAAGGCGAATGCCAAGGACGAGCTGTCCGACGGCGACCCGCTGTCTGGCAACAACGCCGACAACAAGCTCTTCGCTGCCCTCGAAGCGGGCGATGAGAAGAACATTGATGCAGCCAAGGCGCTGGTTGAGAAAGAGGGCGTCTACACCAGCGACGACGAGGTCGAGAAGATCGTCCGCAACCAGCGCAAGAAGGCCGAGTTCGACGTCAATCTCGAGAATGCAGCCGAGAGGGCCAAGCTGCAAGCCGAGTTCCAGTCGCAGGACATCTCCAAGGACGCCTATCAATCAGGGGTCGACAAGCTCGACTTCAACAAGAAGGAGAACAAGGACCGCCGCGAGGCCGAGATCGCAGCAAAGGGTAAGGCCAACGTCGCCCAGCTGAAAACCCAGTACGAGGGCATGGCCAACACCGACGTCAGCATCGCGCTGCACGGCAAGAACACGTTCGACTCCTTGGTCGAGGACGGCACGAGCGGCTACTCGAAAGCCGAGATCAACGCTCTGTTGGAGAGCGGCGGCAAGTTGTCCGACGCACAGGAGATGTACTTCGCGACCGCCGGTGTGGGTACCGACGAAGACAAGATCAAAGAGACATTGAAGGACAAGACGCCCGCCGAGGTC
The DNA here is from genome assembly GCA_039920665.1 of Ilumatobacteraceae bacterium. GTDB lineage: Bacteria > Actinomycetota > Acidimicrobiia > Acidimicrobiales > Ilumatobacteraceae > WLMZ01. Next base: position 14,717 of record JBDSDH010000150.1, read on the forward strand.
AAGGCAATGCGCGCCGAGTACGAGCGGCTCCATGGTGTTGGTTCGTTCGACTCCGACATCCTCGGCGATCTGTCCGGCCGAGAGGACCTCGACGTCGGTCTCTCCCTCAAGTACGGCGACCCGTCGACGTTCGCGCGTCAACTCGACGAGGCCAAACCGGAAGAGCGCGCCCAGTTGATGCGCAACTTCGAGGACTATCTGAAGTCGCGTCGCGACTTCGAGAAGTCGGGCAGCGTCGGCTCGATGATGGACACGTTCGGCGATGGGATGAACAGCGCCGATCAGTTGAAGGACGCGGTCGATCGGGCCAAGAAGTACGACGACGCGCTGTTCAAGGCCGAGCACACACCGGGCTACGACCCGACCAAGAAGGGTGACAATCCAGACCTCGTCGCCGCCCAGGCCAACTTCGACATGAACTTCCAGGGGGCTGTCCAGGCTCAGGATGAAGTGCGCGAGAAGATCGACGCGATCACCGACATCGCAGCCCAGGTCGGTGGCGCGATCGCCGGTATTGCCGTCACGATCCTCACCGCCGGCACGGCCGGCCCGGCAGTGCTCGCGTTGTACGCGGCAGCGGCATCGGCGGCCGCGTCGATCGCGATCAAGATGAGCATGAAGGGTGCCGCCTACGGCTGGGAGGATCTCGGCATCGACATCGCGACAGGCATCGTCGATGGAGTCATGAGCTATGCCACCGCTGGCATGGGCAAAGCCGTGATGGCATCGGTTGAGAAAGCGGTGATGAGCCAGACCGCCAAGTTCGCGGCCAAGCAAGGTGCGGAGGAAGTCACCGAAAGTGTGGTCAAGGCGTTCATGAAGGAGGCGATCGAGGAAGGCATCGTGAACGGTGTCCAGGCGATCCCATCGGCCTTCGTCGGCAGCGTCCTGAACGGCGAAGACCCGCTCGCGGCTGCCAAGGGGGCGGGCATGGCCGGTCTCCAAGGCGCGGGTATGGGGATGGGTATGCACGTCGGCATGAAGGGAGTCGGCGCTGCCTACGGTGGCATCAAGGGTGCGCTCACAGGCGAACCGACGATCGAGACCGGCGGCGGATCTCATCCCGGCGGCGAACCGCACGCTGGTGGCGAGCCGCATTCGACGGCGAAGTCGGAACCGTCGATGTCCGACTCGAGCGCTCCTGACACGTCGTTGCCCGACCCATCTCCGGCCGAGGTCCACATCGACGATGCGTCGATCAAGGCGGCTGCCCACGAGGGTGGCGTCGATGAGCCGGGCGCGCTGCTCGGCGACTCACCGGACCCGGTCGCAGCCCAAGCCAAAGCCGCTGAATCCGGCGGACCGAAGGCCGACACGGAAGCTGGCGGGCCACATGGAAAGTCCGCTGAGACAGATCCGCGGGTGAACGGCGAGGAGCCTGGTGCCAAGGGCGGGGCAGACGCCGACGAGCGGATGAAAGCGCCCGAGCGCAAGGGTGGCGGGCCCGAGCCCGGCAAGGTCGCCGAGCCCGAAGCCGGATCGACGCCCGAGCCCGGGGCGACTCCTGCAGCGAAGTCGGAGGCACCGATCCCGATCAGCGACCACGAGTTGGCGACGCTCTACGGAATGCCGGCGGACAACGTCGCAACCATCAAGAACATCGCCAAGGAACACGGTGTCCTGATCGATGTACGGCCGACCACGCCGCACGCCGAGCCGATGTTGCGCGAAGGAACTGCGCTCGCCAAGCCAGAGAAGATCAAGGCCAAGACCGTCAACGAGTTGGATGTGCAACTCGGTCTCACGGGTCCGGAGAACCTCGGCAAGGCTGCGATCTTCAAGCCCGAGCAGATGAAGATGCCCGAGAACTTCATGGAGTTGCCGCACATCGAGCAGGACGCGTTGGTCGCCCGCTTGCAGAAGCGGATGGAGGAGTGGAACAGCCACAACAGCGAGATGCTCAAGCTGCAGAGCGAGGGCAAGATCCGGATCGAGCCCGACGGCACGATCACCAACACCGGCCTGGTTGCCGGCGGCGAGAAGCCGTTCACGGGTGATCACGACGTGTTCGACATCCGTAAGGCGGACGGCTCCAAGCTGTCGGCTGAGGAGTACACCAAGGTCAAAGAAGCGCTGATGGATGCGGACTGCGACGTCATGCACGGCGCGGTCACCGGCTGGGAACACGACAACCCGCTCTCGTTCGGGACCGAGGCCGGCCAGGCCGAGTTCAAGCGTCTCGTTGTCGATCACTCCGCAGGTGGCAAGGAGCCCTTGATCCGGTTCGGTGACGGCGAGCCGAAACAGGTGTGGCACGAGCCCGCCACCGAGCCCGGACCCAAGACCGGCGGCGAGGGACCGCCCAAGGCCGGTGGTGAGACACCCAAAACCGGCGGTGATGGACCACCCAAGGCCAGCGGCGAACCGTCGACGAAAGCGATGGGTGGAGCCGAGCCCGATTCGAGTACTGTCCGCACAACCTCGGGGTCGGAAACGACGACCCCGCACGACGAGTTGCCCGACACCCGGCGGGTAGGACCCCACGTCGACGAGGCTGGCGCGCCGATGATCGAGGATCTGACCGAGTTGCCCGATGGCTCGTCGATGATGTTCGAAGGCGGCGACTTCGGCGACGCCAAGACGATGTACGACAACAACATTGCGGACAGTCCTCATCGCGAGTCGGCGCTGATGCGCAATCGGGTCACTGGCGAGTATGTGATCATCCAGGGCACGGCTGGTGAGGTCGATCTCAGTCATCGGAACTTCGCCGAACTCTTCCCAGATCACCCGAACCAATGGGAGTTGCTGCGTCACTCCCACCCGGCAGAACCCGGTGCCGTGCTTCCCGAGGCGCAGACCCTGCCGAGTGGCAATGGTGGTGATCTCAGCGTCGTCAAGAAGCGGGCCGAGCGCTTCGGCGAAACGCAGACCTCGATCATCGACTTCAACGGGCCGGACGGGCCGAACCACACGATGTTCGGCTACGACCCGACTGCCAAGGAGTTCTTCGTCGACTTCCCCAATCCTGACGGTGGTCGGTCGCAGATGCGATTCGACTCGATGGCGGACTATCACGCCTGGTACGAGGCCAGATTCCCCGAGTTCTCAGCGGGATCGGCGATCGAGTCGCCGACCAAGGTGGTTGCGCCCGACGACGCTCCACCAACTGTGCGACCTGGTGCTGACGTCGACTCGGCACCGCCGACGGTTCGTGATGGTGCCGGTTCCGCCGCAGATATCGAGTTGGCGACGGTACGCGAAGGCTCCGGTGGTGCCGTCGCCGAGGCGACCGATTCCGAGACTGCCCAGGCCGCCACGAAGCGGTCGGGCGGGGACTCCGAAGCCAAAATTGCTCGCCTCGACGCCGTCGAGGACATGGCGTCCGATCAGCTACCGGGCGACCCGCGACTCGAGCAGTTGGCCGACGAGGCAATGCGGGTGCGGCGGATGCTCGCGGACCCCTCGATGCGAGTCGAGGCCGAAAAGGCTCTTGCCAACTTCGAGCGGCGCGTGGCCGACATGTCAGAGCATCCCCTGGGGTCCACGATGACCGACGTTCCGGCGGCCGGAGCAGAGATGGCACCATGGGAGCCGCCGGCCGGCTCAGCCCCACGGCCTGCGACCGATGCCCCGATCGAAGATCAGCGGCAATGGGTGCAGGAGCGATTGCAGCAACATGTTCAGGGCGCGATCGACCGGTATGACACTGAAGGACTGACGCCGAATCAACAGGCGGCTCTCGTCAACAATCCTCAGATGGAGGCGGCCTTTCGTGGGAGCCGGATCGACGAGTTCGCCAAGTCATCGGTGCTCCAAGATCCTGAACTCGCGTCGATGATCGTGGCCTCCGACTTCATCAACGAGCCGGACTTCATCGACGCCGCGCTCCGCACACCAGGCGACGACTGGTTCGATGCGACGACACAGCGAGCGTGGCAAGCTCACCTCGACACGTACGGCCGCCGCTACGGCGAGCGCGGCGGACTGGTGGTCACCGCTCGGCAGTGATCGGGCGCAGTCGTCAAGCGATCGTGAGCGACTGTCAACGACGAGTGGGCAGCCTGATCTCTTCGGCGAACCGCCGGTGTCCGTCTTCGATGTACTGACGTCGACGTTCGCCCGTCAGATCGAGGAACGGGCAGCCGGCGCGACCGGAACGCAGCGTCAGGTCGAGGTCGCCCGGAGCGATCCAGTGCAACGAGCCGTTGTCGAGCCAGGGACCGAGATCGAAGTCCTTGCCGAAGTCGTATTCGGTCGCCTGGCCACTGCTCGGTGAGCCGTCAGCGCGAACGATCGAATACGTCGAGTGACCCCAGTCGTTGACCCGCTCGACGTCGAGCGGCGGCGGTCCGTCAACGTAGTAGACGACCGGGTAGCCGACGTGCTCGCCGACGAGTACGGACGACACGACGGCGGTGATCGCCGGATGGCGCAACATCCGCTCGAGCACGAACGGCACCTCCGGACCGATCATTGCCTTGGTCTGCACCATGTCGACCGGACCGTCGAGCTGCATCGAACCCGACCATGCGAACATCGACGCGATCGGCTCGACGTACGGGCGATAGTCGTAGTCGTAGAACCACCACATGCCGTCGAGGCCGAAGGTGTCGAGCGATGTCTCGAACACCGCTCCGTCGACCGGGCTGCGTGACAACGAAACGATCGGGGTCGCGGCCTCGTACTCGTGAGCGACGGCGAGACGATCGCCGGCAGCATTTCGGTCGCCCGCTTCGGCACGGTCGCGGGCTGCCACGAATCGTCCGATGAGGTCGGCACGTTCGGCCTCGCTGTAGACGTGTCCGCGCAGCGATCTGATCCTCGGCACGCCTCGAACCATAGTGCCTCGCCCGCCCATGCCTGCTCGACAACCGGCCGTATCCACGGGCAACAACGACCGCCCCAACAGGCAGCGGCACGGGCCGATCGGGATCGCCCGCGTGCGACACACTGAGCGCAATGGAGATATCCGGGCGGACGAGCGACGACGGACCGGGCGCCGAACTCGAAGCGCTCCTGCTCGCCCTCGAACGGCGCGTCGCCGCAGCAGTCAGCCGGACCGACGGTGTCGAACCCGCTGGAGATCACCCCCTGCGTGGCCTCTACCTCAGCCATGAGCAGGCGGTCGGGTTGCTCGCCGAATCGGCTCCGGCACCCCTCGAGCCATCGCCTCCGCCCGGGCCTGTTCTCGCCGCGCTCGCGGCACGGTGCGGGCTGGACCCGGCCGACATCGACATCCTCGTCAGCGCACTCGCTCCAGACGTCGATCCGCGGTACGAGAAGTTGTACGGGTTCGTCCACGACGACCTGACCAAGCGGCGAGCGACGATCGGGTTGGTGATGCAACTCTGCGGGCTCTCGCCGAGGTCCGCCGATCGTGCTCGGTTCGACCGTGGCGCGCCGCTGGTGGCCAACGGACTGTTGGTGGTCGACGACCCAGACCGGCCGTTCCTGAGTCGCGTGCTGCGCGTCCCCGATCACGTTGCCTCGGTGTTGCTCGGCAGCCGCGATTTGGAGCCGATCCTGGCCGGATATGTGGTCGAGCCGATCGGCGTCACGACTGCCGACGTGAGTCGAGTCGCGAGGGTCTTGACAAAGGCCCAACCGGTGCATCTCACCGAGGGTGCAGGCGGAGCGGCGGTACACGTCTCGGCTTCGGCGGCGTGCTCGGTGGGCCGCAGGGCAATCGTGCTGGATGTCGCGTCGGTCGCCGCGACCGACATGGATCCTGTGATCACTGCCGCGATCAGGCATCACGCGCTCGGCGGCGACCTGTTGATCGTCCGGCCGGTGGAGGCGATTGCCGAACATGCCCAACGACGACTGGCGGACCTGACACGCCTGCGCGACGGGGTCGTCCTGGTCGGAGCGGTGCCATGGAATCCCTCGTGGGCGACCGAGATCCCGCACCATGTCGACATCGCAGATCTGTCCGATGCCGAGAGCGCCGCCATCTGGCAACGATCCTTCGCCGAGATCGAGACCGAGCCCGACGCTGTCGATGCCGCCCGCCGCTCGTACCGCCTGACTCCCGAGCAGATTCGACGGACGGCCCGCGCCGCAGCGCTCGTCGCCGACGGTGGGCCGATCGGATTCCGCGTACTCAGCGCCTCCGCCAAATCTCAGTCGGCGGCGGGACTCGACCGCCTCGCCCGACGGCTCCAGGCGACTGCCTCGTGGAGCGATCTCGTGCTACCGGCCAACGTGATGATCCTTCTCGATGAGATCGTCGTGCGAGTGCGTTGGCGCGAACAGGTCATGCAGCAGTGGGGGCTCGGGCGTGGTTGGCGCGGCCGCGGGCTCGCTGCGCTGTTCGCCGGACCATCCGGCACCGGCAAGACCACCGCGGCGGAAGTGATCGCCGGCGAGCTCGGATACGACATCCACATCGTCGATCTCAGCACCGTGGTCGACAAGTACATCGGCGAAACTGAAAAGAAGCTCGAGGTCATCTTCACCGAGGCCGAGCGCAGCAACACGGTGTTGTTGTTCGACGAAGCCGACGCGATCTTCGGCAAGCGCAGCGAGGTCAAAGACGCCAAGGATCGTTACGCCAACATCGAGGTGTCGTACCTGTTGCAACGGATCGAGCGGTTCTCCGGGCTGGCGATCCTGACGACCAACCTCGGGGCCAACCTCGACGAAGCGTTCACCCGTCGGCTCGATGTGGTGGTCGATTTCCCGCGGCCTGATGCTGCGGCGAGGGAGGCGATCTGGCGCAACGAGTTCCGCCCGGGCGTGCCGACCGACGGAGTCGACTTCGAGTTCTGTGCGTCGGCGTTCGATCTCACTGGCGGCAACATCCGAAACATCGTCATCACCGCGGCGTACCTCGCCGCCGATGCCGGCTCCCCGGTGACGATGCAGCAGGTGGTCACTGCCGTGCAGCGCGAGTTCCACAAGATGGGTCGACTCAACATCGCCAGCGAGTTCGGCGCCTACCGCTCGCTCCTCGCCTGAGTCCCCGCCACCCGCCGGGACAAGGGCCGGAGGCGGGGCCGGGGCCGCCGGGTGTTTCGTGCTCGGTGGGTGGTCAGCAAACATCCGGCACGTGGGCTGTCGGCTGTTTCGTGCTCGGTGGGTGGTCAACAAACATCCGGCACGTGGGCCGTCGGCTGTTTCGTGCTCGGTGGGTGGTCAGCAAACACCCGGCACGTGGGCCGTCGGTGTTTCGTGCTCGGTTCGTGCTCGGTGGGACCGGTGGTCAGCTACGGGCGCTTGTGGCGGATCCGGATGACGCGGCCGGGTTCGCCGGCGGCGCCGGCGCGGATCGTTTCCTCGGCCGCCCACGGTCCCTTGCTGGCGGCCGACACGGCAGCGGGCGACGTGTCTCGGCTCGGTACCGCCGAAGTCTTGCCGCCCTTGGCTCCCGCCGTAGCTCCCGCCTTGGCCACCGATTTGCCGGTGTGCCGACCACGACCATCGGCGGCGGCACCGCCATCGATCAGATCGGGACCATCGGCGGAATCATCCGATCCGACCTCGATCGCGTCGGGCCGAGCGACCACGAAGCGGGGGAGTTCGGTGACGGGTGGTCCGAAGTGCATCGTCTTGCCGACGCTCATCGGAGCGATGATCGCGAGGTCGAGTGACGGTTTCAGTTCGCCGCCGAGCGCCGACCAGACCTCTGAAATCTGCTTGTCCTGACCGACCGGAACAGCGACCGTCGATACCACGACCCGCTCGGAATCCTTCAGTGAGCCGACCAGCAGATCGGGTGGCAAGAAGTCCTGGACGAGGAAGCACCCGAGCAATTGCGACAGGATCCGGTGTTCGTCCTCGGGGCGTTGGGTCCAGGCCGTCATCAGATACGTGAGCCGAAATCGGCGCGGTGGTTGGCGCCGATCGATCACCCGCCCGGTTTCGTCGCGCACTTCCTCGAAGAACACCTCTCGCCGTGACAAGTCCTCGCGGATGTCGTAGAGATAGATGTTGATCGTTGGCTTGGTCCGTTTCGCCGCCCAATCACGGCTCGGCGCCTCGAAGCTGATCTCGATCTCGGAACCGTCGAGCACGTCGCGCTTGATCAGGGCGCGCAAGACATCGTCGACTTCGTGGATCACGGCCGGCTCAGATCAAGCCGGACTTGACCGCATACGCAACGGCGTGGCTGCGGTTGCGAAGGTTGAGCCGCACCGTCACGTCGTGGATGATGTTCTTGATCGTTCGCTCGGAGTAGGCGAGCGTGTGGGCGATCGCGGCCGTGTCGTGGCCCTCGGACAGCATCTTCAACACCTCGACCTCGCGATCCGAGACGCCGGCCGGGCCGATTCCACGCGGTGCGAGCACGTCGCGCTGCAGCCGACCGAACTGCGTCATCAACCGGCCGAGCAGGTCCGGCGCCAACGTGCCGTCGCCGCTCGCCGCGGCCACGACTGCGGCAGCAACCCGTTCGCAGGTCGCCTCACGGCGGCGCAAGACACCGCAGGCACCGATTTCGACGGCCACCATCAGGCTCGTGTCGTCGAGGATCCCGACGACCAGGATCACCCGGGGGCATCCGTTGCGCTGGATCGCTCGCACCGTGCGACAGGCGGCGTCGTCGACCGCGTCGACGATCACGACCGCCACTTCGGCGTCGTCGATCTGTGCTTCCTCGACGACGTGGATGTCGGGTTGGCCACGGAGCTGGGTCCGCATTCCTGCTTGTGAGATCGCGTCTTCGCTGTAGACGTAGACCATGTTCCTGACGCCAGTTCTGGTGCCCATCATTGCCCTCTTCCGTTGTCGCTCTCGTACCCAATGTGCCCCCCAGAGAGTGTGCGAGGGGGTGGTGAGATACATCTCCACATGCATTCCACAACGGCTTCACGGTCGTGAACCTCGAGGGCGCATTTCGTTGCCCGTTCGGGCATTGCACGCCGCCCTGGCTGACGGTGCGTCGCCCGTTCCGCGACCCCCGACAATGTGCGTACGGTTGCCAAGATGGGAGCAAGCACATCTTTGACGATCAACGAGGTTTCGGTCGCGCCGGGAGCGGAGGCTCGGACGATGGTTCGGGTCCGCAACAACGGCTCGGTCGTCGATCAGTTCGACATGCAGGTCCTCGGCCCGGCCGCAGCATGGACGACCGTGGAGCCCGCATCGATCTCGTTGCTGCCAGGCGCCGAACAGTCGGTGGACGTGCTGTTCCGTCCGGCCAAGGCATCCGACGTACTCGCCGGTCGCACGACCTTCGCCGTCAAGGCAATGTCGCACGAGGACCCCGACGCCTCATCGGTGGAGGAGGGTGTCGTCGACGTCCTTGCCTACGACGAGCGGGCGGCCGAATTGATCCCGCGCACATCGAAGGGTCGCCGTTCTGCCGACCATGAAGTGGCAGTCGACAACCGTGGCAACGCACCGATCGTCGTCGACCTCGCGGGCGTGGATCCCGAGGGAACGATGGGGATCCAGTTCGATCCGCCTCAACTGACGGTCGCTCCCGGTACTGCCCAGTTCTGCAAGGTGCGGATCAAGCCGGCCAAGTCGTTCTGGCGAGGCACCAACAAGACCTTGCCGTTCACACTGTTCGTGACATCCGAGGACCAGCCCCCGATTCCGCTCGACGGGTCGATGGTGCAGATCCCGATCCTGCCGAAGTGGTTTTGGAAGGCCGTCATTGCGGTGCTCGCGGTGTTGTTGCTGTTGATCATTCTGTGGTTCGCGCTGGTCAAGCCACAGATCAAGTCATCCGCCGAGGAAGTGGTCGCTCCGGTCGAGGAGCGACTCGATGCTGCCAGCATTCCGACGCTGCCCGCCGATGGCGGCGGAGCGAAACCGCCCGCACCCGGAGGAGCAACCACCACCACGGTTGCGACCACCGAGCCGTCCCCCGATGCCACGACAGCACCGACCGCTACCACCGTCCCCGCCGGCCTCGGGGCGAGTTCGGCGTACGGAGAACCGTTCTCGACCCGGCTCGAAGTACAGACCGGCACCAGCCCGAGCGCCAGCTACCAGGTGCCCACCGGAATGACGTTCGCGATCACCGACATGGTGCTCCAGAATCCGCAGGGCGATTCGGGTCGGCTGACCTTGATGCGGGGCAGTGAGGTGATGCTCGAACTCAGCCTGGAGAACTTCCGACTGCATGATCTGCACACGATCTCGCCGTACATCATCGAAGGTGGCGAGAACGTCATTCTCACGATCACGTGTACGGCGCCGGGCCCGACCGCAACTCAGTGCGTCGACGCCGCGTCCCTCTCCGGCTTCCAGCAGTAGCCCGACAGAGTCCAGTTCTCCACGCGACTGCGGCGGCAGCGGGTCGAGGGGTCAGCGGACGACGAGGGAGGTGAGCCCGAGGAGCGCAGGGTTCGGTGCAGTCGGCGGGTGGGCCGAGCCGGGCACGATCAGGGCGGGGGTCGAGACGCCGGTGAACAGGCCTGGTTGGTCGATCACGTTCAGGGTGCGAGGACCACTGATGTCGTCGAGTCGGATCGGGATCTGCAGCTGCAACCCGCCCGAGGCATCGGTGGTCCCTGCGTAGACGTCGCTGTAACCCGCCCACTGCATCTGCACCGCCATGTTCGGGATGAATCCTGCCCCGACGGCGATTGCAACGTCGCCGAGGCCGATTACGTCCGGAAGCAGGCGCAACCTCGGCTGCAGGGTGCCATCGCCGGACAGATCGGCCGATGCCGTGGCCGCCGACGAACCGGCTGACAGCGTGGCGGCCATCGGGCCCACGAGAGTCGGCGTGAAGGTCACGGTGACCGGGCAACTCGTGCCCGGCGCGAGGGCGGCCCCCTGGCACCCGTTGTCGGTGATCGCGAAGTCTGACGAACCACTGATCGAGACATTGTCGATCGGGGCGGTTGCGGTTCCGGTGCTCGTGACGGAGAACACGATCGGCGCAGCAGCGACGTCCACCATCATCATCCCGAACGACGCTGGATTCGGGGTGATCGTCAACTGGGCCACCTTCGGTACGGTGACAACCGGCGGCACCGTCACGATCGGCGGTGACGTCACGATCGGCGGTGCGGTGACGATCGGCGGCACCGATCCGACCGGTGTGAATCCGGTACCGCTGAGCGAACCCGAAGCCGATACGGGGGCAAACCCGTTCTCCGCGACCGTGAGGTTGGCCGCTCGATTGCCGTTGGAGGTAGGCGTGAACTGCACGGCGACCGAACACGACTGCCCCGGCGAGAGCCACGCGCCCACCAAGCAGTTGCCGCCGCCGACGATCGCGTAGTCACTGCCGGCGGTGATCGATGCGGGCAGCACGCTGGATGTGCCGGTGTTGGTGACCGTCGCCAACTGCGGTGCCGAGGTTGTGGCGACCGTGACCTGGCCGAACGACAGTGGCGAAATCGAGAGCGTTGTCGGACGCCCGATCACGTAGACGTCGGAGGGAAACGTGACGAAGATCTCGCCCGATGTATCGGTGACTTCGCCTCGTTGCAGCTCGGCCGCAAACGTCGACTCGAACGCGACGAACCGGCCGTTGGACGAGATCACCGGTCGCTGCATCGCCATCAGATTGTTCTTCGGATCGATGGCCGTGCCGTTCGGTGTCAGCGACACTCGATCGAACGCGACTGTGCCGTAGAAGCCCGAGGTCGACACGGCAACGAGCAGATCGAGCGATGGGCGGGATCGATTCGTCTGGCCGCCGACACCGGGGGCCAACACGTCGGTCGCCAACGTGGCGAACGCGATCTGGGTGCCATCGGCGCTGATCGAGGCCTGGACCGAGCTCGCGTTGGCCGCTGTCCCGTTGGCGTTTCGGCTGATCAGCACCGTTCGGTTGGTGACGGTATCGCGGACCAACACTTGGCTCGCCGCCGAGATCAACACCGTGCTGAGCGGATTCGGTGTCCGGGACTCGAACGCGATGTAGCGGGCGTCTGGTGACATCGATGGCCGGGCCGACACGACGCCCGCCATCGGAGTCGTCGTCGCGTCAGCCGCAGAGACGATGGTGGAAGCCAGCGAGAATGCTCCGGTCGGATCCCACAGGTAGATCTGCGTCCCGGCCGCGGTCATTGCCGTGAGAGCGACCCGGTTGGTCATCGTCTCGTCGCCGAGCGATGGCGACGAGGCCGGGACGTCGGTGGACTTGGAGACAACGGCCGAATCGTCGAGCACCCCGTTCTGATCGGCGTCGCGATCGAACCACTGGACGGTGGTCGTGACCGTGTCCGACAGAGCCACGTATCGACCGTGGGCCGAGATCACGAGATCGGTCCACGGAGCCTGCGCTTGTGACCGAGTCTGTTGTGCGATCTGGATCGGTGCAGCGCCCGTGCAGCGATCCGAGACAACGACCACACTGCCGAAGAACTGGCCGATCGGCGCGTTCGCAATGTGGGCGAAATGGCAGCCGTCGCGGCTGATCACGCCGGAGGACTGGCCGATCCCGCGCGCGGAGATGAACGGCACTGATTCGGTGGTGGGCACCGCGCGATTGCGGACCTTGACCAGCCGGGTGGATCCGTCGCGATTCAAGTCGCTGAAGTCGAACGCGACGAAAGCGCCGTCGCCCGAGATGCTCGCATCGAAGGAGTCGCCGATCTCGGTGATCACCGACATCAACTCCGCCGGTGGGCTCGCCGATCCACTCAGGCGGACATCGGACACGACCACCGCCGCGGTCAGCAACACCGCTGCGAGCACAGCCGAAACCCGTCGATTCAGCGACATCCAATCCTCGCCGACGCCTGATCAGCCACGCACGACCAGCGATGCGAGCTCTGGTGCTGCTGGATTGCGGCTGGTGGGCGGCGATGCACTCGGGTCGACGATCAGTCCCGTGGTGCTCACAGCGCTGAACACCCCTGGTTGGTCGACTGCGATGAAGTCTCGATTGCCGGTCATTTCGTCGAACCGTACTGGAATCTGCAACTGGACCGCGCCCGACGCGTCGGTGCCGGCCGAGAAGGTCTCGGTGTCGCCGAGCCATTGGAACTGCACGATCGAATTGGGGGCGAAGCCGGCGCCGACTGCGATCGTGACATCGCCGGCGGTCACCACGTTCGGCAGGAGTCTCACGGTTGGTTGCAGAGCCCCGGTGCCATCGAGATTGGCCGACGCAACAGCGCTCGTCGATGTCGCGGTGATGGTGGCGCTCTGAACCCCCGATGCGTCTGGTGTGAAGACAACGGTGACCCCGCAACTCGTGCCGGGTGCAAGGCTCGTCCCCTGACACGCATTGGCGGCGATCACGAACGACGAGGCGTTGTTGCCGCCGATCACGATCGACCCGATCGTGGTCGAACCCGTGCCCGTGCTCGTGATGGCGAACGCGATCGGAGTCGCAGGTACGCCGACCATGGTCGTCCCGAACGACCCCGGATTGGGTGTCACCACGAGCTTCTGGGTCTTCGCAACCGTGGTCGTGGTCGGTGGCGCCGTCGTGGTCGGTGGTTTGGTTGTGGTCGGCGGGGCGGTCGTCGTCGGTGGTGTCGTGGTGGTCGTGGTTGTCTGCACCGGGACGACGAACCCCGTTGCGGTGAGTGCGCCGGTTGCAGTCACCGCTGCGAAACCGCCTTCGGCGATGCGCAGCAGACTGTTGCGGGGTCCTGCGGCCGATGGCATGAACTGCACTCCGACTGTGCAGGACTGCCCGGGGGACATCCACATCCCGATCGCGCACGTTCCGCCGGTGACGACGGCGAAGTCGCCGTCACCGAGCAACGACGCCGGAAGGAAACTGGAGTTCCCGCTGTTGGTGACGGTGGCAAACGCGACGCCCGAAACGGCACCGACTTCGATCTGGCCGAAGTCGAGCGGGCTGACTGTCATGGTCGGCAGGCGGGCCATCACGTACACCTCGACGTAGTACCGGCTGGGGAGGCCGGGAGCGAACACGGTGCCGACACCGGTCTGCAGCTCTGACGCATACGACGATTCGAACGCGACCCAGCGACCACTCGACGAGATCACCGGATTCTGCATGACGAGGTCGCCGTTGCTGGTGTCGATCGCGTCGCCGTTCGGCTTCAGCGAAACCCGGTCCATCGCAACCGTTGCATAGAACCCCACCGTCGAGGCCGCGACGAGCAGATCGAACGACGGTCCGACCCCATCACCGAAGATGCCACCGGGACCCACTGCGATCAAATTCGTCGCAAATGTGGAGAACGCGACCTGCGTCCCGTCAGCCGTGATCGAGGGCTGCCACGACGTTCCGTTGCCGCCTGCGCCGGTCGTGGTGCGGCTGATCAGTGCCGTGTGGTTGTTGGTGACGTCACGGATCATCACCTGATCCGGAAAGTCGTACCCGCCCCCGGGGTAGTCATCGGTGGTGACGTAGGTGACGTATCGACCATCCGGAGTCATGTCCGGATCGTTGGCGTTGCGGGTCGGGTCGACGACAACCGTGCCATCGAGCGCACTGACCAATGTGTACGAGCCCGGCGAACCCAGCACCACGGTGGGATCCCAGAGGAACACCTGCACGGCGTAGCCGGACGTGAGTGAGGCGATCGCGACCTTGTTGGTGAGTGTTTCGTCGCCGAGCGCGCCGCCGCTCGTCTGTGTCGACGAAGTGGCCAACACGGGCGGCCCCTCGTCGAACACGCCATTGGCGTCGGCGTCGCGATCAAACCACTGCACGTCGAGCCCGTTGTCGAGAGTGACGTAACGGCCGTGATCCGAAATGTCGAGGCCGCGTACGGTCGCACCCTCTGAGGAGCTGTTGGTATGGATTTTGTGGGTCGGTGTGCCGGCGCATCGGTCGCGAACGAAGATCTCGGTGGCGAGGTAGGAGGACTGGCCGTTGGTCACGAGGCGGATGTCGATGAACGCGACGTGGCAGCCGTCGCGACTGATCGCCGTGTTGCTCTGGGCGTCATTGTCGGCGGCGGCAAACGGCACCGCCTCGGTCTGTTGGTCGGCCCGATTGCGAACCTTGCTGAGTTGCGTGCTGCCGTCGTCGACGTAGTTGTCGTAGTCGAACGCGACCAACGCGCCGTCGCCAGACATGGTCGGCCCGAAACTGTCCCCGATCTCGGTGATCACCGACACCAGTTCGGCAGGAGGAGTGGCAGTTCCGCCGATCTGGACGTCGGACGCCACCAGAACTCCCGTGAGCAACAGCGTTGCGATCGCGGTCGAACCGTGGCGGCGCTGGCGCGAACAACAGGTTGGGGGACGTTCGGTCATGGTTGATCCAAGGTGAAATACACCCTCAGTCTGTTCCTCTCCGGTGGATTGCTCAAGGCCCAATTGGGGGCCCGATCGGCTGCCCGATCGGGCAGCTCTCGCGCCGTGGTCGCAGATCCCAGTTCGCAGTTCGCAGTTCGTCAACGACTACGCGCCGAGGTCGGCCAGGACATGTTCGTATCGAGTCTGGGCCAACCCGGCGGCGGCGATATCCCCACGTTCACGGTGAGCCGACATCAACAACCGCCACAGCTCGTCGGAGTATGGATGCTCGACGATGATGGATTCGCACACATCAATCGCCGCGCTGAAGTCTCCCTCGCGGATCGAGCAGTCGGCGACGATCGAAGCGACCGCTTCGCGCATCGCCGCGACCCGCGAGCGTTCGCGAATGACGTATTCGACCGGTCCGTCCTCGACGAGCAGTTCGCCGCCGTAGGTGGACAGCGCGAGTCGGGCTGCCGGCTTGGCAAGGTCGAAATCACTGCGCGCCATCGCAGCCTTTGCTTGACTCGCGACCTCCATGAACAACGCCAGATCCGATGCTTCGGTCGTGGCGACGACCAGCCGATAGGCCTCGCCCTGGCGACGGATTCCGAATGCTTCCGGCACGCCGGCGTTGGCGAGCAACTTTCGAACGGCCGACACCGCCACTTGCAGATTGTGGATGCCGGATTCCGCCGTGCCATCGGGCCACAGCGCATCGACGATCGATTCGCGGTGCAGTCCGTTGGCGGGATGGATCGCAAGCATTCGCAGCAATGCTCTCGCTCGTGGACGCAGCGAGTCGAGGTCGATCTCGCAACCGAACACGCTCAGCCGGAATCCGCCCAGACATTGCACACGGAGTGGTTCGGCGTCGACATCGCGACCGCCCTGGCCGGCGACTTGGGCGGCCCCATGGATCCCGTCCGAATCGTGATCCGTCACCGGCTCCGAAGTGCTTGCGGCGGTGAGCGCCGTGGCTGTCAGGTCGTCCAATGGTTGCGGATCGACCAGGGCCACGAGCAGCGGCACCATCTGTTGCAGCCCGATCTGACGTGCGGCGGCGATCGCCACCGTCATTGCGTCGGAGTGCTGGGCTCGACCGTCGATCGTGGCGGACGCAACGGTGCACAGAAACTCGAAGGTGATTGCATCGAGGCTGTGGAATCGGTGGGCGGCCTCACGGAGGAGCCCGGATCCGGCGACGCCGCGCCGAGCTGCGCCGAGTCCGCCGAGGAATCCGCTGAAGGCCGCCCCCCACGCGTCGCCGTCGGCCACACATCGGTCGCGGATCCGCACTGCGTCGTCGACCCCGGTCGGGCGGTCCGTGAGCGCAAACGCCGCCTGCACCACTCGTGCCAGCCAACCGAAGCCGGCTCGCTCGGCGTAGGCCTCGGCATCGTCGAGCGCCTTTGAATCGATGGTTTTCGGTCGGTCGGTGGATTCGATCGAGCGCAACAACGCCAGCGCAGCCAGACCAGCGGCAATGCCGGCCGGTCCAGCGCGCTCGTCGCCGATTGCTCGCTCGGCAGCGTCGCGTGCGGCTCGGATGTCGCCGCCGAGTAACGACAGGAATGCGGCGGCGAGCAGGCCGTCGACGGTGTGTAGTCGCAGCAGTTCGCTGGCGGCGGCGAGTGGATCACGCCGGCACCCATGACGGGCAAGTCCTATCCAACCCTCGGGTGCCGGCGCCATTGGGTCCGCCCACGCCGTCATCGCGGCGAGCTGACGTCGGCATTGATCAGCGAAATCTGCGCCGATGCCCTTGGCGAATGCCGCCCGGAACGACTCGGACGCGTCGTTCCATCGCCCGGCGAGATATTCGGCCCGAGCGCGAGCCAGGAGCAGCCATGGGTCGTCCGCGACCAGCGCAGGTGGCAGGTCATGGATCCATGCCGGGCTTGCGGCGCGACCGTGATCGTTGCTCGGACTCGCCAGTCGGCGCACGGCCTCCCAATCGCCGGCGCGAGCGAAACAGTGCAATGCCTCGTGCGCCGCGCCTCGCCCCTCCAGCAATATGCCGGCTCGGCGGAATCGCTCGGCAACCAGCGCTGCGCCGTCGCGCTCGAGCAGCAGCACTTCGACCTGAGCGCGCAGCACCTCGTGGTACCGGTAGTTCTCGTCATCGATCGCGACGGTGAAGAGGTGGCTGCCGGCCAGTTCGTCGAGGTGCTCGCGCGAGCCGGTGCTCTCGCGCAAGGCGTCGGCCAGATCCGGTGTGATCACGCTGACGACGCAGGTGTCGAGCAGGAATGTGCGCAACTCAGCGCTGATCGGCTCGAGCACGTTGGCCGCGAGATACTCGCGAACGATGCGCGCCCGGCCGTTGAGCCGGTCGATCAGTCGGCGCTGTTCGGGTGGTGTGAGCCCACGAGCAGCAAGGTGGAACATCTGCAACCCGGCCGCCCAACCTTCGACTCGCCGCGACAATCGGGCGATGTCGTCCGGTCGGAGCCACGTGTCGTACAGATCACGAAACAGTTGCTCGGCCTCCCACGATCGGAATCGCAATTCTTCGGGGCCAAACTGCAGCACTTGGCCCATCAGCCGGAGGTGGGACAGATCGATCCCAGGCTCGCGTCGGCCGGCAAGCACGATCCGGAGGTTGGGGGGAGCGAACTCGACGAGCGAGCCGAGCAGCGCCTCGGCGGATGTGCCGACGATGGCATGTACGTCGTCGATCACGATCGCGATCGGATCCCCGTTGTCGGCGACAGCATCGAGGGTCTCGTCGATCGAAGCGGTGTTCACAGGCGCCTCGGGCGACAGTTCGTGCAAGGCAGCATTGAGATGGGCGAGCATCGAGGTCGCCGAATCGACGCCGCCACTGTTGATCCACGCAACCGGCCGCTGTGATTCTGTGGTGAACGCCGCGATCGCGGTGGTCTTACCCGATCCAGCTGGAGCGATCATCAGCGTGACCCGGTGGTCCCACGCCTGATCGAGCAGCGCCGAGATCCTCGGCCGGGCCAGGGCTCGCACGGTCGGGGGGCGCAGGCGCGACCGACCGATCGGTCCCGCAAACGGCGGCACGGATGGTGACAATGGCACGTTGGAATCCGGATTTGGGTTGCCGCTCATGGGTCTCCGAGCGAGAGGTCGCGCTGGGGCAAAGAGTCACTGTAGATCGGTTCGGATGCCACTCTTTTCACGTCCCGTCGACCAGATCGATATCTTTGGTCGCAGGTGTCCCCGCACCTCATCCGGCGTCGACATCCTCTTGGAGAAAGGGAACCGATCATGAACACCAATCGGCTGACCATCAATCGCCCGTATTGCGGGATCGCGACTGTTGCGCAATGAACGATGGCTCGATTGCCGAACGGTACCGACGGGTCGGTGGCAGGTTCACCGAGACGGTGGCCAATGTGCCAGCTGATGCATGGGATGCACCAGCGCCCTGCGAAGGATGGGTCGCTCGCGACGTCGTTCGCCACCTCGTCGAATGGTTTCCGCCGTTTCTCGAGTCCGGATCGGGCATCTCGATCCCGCCCATCCCGTCGGTCGAGTTGGATCCGGTCCAAGCGTGGATGGTTCTCGATCAGGCCGTGCAGGGTCTGCTCGACGATCCTGCCACGACGTCGACCGTGTTCAGCCACACGCTCGCCGGAACCCACCAGCTCGATCAGGCGATCGGGCAGTTCTTCCTCGGCGATGTTCTGTTGCACACGTGGGATCTGGCTCGGGCCGCTGGACTCGACGAACGGCTCGATCCCGCCGAGGTTGCGGCGATGTTGGCCGGGATCCTCCCGATGGACGAGGCCCTGCGCCAGAGCGGACAGTTCGGTCCACGAGTCGAGGTCGCTGACGACGCCGATGAGCAGACTCGATTGATCGCTTTCGTCGGCCGCCGACCCTGAGACGTGCAGGAACGGGTCGTGTCCGTTCGTACCAGGCCTGATCAATCCTTCCCAAAGTTCTTGCCCTTGGAATGTTTGATCCGGACCCAATCAGCTATGGTTCGCTCAGGTCGGTCGTTTTGCGTCTCGGCCGAAAGTCATTCATCCAAAGATAGGGAGGTCGATGAGGTGACTCGTCAACGGAACAAGAAATATGTAGCAGCGCTCATGGGTGCGACATTGCTCGTGGCAGCGTGCAGCAGCGACAAGAAAGCCGATGAGGTTTCTGGCAATACGACCGCGACCACCGTGGCCAGTAGCAGCCCGGACTCGACGACGGCTGCGACAGATGCACCGACGACCGAAGCGTCCACCGAAGCGTCCACCGAGGCGCCGGCAACCACCGGTGGCACGGACACGACAGACGCCCCGGCCCAAGGCAGTGGCGAGGTCGGCACCGTCGGCGGTAGCGGCTGCGGAACCCCGCACGGCCCGTACGACGAGCCCGAGGGTGACCCGACGGGCGAAGTGCGTGTCGCTTGGAACGACCCGCTGTTGTCGTTCAACTCCTCGACATCGCGTGGCAACGCCACGGCGAACGCGAACCCGTTGTACCTCACGTCGCTCGGCGGTTTGAGCTACTACGACGGCGACCTCAACTACATCAACAACGACCAATTCGGCACCTGCACGATCGAGTCGCTCGATCCGCTCACCGTCACCTACACGATCAACAAGGGGGTCACGTGGTCCGATGGGACTCAGGTCGATGCCGCTGACCTGGTCCTGTACTGGGCCGCGACCAGCGGTAAGTACCAGAGCGGAGACGGCATCATCGCCCCCAACGGTGACACGGTCGAAGCCACTGCCGACGGCGATCCCGTCGTACTCGACTCCACCGGTGCCGAAGTGCCGTTCGGTGACATCGAACTCGAAGGCGACAATGGCGATCAGCTCCCCGCGGGCTACACCTACAAGGAGTCCGCCGGAGTCAGCTTCGACGCCTCCAACGAGTCGCTCGTCCTGGTGACGCAGTTCCCGAAGATCTCCGACGATGGACTCTCCGCGACGATCACGTGGGACAGCTTCTACGTGGACTACCAGAACGCTGGTCTCGGCGTGGGCGTTCCCGCTCATACCGTTGCTCGGCTCGCCCTCGGTATCGACGATCCCACGGAAGCCAAGAAGGCGTTGCTCGATGCGTTCGAGAACGACGACGTCGCTTCGATCAAGAAGATCTCGACGACGTGGAACACGGCGTTCGACACGACCAGCCTGCCGAGCGATGCGGGGCTGTACCTCAGCACCGGACCGTACCTGCTGACCGGTTACGACGAACTGAGCCAGATGACGTTCGAGGCCAACCCCGATTACACCTGGGGCCCCAAGCCGAAGGTCGAAACCGTGGTCTACCGCATCATCGGTGACCCAACGGCAGCGGTCCAGGCGCTCGAGAACGAAGAAGTCGACATCATCCAGCCGCAGTCCACCGCTGACATCCTCACCACCGTGACCGGCTTGGCCGATCGCGGGATCGAGGTCATCACCGGCGACACCGGTGTCTACGAGCACGTCGACCTGCAGTTCAACAACGGTGGCCCGTTCGATCCGGCCACTTATGGCGGCGACGCTGCCAAGGCGCTGAAGGTCCGTCAGGCGTTCCTCAAGACGGTTCCCCGTCAGGACATCCTCGACCGGTTGATCAAGCCGCTCAACCCCAAGGCCACGCTGCGTGAGTCGTTCACGACCGTCATCGGCGCTCCGGCCTACGACAAGATTGCAGCCGAGAACGGCTCCGCCGACTACGACAAGATCGACATCGAGGGCGCCAAGGCCCTGCTTGCCGAGGTCGGAGTCAGCGGCACCATCGACGTCCGCTTCCTGTTTGCGGCCAACAACCCGCGCCGTGCCAATGAATACGAGCTGATCCGCGATTCAGCGGCCAAGGCCGGCTTCAACGTCATCGATGGCAGCAGCCCGACCTGGGGCCGTGACCTCAGCAACAATGCGGTCTATGACGCATCGCTGTTCGGCTGGCAGTCGACCGCAGTTGCGGTCGCCGACAGCGAGGCCAACTTCCGCACCGATGGTCAGAACAACTACGGCGGTTACAGCAGCACCGTCGTCGACGGTCTGTACGACAAGCTCAAGGCCAGTACCGATCCCGCCGAGCAGCAGACCTTGCTGGTCGACATCGAGAAGGAACTGGTGGCTGACGCTTTCGGTGTGACCATCTTCCAGCACCCGGGGCTCACCGCCTACAACAGCACCTACGTGACCGACGTGTCGACGATCACGTTGTCGCCGACGGTGTTCTGGGACATCTACAACTGGACGCCAGCGTCCTAATTGCTGGCTGAACGAAACGGAGCAGGGTGCGGAGATCGAGAGATCTCCGCACCCTGCCTCGTTGTCTGCCACACTGACCCCATGAGTAGCCGCTTGTCGTGACCACCTTCATCATTCGACGCATTGTCACCGCTGTTTTCATCGTGATCGGTGCATCGTTCATCGTGTACATGCTGATGACCAAGGCCGGCGATCCGCTGGCCTTTCTGATCGAGATCAAGGATCCGACAACGCGTGAGCAGATTCGCCGCGATGTCGTGGCGGGACTGCACCTCGATGTGAACCCTGTGCTCCGGTTCTTCCGTTGGCTGGGCGATCTCCTCACGGGAAACTTCGGTATCTCGGCCCGCACCCGGCTACCCGTGTCTGACGATCTCGGTCGTCGCCTGCTGCTGACCCTCAAGTTGGTCACGGCCTCCACGATTCTCTCCGTCGTCATCGGGATCGCGGTCGGCATCGTGACTGCACTGAAGCAGTACTCGGGCTTCGACTATGTCGCCACGTTCTTCACGTTCGTGTTCTTCTCGCTCCCGGTGTTCTGGGTGGCCGTCATCCTCAAGAGCGTCGGCGGCATCAACTTCAACGACTGGCTCCGCAACGGAGCGCACTTCTCGCCGACCGTCATCGTGCTCGCCGCACTCATCGTCGCCGGCCTGAGCTACACGATTTCCGGTGGGCCGGTACCGAGACGGGTCGGAATTGCCCTCACCGGCGGCGTCGGCGTGGGACTGCTCGTGTCGTACATCTCCTCGAGCCAGTGGATGCTCGATCCCAAACTCGGCCCGATCGTCGTGATCCTGCTTGCCGGTGGCATTGCCTACGCCGTCACGGCCGTCATGGCCGGGGTCGGGAACGCCAAGGCGCTGTACAGCGCGCTCACCACCGCTGGACTCGGCATCGTTTCCTATTTCGTGTTGCAACCCTTCTTCGACAGCGAGGGTTTCAACCTGTGGACGCTCCTCGGTCTCGGCGTCGTCGGCGTTGTGGTCGGCGTTGTCGTCGGTTACGCCTTCGGCGGATATGACAAGGGGCTTTCCGCTCGCACCGCAGGCCTCACCGCATTGTTCATCTCGATCGTGATCTTCGTCGATCGGGCGATGCAGTCGTGGGGCGAATATTCTTCGAGCGCTGTCATTCGGAATCGGCCGATCAAGACGATCGGCGACCGTGAGAGTCGGTTGAAGGGCTCGTTCTGGGTGATCACCAACGACACCTTCAGCCACCTGATCCTGCCCACCATTGCCTTGATGCTGATCTCGCTCGCGTCGTACACCCGATACTCCCGGGCGAGCATGCTCGAAGTCCTGAATCAGGACTACATCCGTACCGCTCGGGCCAAGGGCCTCACCGAGCGCACCGTGGTGATCCGACACGGTTTCCGCAATGCGATGATCCCGCTCGCGACCATTGTCGCGTTCGACATCGGTGGCGTCCTCGGTGGCGCGGTCATCACCGAGTCGGTGTTCGAATGGAACGCGATGGGACGGCTGTTCATCGAGTCGTTGCGCAACCTGGACCCCAATCCGTTCATGGGATTCTTCGTCATCATCTCGCTGTTCGCAGTGGTCGCCAACCTCGGTGCCGACCTGATGTACGCAGTACTCGACCCACGTATTCGGATCACGTCATGACCCTTATCGAAGAACCACACGATCCGCAGCACACCCCTGGCGAGATGCCGGTCGGTGATGACGAGACGACACTCGAGCAACTCGAAGTTGCCGGTCTCAGCCAATCGCAGATCGTCCGTCGTCGCTTCTTCCGCCACAAGGGCGCCATGACGTCGTTGGTCTTGCTGGTGTTCATCCTCGTGCTGTCCGTCACCAGCATCGGCGTCGGCCCGGTTCCCGGCTTATGGAAGTACGACTACAACACTCTCATCCCCAACTCGCAGGACGAGTCGCCGACGTTGTCAGTGATTCCCTCGTTTGTCGGTGGCGGTGGTCTCCACATCGGCGACCACCCGTTCGGACTCGACAACTCCAAGGGCCGTGACATCTTCGCGCTCACCATGCGCGGTGTGCAGATGACGATGGTGGTGATTCTCATCCTCGCGCTGCTCTCGGTGACCATCGGGATCTCGCTCGGCGCAGTGTCGGGGTACTTCGGTGGTTGGGTCGATGCGGTGCTGATGCGCTTCACCGATGTGATCCTGATCATCCCGTTGTTGCTCATCGCAGCCGTTGCCGGGTTTGCGTACAAGGTCAGCGGCGTGTGGAGTGTGGCTCTGATCCTGGGTTTGCTCTCGTGGACAGGACTGGCTCGCCTGGTGCGGGCCGAGTTCCTCGCCTATCGAGAGCGTGAGTTCGTCGATGCAGCGAAAGTGGCCGGAGCCTCGTCTCGGCGGATCATCTTCAAGCACATCCTGCCCAACACCATTGGGACCATTGTCGTCAGCACCACATTGTTGATGGGAGCCGGCATTCTCACCGAGGCAGCATTGAGCTTCCTCGGGTTCGGGATCCAGTCGCCCGAGGTGTCGCTCGGTTCGCTCGTCAGCGAGTACCAAGGAGCGTTCTCGACTCGGCCGTGGCTCTTTGTCTGGCCGGGCGTGTTCATCATCTCGATCGTGTTGTGCCTGCAGTTCATCGGTGACGGTTTGCGCGATGCGTTCGACCCGCGGCAGAAGCGCATCCCCAAGCGCAAGGACCTCGACACAAGCATCGAATCAGCTCGGGCTCAGTCGTCCGCCAGCCACGAAGCTGCCGCCGGAGCCGCAGGCTGATGACGGCCGTCACCGGCGGGGCGACAACAGTGGTGTCAGACGTAGAGGCCGATCACTCCGAGAATCACCAGGGCTGCGGCGATTCCCGCCATCCGCCAGTGCCAGTGGATCGGGGCTCGCTCGTGCTCGACCAACGGCGAATCCAGATGACCGGCGTCGCGCAGGGTTTGCCAGCGTTGGCGGATCAACAGTGCAGCGTTGCCCGACGGCGTCGAAGGCAGATCTCCGGGCCGAATTCCTCCTGGCCCCCAGGCGCTGTCGGGGATCATCTTGACGTTGCCCCGCGTGGCGCGTACCGCTGCGTGAGCGCCGGGCGCGGGCGCTGCCCAACCAGTGAACTTGCCGTGGGCGGTGATCAGGGTCAGCGCGAACTTGGTGTCCACTGCCTGGATCGACGGCCAGGGCAGATCGATCGTGCGGGTCACATTCACCAGGCGCACGCCACCGTCGTCGACGACAATCCGCGGATTCCAGAATGCCGCCCAGCAGGCGCCGGCCACGAGCATCAACCACGGGCCGACCTCGATCAATGCCACAACGCCGACATCGGCAGTCGTCCAGAGCAACGCAGTGATGCAGATCAGTCCGATCGCAACCGTCAGGAACTTGCCGAATGTCGGTCGGAATTCCACGGGCTTGGCGGCATTCACAGCTCCCATCGTTGCACGCCGAGGTCTGAAAGGATGGATGCCCGATGATTCCCGGCTCCAACGAACCAACACCACCGGTCCTCGAGGTCGAACATCTCGACGTCGATTTCTGGGTCGATGGCACCTGGTATCCCGCCGTGGTCGATGCCTCCTTGACGCTCCACTCCGGTGAGGTCCTCGCGATCGTCGGCGAATCCGGATCCGGCAAATCCACCATCGCGCTGTCGTTGATGGGTCTCCTGCCCAAGA
This sequence comes from Ilumatobacteraceae bacterium, assembly GCA_039920665.1. GTDB lineage: Bacteria > Actinomycetota > Acidimicrobiia > Acidimicrobiales > Ilumatobacteraceae > WLMZ01. The sequence goes on from JBDSDH010000150.1 coordinate 39,553, forward strand.
ACGCCAGTGTCACCGGCTCGATCAAACTCGACGGCCGTGAACTGGTCGACATCGATGACCGCACCTTGCGCTCGCTGCGCGGTCGCGAAGTCTCGGTCATCTTCCAGGAGCCGATGACGGCGCTCAACCCGGTCTACACCGTTGGTTTCCAGATCGCGGAAATGCTGCGCAACCATCAGTCGATGGCGCCCAAAGCAGCGCGCAAGCGGGCAATCGAATTGCTGACGATGGTCGAGATCCCGGATCCCGAGCATCGGGTCGATTCGTATCCGCACCAGTTGTCGGGTGGGCAACGTCAACGAGCCATGATCGCCCAGGCGCTCGCGCTCGAACCGCGATTGTTGATCGCCGACGAGCCCACCACGGCGCTCGACGTGACGGTGCAGGCCGAAATCCTCAAGTTGCTCCGCGACCTCCGCGACCGGATCGATGCCGGTGTGTTGTTGATCACCCACGACATGGGTGTGGTCGCCGACCTGTCCGACCGGGTGATCGTGATGCAGCGCGGACGAATCGTCGAGGCAGGGACAGCGGATCAGGTCTTTCACCGCCCCGAAGATCCGTACACCCGAGAACTGCTCAGGTCCGTTCCCCACCTCGGCTCTATCGTCACCAAGGAACACGAGACGGTGGTCCACGACGAGCATGGAGTTCATGCCTCGCGAGTGTCCGTCGGCGGGGCCGACGGTCGCTCCGGTGACGAGGGTGAGGTCGTGGTCGATCTCCACGAGGTCGCGATCGAATACCCCAAGCAGGGCAGCACGCCTGCGTTTCGAGCAGTCGACGGCGTCACCATGTCGATTTCCGCCGGCGAGGTGGTGGGCCTGGTCGGTGAATCGGGCTCGGGCAAGACCACGATCGGTCGGGCCATCGTTGGACTGCTGCCGTTCGTCGAGGGAACCGCCAGCGTGTTCGGAACGAACATGGTCGGCGTGGACAAGATGGCGTTGCGCAAGGTGCGCAGTCAACTGAGCTTCGTCTTCCAAGATCCTGGTTCCTCGCTCAATCCTCGTCTGCCGATCGGCGAATCGATCGGCGAGCCAATGCTGCTCCACGGCATTGCCAAGGGTGAAGCGCTCGGTAAGCGGGTCGAGATGCTGCTCGATCAGGTCGAACTCGCCCGCAGCCTGCGGAATCGCTATCCGCACGAATTGTCCGGTGGCCAGCGCCAGCGTGTCGGCATCGCCCGTGCGCTCGCGCTGAACCCGAAGTTGCTGATTGCCGACGAGCCGACATCGGCGCTTGATGTGTCGGTCCAGGCTCGCGTCCTCGATCTGTTCCAGGAACTCCAGCGCGAGATCGGGTTCGCCTGCCTGTTCATCTCTCACGACCTCGCTGTCGTCGAGATCCTCGCCCGTCGGATCGCCGTCATGCAGAACGGCAAGCTGGTCGAGTTCGGCACCCGCGAACAGATCCTGACCGACCCGCAGGAGAGCTACACAAAACGGCTGCTTGCTGCAGTGCCGGTGCCGGATCCCGATGAGCAACGGGTTCGACGGGTCGAGCGCGATGCGCTGCTGGCGGCCAGCGAAGTCAGTTAGTTTTGATGGGCGATGGGCCCGCGCCGTTTCCCCGAGTGCCGCTCCCGGCGAGCAAACCGGCGGCAGCCCGACAAGCCCCGCCGCCAGGTCTTCGCCATGTTCAGTCGTTCTGTCGGCTGCGACGTTGGACGACGCTCAAGACGGCGGGTGTCTCTCCGCCGTTGTGGAGGGACACGAGGTCGAGACCAACGGTCCAGAGTACCGATCCTGCGCCGAACGTTCGTCGGCCGCCACGGGCGCATTCGAGGCTGACTGCGCCCCGTTCGACCACGACCATCGCCCGCCGCCAACCCTGCTCGTTGTATGGCCGGTGCCCTCCGGCCGGGATCGTGATCGTCTCGATGTCGGCCCAAGCTGGTGGAGAGCGGTCGAGGAACGACAAGGGCGTCGGGCCGTTGCGAGCGTCCATCGAGCGGATGTCGTCGTCATCGTGATCGTCATCATCGTCATCGCCGTGTGCGTCGTCGTGGTGGTCGTCGTGGTCGTCAGCGCGGTCGATGCACACGAGACGCAGCGAGCGACCCGAACTCATCGCCGCTCGACGCCTGCTCCGAACCAGGTCGGTCGCCGTGCTGGTCAGTCGAGGTGGGCAGGCAGACCGAATGCCTCGAACAGCTTGGTGTCGAGGAAGTTGTGATGACCGGTGATGCGATCATCGGCCATTTCGATCACCTGGATTGCCCACGGCGCATAGCCGCCATTCGGGTCGGGCTTGTAGGAGCCGAAGGCCGGGCAACCATTGGCCGTGGTCGCGACGAGCTTCGAACCCTCGCAGGCCGCACCTTGACCGACGAAGAACTCAGTGATCTGGTCGGGACCTTCGAGCCACATCGTGAATGGCGGCATCGACATGATTGCATCGTCGTGCAAGAGTTCGACCAGCTTCGTCATGTCGTATCGCTCGAACGCGTCGATGTATCGGGCGAGCAAAGCTTGCTGGCTCGGGTCGACTGCGGTGCTCGGCTTGTGGCCGCCGGCGTCGGCGGCCATCGTCGCCCGCGCTCTCTGGAGCGCGCTGTTGACCGACGCAACGCTGGTGTCGAGGAGTTCGGCGACCTCGTCGGCGTGCCAGCACAACACTTCGCGCAGGATGAGCACCGCGCGTTGTTTGGGTGGAAGGTTCTGGAGGGCAGCGATGAAGGCGAGCCGGATGGTCTCTCGCGACGCCGCGAGTTCGGCCGGATCGCCGCCGTGGGGCAGTACTTTGGCGTCGGCGATCGGCTCGACGAAAGTGTTCTCGGGTCGGGCGGTCGGGAAGATCGGCGTCGCAGCGGTGGACGATGGCCCGAGGTCCATCGGCCGGGCCCTGCGCTGCGGTCCGCGCAGCATGTCGAGGCAGACGTTCGTGGCGATGCTGTACATCCACGAACGCAGCGCCGACTGGCCCTGGAGTTGATCGACCTTGCGCCAAGCCCGGATCATCGTCTCCTGAACGGCATCCTCGGCCTCGAACCCAGACCCGAGCATTCGGTAGCAGTAGCCCGTGAGTTCGCGCCGGTACGCCTCGAAGTCGTATTCGGTGGAGCGATCGGTGGACGTGGTGGCACGACTCATGGGGCAAGCTTAGAAGACGGGAGTCACGCGTCACTCGGGATCTCCCCGCACTGATCGAACAGCGGAGCCTGAACAGGCCGCCAAGAAAATCCGGATACTCCCGTGAACGATGTCGATATCTCGTGGACCGCGACGACATCTACGGTGAAGGTGCCATCCGAGCACCGGAAAACCAGGAGACAACCATGAAGTACATGTTGATCATCTACGGCAACGAAATGGTTTGGGAGTCGCTCCCGCCCGACCAACTGAGCACTCTGATTCGAGAGACCGACGCGCTGTGGACCGAACTGCGCCGGACCGGCGAGTTCATCGGCGCCTACGGCCTCGCCGATCAGAGCGCCGCCAAGATGGTGCACACCAACGGCGACGGCGTACCGGCCGTCACCGATGGCCCATTCATCGAAGCAAAGGAGTACATCGGCAGCTTTGCGATCATCGACGTCGACACCGAGGCCCGCGCCTACGAGATTGCGGCCGCCAACCCATCATCACGTCTCGTCGGTGTCGAGGTGCGTCCGGTGATGCACGAGGCGGGCGAGGAGATGTGAACGTGCCCGTGGACGCCCGCGCCGAAGACCTGATGCGCGAGCTCGCGCCGAAGGTGCTCGGCGCGCTCGTCCGTCGGTATGGACACTTCGACGTCTGCGAGGACGCGGTGCAGTTGGCGCTGCTCGCGGCCGTCAAACAATGGCCGGCCGACGGGATCCCATCCAACCCGCATGGCTGGCTGCACATCGTTGCCACTCGCCGACTCATCGATCAGTTGCGCACTGACTCGGCCCGCCGTGAGCGAGAAAATCTCGTCCTGGCATCGAGTCCGCCCGACGCGTTCGCAAATGGGCCGGCCGACGAATCGTCGGGTGGGACCATCGACGACACGTTGCAGTTGTTGTTCCTGTGTTGCCACCCGGCGTTGTCGCCGCCCACGCAGCTTGCGCTGACGTTGCGCGCAGTCGGCGGATTGACGACCGCCGAGATCGCCCGTGCCTTCTTCGTGCCGGAGGCGACAATGGCGCAGCGGATCAGCCGGGCCAAAGCGACGATCGTCGCCAGCGACAGCCGGTTCGAAACTCCCGCAGACGACGAATATCAGGGGCGTCTGGCGGTGGTCGTGCAGGTGCTGTATCTGATGTTCAACGAGGGGTACACGGCGACTGGTGGCACCGAGTTGATGCGCCCCGATCTCAGCAACGAAGCGATTCGCCTCATCCGGGTGGTGAGCGGGCTTCGCCCTGCCACCGGTGAGGTCAGTGGACTGCTGGCGCTGATGTTGTTGACCGATGCTCGTCGCTCAGCTCGCACCGCTGCGGATGGATCGCTGATTCCCCTCGCCGAACAGGATCGTTCACTCTGGGATCAGGCGTCGATCGCCGAGGGTGTCGAGATCATCACGGCTGCACTCGCGTCGACCCGACTCGGCCCATACCAATTACAGGCTGCCATCGCCGCCGTTCACGACGAAGCGCCGTCGTCGATGGACACCGACTGGCCCCAGATCTGCGCGCTGTACGAACTGCTCGAACGAGTCGCGCCCAACCCGATGGCAACGCTCAACCATGCCGTCGCAGTCGCGATGGCCCGTGGCGCTCGAGCGGGGTTGGTGATGCTCGAGCCGCTCGATGACGATCCGCGCATCGCCGACCACCACCGGCTCCCGGCCGTGCGGGCGCATCTGCTGGAACTCGCCGGCGACATCGATGGTGCCCGAATGAACTATCGCCTCGCTGCCCGGCGCACGCTCAGCCTCCCCGAGCGACGTCATCTGGAGCTGCGGGCCGCCCGACTGACCTGACGTCGTTTTCTGACGTTCTGTGTCACCGCACATCCCGAATTCGGGACATGCGGTGACACAGACGGGCGCGTGAGTCAGATCTGATCGGCGCTCACACAGACATCAGGTCTCGGTCAGTCGAGGCGTTCGATGATGGTCGCGTTGGCGAGCCCGCCGCCTTCGCACATCACCTGCATGCCGTAGCGGCCGCCGGTGCGCTCGAGTTCGTTCAGCAGCGTCGCCATCAGCTTGGTGCCGCTGCAACCGAGCGGGTGACCGAGCGCGATCGCTCCACCGTTGACGTTGACCTTGGCCATGTCGGCGCCGGTCTCTTTGGCCCACGCGAGCACAACGGAGGCGAAGGCCTCGTTGACCTCGAACGCATCGATGTCGTCGATCGTCAGACCAGACTTCTCGAGGATCTTCTTGGTCGCCGGGATCGGGCCCTTGAGCATCGTCACCGGGTCGGTACCGACGACAGCAAAGCTGTGGAATCGGGCGCGAGCCTTGAGCCCCAGCTCGGCTGCCTTCTCGGCGCTCATGATCAGAACGGCTGACGCGCCGTCGGAAATCTGCGACGAGTTGCCGGCGGTGATCAAGCCGTCTTCCTTGAAGGCCGGCTTCAGCTTGGCCAGGCCTTCAGCGGTGGTGCCGGGGCGGATGCCCTCGTCGGCGGTCAGCATCTGCTCACCCTCGCCCTGGTCGTAGGGGACCGGGATGATTTCGTTCTCGAACCGACCCTCGGCGGTCGCGATTTCGGCGCGCTGTTGGCTCTGCGCGCCGAACGCATCGAGATCCTCACGGGTGATGCCGTACTCGACGGCGATCATGTCGGCGCCGATTCCCTGTGGCGGCAAACCGCTCTCCTTGTAGCGAGCGAGCATCTCCTTCGGGAACGGCATCCCCAACTCACCCTTGACGACGCTGGAGCCCATGGGGGTGGAGGACATGACTTCGACGCCGGCCGCGACGACAATGTCGTAGGCGCCGGCGATGACGCCCTGGGCAGCGAAGTGCATCGCCTGCTGGCTGCTGCCGCACTGACGGTCGACCGTGGTGGACGGAACGGTCTCGGGCCAACCGGCACCGAGCACGGCGTTGCGGCCGATGTTGAGCGACTGTTGGCCGACCTGGCTGACACAGCCCATGATCACGTCATCGACCTTGGCCGGATCGAGGTTGTTGCGCTCGGCGAGGGCTTTGAGCACGTGCGCGGCGAGCGACGCCGGGTGCCAATCCTTGAGCTTGCCGTTGCGCTTGCCACCAGGCGTACGGACGGCATCGACGATCACTGCATCTGTCATGGGGCTCTCCATTGTCTTGTTCGTGTAGTTCTGGATCTTGTTCGTGGATCTTGTTCGTGGATCTTGTTCGGCGTCGAGGTTCGTGAGAAGGGGCCGATGTCATCCAACGGTGTTGGCGGAAGCTCGGAGGAGGTTGGCCTGCAGTCGGGTCATCACCGACGCAAGTGCTTGACGTTCGGCGCGGGTGATTCCATCTCGCATCTCGGAGCGGAGCACTTCGTCGATCGCGAGCACCTCGGCTGCGAGTTGATGGCCGAGCGGCGAGAGCGCAACCTGCCAGACGCGACGGTCGACGGCATCGGGATGGCGCTCGACGAGTTGACGTTCTTGCAGTCGGTCGATGATCGCGCCGATGTTGGCTCGACCGAGACGGAGATGATCGGCGCATTTGGTCTGCGTGATCGGGCCGAACTGCTGGAGGTAGGCGATCAGGCTGGCCTGGGTGAGGTTGAGCCCGAGCGGCGCGAAGCGGCTGTCGTAGGCCTCGCGCATCGCCCGCGCCGTGTTCATCAGGGTGGTCTCGACGCGCAGCCATGGAGGTGCGTCGAGCTCATGGGTGGTCTCGACTTCCTTCATTCGTGTTTCCGATCCCCGCGTTTCTCCGGCGTCTTGCTTCAGCAAGCTCTTCCGGCATATTATACAGCAACATACAATATGGCAACGGCATGGTCTGCCAGCAGCAGACCGATCTCGATGCTGACCCGAACGCAACGCCAACGTCGCTTACTTGCGACACGACAGAGACGAGAACTTCGATGACCGACACCCTGACCCCCGTCGACGGTGCACTCAGTGCCGACGAGGCCGAGAACTTCCGTGTCAAGTGCCGGGCCTTCCTGGAGGCCAACCACAAGTCGGGCGCGCAGGTGACGTTCGAGTGGAACAAGGAGTTCCTCGCACGTTCTGCCGATGCCGGGTTGGCGGGCATCACGATCCCCAAAGAGTTCGGTGGAGCGGGCCTGACGACGGCCCACGACAAGATCTGGCGGGAAGAGAAGGCTGCCTACTCGCCGCAGGACGGTGAGTTCATCATCAGCCACGGCATGTGTCTGCCGATGATGGCCGAGTACGGCACCGACGAACAGCGCAAGCAGTTTCTGCCGGACATGATCAAGGGCACGACCATGTGGTGCCAGATGTTCAGCGAGCCGGGGGCCGGTAGCGATGTCGCCAGCCTGCAGAGCAAGGCCGAACTCGATGGTGACGAGTGGATCATCAACGGCCAGAAGGTGTGGACCACCCTTGCCCACAAGAGCGACTACGGCCTCGTCGTCGTTCGTACCGATCCCGAGCAGGTCAAGCACCGCGGGATCTCGATGTTCGTGATCGACATGAAGGCGCCCGGCGTCGAGATCCGCCCGATCCACCAGATCGATGGCGGCAGTCACTTCAACGAGGTGTTCTTCAACGACGTCCGGGTGCCCAAGGACTGGCTCGTCGGCGAGATGAACACCGGCTGGCGTTTGGCGACCAGCATGCTCATGTACGAGCGCGTCGCGATTGGTTCCAGTGGCGCCGGCAAGATCAGCCAGCCCTACTACGACAAGTTGGTCGAGATCGCGACCGAGAACGGTTCGATCGAACAGCCGGTCGTGCGCGACAACTTGATGAAGCTGTACGCAATGGAGACGACCAAGGCCATGGTCGCGATGCGCAACCGGGCCGAAATGAAGGCCGGTAAGACGCCCGGACCGGCCGGCTCGCTCGGCAAGTTGATGGGCAGCAACATTTCGTGGTTCTACCGCTCGATCGCGCTCGAGATCGCCGGGCCGGGTTCGGTTGCGTGGGATCCCGCTGACACCGGAGCGTCATACCTCACCAAGCACCTGCTCAACACATTCCAGAACGGCATCGCCGGTGGCACCGACGAGATCCAGCGCAACATCATCGGCGAGCGTGTTCTCGGCCTGCCCCGCGAGCCATCCGTCGACACCGCCGTCCCGTTCCGTGATCTCAAGGTCGGTACCCAGCGCAGCTGATCCGCCCCGCTATCGCTTTCTGTGTCACCACACATCCCGAATTCGGGATGTGTGGTGACACAGACAGGCGTCATCACCGGTGGAGGAGCAGTTTCGCCGGTTTCGCCGGTTTCGCCGGTTTCGCCGGTTTCGCCGGTTTCGCCGGTTTCGTCAGATCGACATCGCTGCAGCTGGTCGGACCCGCAGGCTGGCGAGTCCGATGGCGAGGCCGCCGAGCACTGCGCCGAGGCCGCAAACACCTCGCCAGCCGCCCTGCTCATACGCGAACGCTCCGCCCGCTGAACCGAGTGCGCCACCGACGAAGTAGGCGGTCATGTACACGCCGTTGATTCGGCTGCGCGCCCCCGGAACAAGTTCATAGACGGTGGATTGGTTGAGCACCTGCACACCTTGGACGCCGATGTCGAGCACCAAGACGCCGACCACGATCAGCACGATCGACGTCCGCCCGAGCCACAGCAGCCCGAACGATCCAGTGATCGCAGTCGATGCCATGACCCGGCCGATGTTCGCCTTGCCGCGATCGGCGAAGCGGCCGGCCATCGTCGCGCAGAGCGCGCCCGCCGCGCCGACCAGACCGAGCAGGCCGATTGCCGAGTCGCTGTAGTCGAACGGCTGCTCCGAGAGCAGGAACGCGATCGTTGTCCAAAAGACGCTGAACGTCGCGAACGCGAGCGATCCGAGCAGTGCCGATCGGCGCAGTTCGGGCTGGGTGCGAGCGATCTGGACCATCGACCGCATGATCTCGCCGTAGCGCATGGCCTGGCGAGGACGTTCGTCGGGAAGTTGGGTGCGCAGGATGACGGCCAGGACTGCGGTCATCACGGCCCCGAGCACGAAGACGGACCGCCAACCGGCGATGCCGGCCACGACTCCGGCAACAGTTCTGGCGAGCAGGATGCCGAGCAGCAGCCCCGTCATCACCGTGCCGACCACCTTGCCGCGTTCACCGTCGGACGCCAGTTCGGCGGCCAGTGGCACGAGGATCTGGGCCACGACGACGCACAATCCAACGAGCGCCATCGCCCCGATCAGTACGCCGAGCGTCGGTGCGACGGCGGCGACGCCGAGCAGCACTGCGGCTGCGATCAGCAGCATCGGCACGAGTCGCTTGCGGTCGAGCAGGTCGCCGGCCGGCACGAGCAGAGCCAGCCCGGTCGCGTATCCGATCTGGGAGGCGGTCACGATCAACCCGGCGCTGCCGACCGATGCACCGAACTTCTCGGCGATCGTGTGCAACAGCGGCTGGGCGTAGTACAGGTTTGCTGCAGCGATGCCGGTGCTCGCCGCAAGTGTCAGCACCATCCGTCGCTCGAGTCCAGACGATGTGGGTTGCTGGTCGAGGCCGAGCGAATTCACCCGTCGATCCTGGCGGCAAGCAGCCGAAATTGCTCCGTCGGACTGCGCCGTCGTCCTTTATGATGCACGATCGTGAACTCTGGTGAACTCTCGACGCAGATCGGCCGATCGCTGCGCGTCGCTCGAATCGATCGAGGATTGTCGCTCGGAGAAATCGCCGAGATGGCCGGACTGTCCAAATCGATCCTGTCCCGGATCGAACGCGGCGACGGCAACCCCTCGATCGAAACCCTGTGGCGTATCTCGCAAGCCCTCGATGTGCCACTCGGAACATTGCTCGAGAGCAACGACCAGCCACGGATCCGTCGAATCGGGGCTCGCTCCGGTGAGCCACTGCGGGGTCACTCGGGACTGGCCGCCTGGCTGATCCACGCCGATGGCCGTGGTCATCGAACTGAACTGTTCGACATCGAATTGCCGCCGAACGGCGAGCAGCGCGCCGAGCCGCACCCGCCTGGCACGGAAGAGATCGTGGTCTGTCGGAGCGGCGGTTGCTCGGTGGGGCCCGTGGGCGAAGCCGTGGCATTGAAAGCCGGAGATTCGGCATGGTTCGTGGCCGATGTCGCCCACGTGTATGGCGCCGGTGGTCGTGGGGCGAAGCTGCTCAACCTGATCCTGCTGCCGATCACGGCGGCCGTCTGATGCGCCCCCAACCCATCATCGCCGGGATGATCGCCGCACTCGTCGGGTTTGCGAGTTCGTTCACGGTGGTCCTGGCCGGTCTGGTTGCCGTGGGGGCAAGCGAGAGCCAAGCATCATCTGGATTGCTGACGCTGTCGGTGCTGATGGGCGCCATTGGCATGTGGGCCAGTTGGCGCTACAAACTGCCGATCAGCATTGCCTGGTCGACCCCCGGGGCAGCGCTCCTCGTGTCATCCGGCCAGGTCGACGGCGGTTACCGAGTTGCGTTGGGGGCGTTCGTCGTGGCCGGTGTGCTGACGGTCGTGGCTGGGCTGTGGCGACCGCTGGCGGAATGGATTGCAATGATCCCCGGACCGCTGGCCAGTGCATTGCTGGCCGGGGTGTTGCTGCCAGTGTGTCTGTCGCCGGCGAAGTCGATGGTGCAGGAACCGTGGCTGACGGCACCGATGGTGATCGTGTGGATCCTGTTGCTCCGCTTCGCCCGGCGGTGGGCGGTGCCGGGTGCATTGGTCGCAGCGATCGCCTCGATCGCGATCGGTCAGCCGGACTCTGCGGTCGACTTCGCCCCGCACTGGCCGCAGCTTGCGTTGAGCACACCGATCTTCCAAGTGAGCGCGATTATCGGGCTCGGTGTGCCGCTGTTCATCGTCACGATGGCATCGCAGAACGTGGCCGGGATGGCCGTACTGCGCAGCTTCGGCTATCAGCCCAAGCTGCGTCCGCTACTGCTCGCCACCGGGGCGGCGACGGCAGTCGGTGCACCGCTCGGCGCCCATGGGATCAATCTCGCCGCGCTCACCGCTGCGTTGGTGGCCGGCCCGGACGCCGACCCGGACCCGGACCAGCGGTGGATCGCAGCCTTCGCGAACGGTGCGACCTACGTGGTGATCGGGCTCGGCGCGGGCCTGGCGACCGCTCTCGTTGCATCGGCTCCACCGATCCTGATCTCCGCTGTTGCCGGTCTGGCTCTGCTGGGGGCGTTGGCCGGTGCGCTGTCAGCCTCGATGGCCGATCCGTCGATGCGCGATGCAGCGGTCGTCACCCTGGTGGTCAGTGCATCGGGCATCACCGCGCTCGGTATCAGCGCTCCGTTCTGGGGCCTCAGCGCCGGGCTGATCGTGCATGGCGTGATGCGATTTCGAGCCATGGCGCGAGGCTGACACCGGTCCTGTTCGGCGACGATGGGACCCGTGCGGCTGTCGACAGCCGCACGGGTCCCACCTGGTTACCGGCGGGCTGTCGACAGCCCGTGCGGTCATCGGCCTCGTCGGCAACAGTGGACGAGCGCGGGTCAGACGTCCGCACCGACGACGACGAAGCTGACGACCGTCGTCGCGCTGCCGCCGACGTTGAGCGTCGCGAACTTCGACGCACCATCGACCTGATAGTCGCCGGCTGCATTGCTCACTTGCTTGGACGCATCGAGCAGCATTCGCACGCCAGTCGCCCCGACCGGATGGCCGAGGCCGATCAATCCGCCACTCGGGTTCACCGGCAGCGAACCGTCGTGGGCGATGGTGCCGTCCTCGATCGCCTTCCAGCTCTCGCCGGGGGCGGTGATGCCGAAGTGGTCGATCGCCATGTATTCGGTCATCGAGAAGCAGTCGTGGGTCTCGATCCCATCGATCCCGTGCACATCGGCGACGCCGGCCCGGTCGAACGCATCGGTGATTGCCTGGCGTACGTGGGGCAGCACATATGGCTGGCCCTCGCTGCGCCGCACCTTGGCGTCGTAGCCGAGCGCGGCCGTCCGATGGCCCCAGCCGGTGATGCGGGGAAGCGAGTCAATCGATCGGCCGTGACGAGCGCAGTGCTCTGCGGCGAATCGCTCGGACGCGAGCACGACGCCGGCGCCGCCGTCGGTGACCTGACCGCAATCCTGGCGGCGGACCCGACCCTCGATGACCGGGTTGGCGTGGTCGTCCTCGGAGAAGCTGCGGTCGTCGAATTGCCAGGCACGGGTGTGGGCGTTGGGGTTGCGCTTGCCGTTGCCAAGATTGGTCCTGGCGATCTCGGCCAAGTGCTCGTACTGCACGCCGTAACGTTCGTCGTACGTGTCGATCAGGAGGTCGAACATGTGCGGCCACATGTACCGGGCCTCCTGGCCTTCGTGGCCGACCCACGCCGCTGCCCCGAGATGTTTGGCAGCGATGTCGCCTGGCACGTTGCGCTGTTGCTCGGCGCCAATGACGAGTGCGGATTCGTAACGGCCGGCCTCGATTTCGGCCATTGCCGCCAGTACTGCAATGCTGCCCGAAGCGCACGCGGCCTCGTGCCGAGCGGCGGGGATTCCCCAGAACGCATGGTCCATCGTTGCCGGCATCGCGCCGAGATGACCTTGCCCGGTGAACAGTTGGCCGAACGCGTTGCCGACGTGGATCGTGCCGATCTCGCCCGGTTCCACCTGCGCCTCGGCGAGGGTGCCGCTGACGACCTCCGCGAACAAATCACCGATCTCGAGTCCCTCACGGGCGAAGTTGCGGGCGAAGTCCGTTTGGGCACCACCGAGTACGAAGACGGTCGTCATGATGGACAGTCTTGCTGATCAGCGGCCGTTCGAACGGTGCGGCCAATTCAGCGGTGTCAGCGGTGTCAGCGGCGTCAGCCGTGTCAGCCGTGTCAGCCGTGTCAGCCGTGTCAGCGGTGTCGGGTGGATCAGCTCGCAGCGGTGATGACGGTTCAGCCCGCAGCGGTGACGGCGGTCGTCGTTTCCGCCACAGTTTCCTCGCTGTGCAGTGTGGCCTCGGTGCCCCCGGTGTCGGTGCTCGTCGCGCCCGTTGCACCGGCTGGCGGGGTGCCCGTGTCGAGCAGCGTCACCGTCACCTCCTTGGCCTTGGTGATCTCGGCAGCAAACGTGTACACCGTCAGATCGCTGGCTGTGCCGGTGCAAGCGAACGTGGTGCCGACGTCGGGCGAACTCGGGTCACCGCAATCGGCCGTTGCGTCGCCCGGTATCAGGCCTTCGACGGTCTCACGAGCGACCTTCTCGGCTGCAGTCTTGTAGTCGACCTTGTCAGCGGAACACGCGGACAACATCGCACATGCGGCGACCAGCCCGATCATCGTGCCCCTCATCGTGCGCCGAACCCCCACGTCTCGTACTCCAAGTGCTGGTCTCATCGCCGATTCGCCCCGTTGCTGCTGATTGCCGTCATTCGTGCCTATTCGTGCCTATTCGTGCCCGTTCGTGAACACGATGTGTACCGCACAACCGACACTGAGGTCGATCACAACGCCAGACGCTCGGCTTCGTGCCCTCATCCACGTGCTCGCCGACCACACAGAAGCATCGCCGATCTTTGCGTGAGCACAAAGAGCAGACCCTGGCCTGTGTGCTCACGTAGAGCCGGTGCTGGCCCGGTCCCGGTCCGGGCGATGGGGACTCCAGCGGCTGTCGACAGCCTGTCGAGACCCATGTCGGACTCCTGCGGCTGTCGACAGCCTGTGGGTTCCCGTGCCGCCGTCGCCCGTGCCGGGGATTACAGGGTGCGCCAGGAGCCGTCGTCGTCGATGCCGTGGTTGGCGCCATCGGCGTCGACACCGTCGAGAACGAGGCGATGGGCGACCCGGGCGACCCGTGATCCCCAATGACTGCGGGGTCCGCCGTACCAACCGCGATCTGTGGCGGTCCCGATCGGGCACGCGACGGCGATCGCGTCGCTCGGTGTGCTGGTTCCGGGGATCTCGAGGTCGCGAAAGGCCTGGCTCTTGGCTTCGGCGACCGTCGTCATCACGTTGAGCAGTGCCGAATCGGCGAGCGGCTCCGGTATCCAGACGATCAGATTCACCGTGCCTGGACGCCACACCGCGCCGGACGATTCGGTATCGGCCGCCCAGCAGACGGCGCCGATCGCAACGCTGCCTTGCACTTCGACCCCTTCGCGGCGAGCACACAGCGATCGGCGGACATCGAGCGCGGTCATCAACATCGCTCCATTGCGGGGGTCGCCGAAACGGTGGGCGACCGCAGCGGCGTGGGTGACGGGGTCCGGATCGGAGTAGCCGCGATCGACGGTGAGGTTCGCGATCCAACTCCGATCACCGATGCCACCGCCGTAGAAAGCCGACGACGCGATCCGTACGGGCTGATCCCACGCCCAACGCGAGCCGATGCCGATCCAACCGCGATCGTCGGGATCGCAGACCAGGAGATCGGACTGTGGGCTCGACGGGCTCACGGCCGAGCTCAGCGATCGGTAGCGTCGTCGGCCATGCCGTCGGAGGTGTCCGAGTCCGACCCGTCCGCCGACCTGTCCGCCGCATCGTCGCCCGACTCATCGCCTGCTCCGTCGGATGAGGGCAACACGGCGTCGATCAAGGCCTGCTCGAGCGCTCGGACCTCACCGTCGATCCGGAAGTAGACCTTTTTGCGGTTGATGAGTGGTAGCGGTGACGCAATGATGAGTGCCCGCCGCAACTCGTAGATCGCCTTGCGTGAACTCTGGCGGATCGGGTCGTCGGCATCCGGGAACACGAGGGCGAGGTTCTCGCTGAGTCCGTCGAGGCGACGTTCGAGCGCAGGCTCGCTGTACCGAGCCGTGGGATCGAGCCGGGCCAGACTCGCCAACGCCCCTCCGCCACCGCTGGCTGCGTGGGATTGCTGAATCGACTTGGCCCAGCCGCGGACAGTGTCTGGTGCGTCCTTGATCTGTTTGCGCACGGCTTCGTTCTGCATTGCCTGCTGCGCGAGTGAGACGGCCTTGTTGGCAACCGCTTTGGAAACGAACGGATTGAACGACATGAGTGATGTGAGGCTATCCGAGCGGCTTGCCGTCGCTGCGAGAATCAGCTGGCCGGCAGGACGATGGTGCTGCCGACGCGGGGGAGTTCGATGAACGTACGGCCCGGTTGGAGCAACACGGGCGTCCCGTCATCGGCGATCAAGGCGATCGGCGTGTACTTGTCCGGTCGGCTCCAGGTGGCGTGGATGTAGTTGCCGCCGGTGAAGACGAACGCCTCGCCTTCACCGATCGTCTGGGCGTCGGGGCTGTCGGAGATTCCGGGGATGTACTCGACCGCGAGGACGACGATGTTGTTCGTGTTGACCTGCACGTTGTCGCCGGCGTCGATGTGGGCCCGACCCTCCATGTCACGGAAGTAGAGGCCCTTGCCGGCATCCCACTCCCAGCGCACGTCGATGCTGTCGAGTGCCATTGCAACTCCGGCGCTCGGCTCGCCTTGCGGTGTTGCGTCAGCTTTGCGGTACTGGAACTGTTGGGTGGCGGGCGGGGCGTACACCTGCGTGCGCTCGAACAGGGCGTCGGTGGTGGCGTACAGATTGTGCGGTTCCTTGCGTTGGCTGATCCGGAAGAACGCTCCGCCGCCCAGCTTGGTGAACGCTCCGACGTTGATCAGATCGCTGGCGTTGACGGCGTCGGTGACGGTGCGGTTACCGCCACTCCAGGCGAACAGCGGATGATTGTATGCGGTGAACAGCTCGACGTCTTGGAGTCGGCCCGACCGAATCGGGCCGACCGGGTTGCTGCCGCCACTCTGGAACACCATTGCGAACCGGGTGATGTTGGCGTTGACGATTTCTTCGTAGACGATGTCGGCCGAATTGAAGCCGGTCTGTGGGCGGGCGCCGGGGGCGTTGTCGATCTTGACCACGAGTGCGGGCCGAGCCGCGATCGCCGGATCCGGGTTCTCGACTCCGGTCAGCGGATAGACGGGCACGGCCGGAACAGTGGTGGTGGTTTCCGCCACGACGGTAGTGGTGGTCTCGGCAACGGTCGTCGTCGTGACGTCGTCGGCCTCGGTGGTCGTGGTCGCCAACTGGGCCGACGTAGTCGTGGACAGTGTGGTGGTGGGTGCGGCCGAGGCGGTTGTGTCGGCTGCATTGTCGTCGCCGCCGCAGGCGACGAGGCCGACGAGCATGGCCGCGGTAAGAGCAGCCGCGCTGAAACGTGTGCGAACAGAACGTGAGTACATGGTGCAATCCAATGACAGGGAAGGGGGACAGGAGGGGACACGAGAGTCACAGGAAACGTGAGTCAGAGTTGGGGAAGTCCGCCTCCCGAACCCATTCTGGCGACTTCGAGCGCCCCACGGGCGTCATGCTCGGGATTTACGGCGCCACGGTGGGCGCTGGTTCAGCTCTCTTCGAGTCGGATGTGGTGGGGGAAATCGAAGATCTCTGCCGGAAGGTTGGTGCGGGCGAGCGAGTGGTAGGTGCGGTGAGCGAACCACCAGCGGTCGTCGATGCGAGCCATCCGGTCGTGGTACACGCCGTAGATCTGCGACCAATGTCCACCGGCGGTCCGGCGCATCTCGGTCATGTACATCCGGGCTGAGGCCCGGTCCTCGTCGCCGCCGAGCCGCAGGTGAACACGGGTGCCGAGGATGCCGAACTGGAAGAACTCGAACACATTGACATTGCGGGCGATGAACTCGCCGATCTGCTCGGTGCCGACGATCTGGAGTGTCCGCTCGCGTAGATCCAGATCGAGCACCGTGTCGTTTCGAAAGATTTCGTCGAGTTCGGCCCAAGCCCGCCGAGTGACGATGTCGGCGTATGCGTCCTGGAGCCTGCGGATCTCGCTGTGGTCGACTGCGTCGGCAATGCGTTGGGCGCTCATAACTCGATCGTTCATTGCGGACGCTCGTTGCTGCTCAGGCGTTGCGCTCGAGCGCCACGACCGGGATCACGCGGGTCGTGCCGTCGGCGTAGGCCTGAAATCCGGGCATCCGCGCCACCTGCGCTGCGAACAGCGCATCGCGTTCGGCACCGGTGACCTCGACTGCGGTGGCGTCATAGGCATCGGAACCGACCTCGACGTGCACGGCCGGGTTGGCCTTGAGATTGTGGTACCAGTCGGGGTTGGTCGGCGCTCCTGCCTTGCTGGCGAAGATCACGACCCGCTCGTTGTCGGGCAGATACACCAGCGGCGATGTGCGCTGCTGGCCACTCTTGGCCCCGGTCGTGGTGATCAACACCATCGGCGCTCCATCGAACGGACCGCCGACGACCCCGGCGTTGGCCCGGAACTCGTTGATGACATTCGTGTTGAAGTCGTTGCCGTCAGCCATGGCTGCCCCCTCATGCGTTGGTCGCGACGAGCGTACGCGATTGGTTTGAGGTTGCGTCGGGCGATCGAGGGGCTGTCGACAGCCGCTGAGATCCGATGTGGGCACCCACGGGCTGTCGACAGCCGGTGGAGTCCGCCGGTGGATTCGGCCGCTGGGGTCCGCTGGTGGTGCACCGGCGGTCGAATTTCCCGAGACCTTCGGACCTCACCGGTACTCTGTTCGAAAGGCCATCGTGGCCGTGCCACCCCGGAGGAATCTGACTGTGACCGAACTCGTCATCGATGATCAGGGCGACCGCATGACCGTGTCCGTGTCCGTGTCCGTATCGGTGTCGGGCACGGGATCGAGCTCGACCCACAACGGCGACACGACCACGATCGAGTTGCCGGCGCTGTGGCTCCGAGAGCGGAGTCCCGGACCTGATGCGGTCGATGCGGTCACGGCCCAGCGGTTGTACAACCCGCACCTGTTGCCGGTCGAGCTGTTCGTGGTGCGAGCGGAGTCCATTGCCGATGGCCAGTTGCAGGTCGAGTTCAGCGACGGCCACACGGCGACGTTCGACCCGTCCCGGTTGCTCGCCGACGTCACCCTGACCGACGGGCTTCCCGTTCGTGAGCACTGGACTGCTGCGACCCTCGACCTGCCGGTTCACGACTGGCTTGCGTTCGACGATCCATCGATCGAACTCGCGGCGCTGACCGACTTCCTCCGCTACGGCGTGATCGTGATCGAGAACTTGCCCACTGAACCCGGTTCGCTGCTCTTGGTGGCCGAGCGTTTCGGCTACGTGCGCGACACCAACTTCGGCCCGGTGTTCGAGGTGCTCAACATTCCGGATTCCAACGACCTCGCCTATCGATCGATAGCGCTCGGGGCGCACACAGACAACCCGTATCGCACCCCGCCACCTGGCATCCAGCTGTTGCACTGCTTGGTCAACGAGACCACCGGCGGCGCGTCGACACTGGTCGACGGTCTGGCCGTGATCGATCAGCTCGACCGTGAGCAGCCGAATGCGGTCGAGCTGCTCGCGACGACGGCCGTGCGCTACCGCTTCCGCGATGAAACCACCGACATCGTGTCGGTCCGGCCGATCGTCGACCGCGATTTCGATGGCACGGTCACCGGGTTGCGCTACAGCCCCAAGCTCGACGAACTGCCGGTGCTGCCGGTCGGCGAGATGCAGCGATTCCAGGCGGCGCGGGTGCGGCTTGCGCAGCTGCTCGACGACGACGAATTCGTGCTGCGGTTCACACTGCAAGCAGGCCAGCTGATGATGTTCGACAACAGTCGAGTGCTGCACGGCCGCACGAGCTTCGATCCCAACGAAGGCAACCGCCACTTGCAGGGTTGCTACATCGACCTCGACGGACCGCAAGCCACGTTACGAATGCTCGCTCGCCAGGTCGCCGGCACGAGCGGAGTGGCCCGATGACCGCTACCGGCAACGAGACACAACACGAGACACAACACGAGACACAACACGACATGGCGACCGTCGCATTCACCCAGATGCAAGACGGCAGCAGAGCCGACTACGACCTGCTCCACGGTCTGGAGCGCCAGTATGCGTCGACGCTTCCCGACCGGTTGCTCAGCGCCCTCGAGCGGCTGGGTGACGGCCTCGACGGGTACCAGATCAGCCGACTCCAACACTCGCTGCAGAGCGCGACCCGGGCCGAGGACGACGGCGCCGACATCGAGATGATCGTCGCCGCGTTGGTCCACGACCTCGGTGACGAGCTCTCTCCCGACAATCATTCACAGATCGCTGCGGCGATCGTCCGTCCATACGTACGGGCTGAGGTGACGTGGGTGGTCGAGATGCACGGTCTGTTCCAGATGGTGTACTACGCCCATTTTCGCGGCCTCGATCGCAACGGTCGTGATGCCTACCGCGACCATGAGTGGTACGACAGTTGCGTGCGGTTCTGCGAGCGATGGGACCAGGCGTCGTTCGACCCGGACTATCCGACCCGCTCGCTCGAGCACTTCGGGCCGATGCTGCGCAAAGTGTTCTCCCGCGCCCCATTCGACCCCGCTACCGGCTGCCTCTGAAAATTCAGCACCGTCGTCGCCGAGCATGCTCTCAGGATGCCGAGCGCACTGGGGTTCCCCAAGCGACAACGGGCCCTCCGACTGGCAGGATCTGCAGATGCACACCGAGCCGTTGCCGTTCCGGTCGATCCGGGTGTTCGTATCGTCGACGTTCCGCGACATGCAGGCCGAGCGGGAGGAACTGGTCAAACAGATCTTCCCCCAGCTTCGTCGGATGTGCGAGTCGAGGGGCGTGACATGGAGCGAAGTGGATCTGCGCTGGGGCGTCACCGACGAGCAGAAGGCCGAAGGCGCAGTGCTGCCGATCTGCCTCGCCGAGATCGATCGCAGTCGGCCGTTCTTCATCGGGTTGCTCGGCCAGCGCTACGGATGGATCCCCGAAGAACTGCCCGAAGGTCTCGACGATCAGCTGCCTTGGCTGCGGGATCTGAGCGGTACGTCGGTGACGGAGATGGAGATCCTCCACGGCGTGCTCAACGACCCTGCATCGGCGGGGTATTCGTACTTCTACACGCGCGATCCAGCATGGGTCGACACCCGTCCGGCCGACGAGCGGCGGGTCCTGGGCGAATTGGAGAGCGACGACGAGATCGCAACGCTGGGTGCGCACGGTGCGGCAACTGCAGCCGCTGCCCGCCGGGAGCGACTCGAAGAACTCAAGCGAAGGATCGACGATGCTGGGCTGCCGACCTGGCAGTACCCCGATCCGCAGCGGCTCGGCGAGCGGGTCCTGGCTGACTTCAGCGCGCTGATCGACCGGCTCTACCCGGTGGCAACCGAACCCGATTTGCTGGTGCGCGATGCCGAGGCCCATCGGGCGTTCGGTCTGGCCCAGATGCTCGGCCACGAGACGCGTCCGGTGATGATGCAGGCCCTCGACAACTACGCCGCTGGCAATCAGCCGCCGTTCGTGATCACTGGTGACCCGGGCTCGGATGCCTCTGCTGTCGCCACCGAGTGGTTGATGAATTGGGCGACGCAACATCCGGACGACATCGTGATCGAGCACCACGTCGGCGCAACGGCCGATGCTTCGGAGTCGCCGGCGATGGCTCGACGACTCGTCGCCGAGCTGAGCAGCCAGCACGGTTTCGAGCTTGCAGGAACGCTCGCTGATGCCGCCGATTCCAACGTCCAGCGGGCAGCGCTGTTCGCCGCGATTGCGAGGTGCGCGACTGCCACCCGTCGCTCGATCATCCTGATCGACAACGCCGATCTCCTCACCGATGCCGACGGTGCGCCTGACTTGACCTGGCTGCCACCGGTCATGCCGCCAATGGTGAGAATGGTGGTGACGGCCAGCAGTGATCGTCCTGCGGCGGAAGCGAGACGACGTGGCTGGCCGACGACGGTGCTTCCCCCGCTCGACGAGACCGAACGGCGAGCCATGATCCGCTCGTTCCTCGGCCGGTACGCGAAGGGACTCGACGAGGTGCATGTCGCACGGCTCGTCGGTGTGGCGACCACCGGCAACCCGCTCTTTCTGCGCACGGTGTTGGATGAGCTGCGCCAACACGGCGACCACTTCACGATCGGCGAGGTGATCGACCACTACCTCGCGGCGGAGTCGCTCGACGGGCTGCTCGGTTTGGTGCTCGCCCGCTACGAACGCGACTTCGAGCGCGATCGTCCCGGCCTGGTCGGCGACGCGATGCGCTCGCTGTGGGCATCGCGTCGAGGCCTGTCGAATCCGGAACTGCTCGACATCCTCGGTTCGACCGATCAGGCGCTGCCACATGCGATCTGGTCGCCGTTGATGCTCGCAGCCGAGGCCGGGCTCGTCACACGCGGCGGTCAACTCGTCTTCTCGACCGAACCGCATCGCCAGGCGGTCGAACGTCGGTACGCCGCGACGCCCGAGTTGCGCCGCTCGGCCCACGCCGCGATCGCTCAGATGTTCGAGACCTACGAGATCTCGCCACGGGTCATCGACGAGTTGCCGTGGCAGCAATTGGACTGCGGCGACACCGACGGATTGGTGCGTACCCTCGCCGATCCGGCCTTCCTCGCCCCGGCCTACCGGCGCACGCATCGGGACATCCGACAGTTGTGGGCGCGAGCGGAGGAGGCCGGACAGCGCGTGATCGATGCCTACGCAGCGGTGCTCGGCGACCCGGCCGGACACGCCGATGTTGCTTGGGAGGTCGCCCGCCTCGTCACCGACGCCGGCTACCCGGTGGAGGCGCTGCAGCTGCACCGCTACCTGGTCGACAGCTATCGGGCCGGCACCGACGATGATTCGGTGCGACGGTTGCCGGCCGCACTCGTCAACCTCGGCAGCGCGTACTACACCCAAGGCGACCTGTTCCGGGCCGAGCCGCCCCTGCAGGAGGCGATCAGCCTGTCCCGGAGCCGCAACGACCTCGCCGTACTGACGGCTGCGCTCGGCAACCTCGGCCTGGCCCGACGCGACCGCGGTGACACGGCGACGGCCATCGCGCTGTTCGCCGAAGAGGAAGCGATCTGTCGCCGCACCGGTGACATCGCTGGTTTGCAGGCCAGCCTCGGCAACCGGGCGACGGTGTTGATCCAACGTGGTGACCTTGCCGGCGCACTGGCGCTGGCCAACGAGCAGGAACAACTGTGCCGGTCGATCGGCGACGTGGCCGGTGTTGCCAGGGCTCTCGCCGGTCAGGGCGCGATCCAGTCCGAGAGCGGCAATCCGGCTGAAGCACTCATCAGCTTCAGCGCGCTGCGGGCGTCGATGAATGAACTCGGCGATCTCCGCGGTGCCGCGGAGGCTGGGATCAACGAGTTCACGACGCTGCGCCAACTCGGCCGCTACGACGAGGCCGAGACACTCGCGCTGCAGACCGAGGCATTGCTGCGTCGGCTGAGTGACGAGCCGTTGCTGGCGAGGGTGCTCGACGGTCGGGCGCGTGCTGCCACGGATCAGGGCCGTTGGGCCGATGCCGAACGGCTTGCCAACGAGGCCCTGCTCACCGCTCGCCTCGCCGGGGTCCCGGCGCTGGAGATCCTTGCACTCGGCATCATCGGAACGGCACGCCGCGAGCAGGGTGATCTCGGTACCGCTCGCGCTGTGCATCTCGAAGAGGAACGGTTGGCGATCGCGGCCAACCAGCCGGCATCGATCGCGATGGCCCGATCGAATCTGGCCTCGGTCGAGATCGCCGGCAACAACCTGCCTGCGGCGCTGGCGTGGTACGCCCAAGCCGAGCCGGTGCTGCGCCAATTGAACAGCCACCCGGTTCTCGTCCCGCTCTACAACAACCGCTGGCAGGTGCATCAGATGATGGGCAATACGGCCGCCGCGATCGACGACCTGATCGCGGGCGGTCGGTCGGCCGCAGCAGTGGGCCTGCTCGCGCAGAGCCTGCAGATGCTGAGTCAGGCCGCCGAGTTGATGTACGGGTCCGGACGCCAGAACGAGACCGAGCCGGTGTGGGCCGACATCGCCGAGGTTGCTCGAGGTCTTGGCGACGACGCCTCGTTGCAACGCTCGATCGGCGAGCGGGCGTTGCTCGTGATCGGGCGTGGCGATGTGGCGAACGCGACGTCGCTGCTCGACGAGCAGGAGTTGATCTGCCGCCGGACCGGCGACCAAGCCGGGCTTGCGGCATGTGTCGGCAATCAGGCGATCCTGCTCCGCAACACCGGTGATCTCGCCGGTGCGCTGCGCTGCGTCGACGAGCAGATCCACATCGCTGAAACGACTGGCAACGGTCAGACCTACCTGTTCGCGACGGCCAACCGGGGCGAGATCCTCGGCGCGTTGGGTCGTGTCGCCGAGGGAATGACCGCACTGGATGCAGCCCGGACGATGGCAGCAAACCATGGCCTGACACCCATGGTGCAGGAGCTGGACCGGATGATCGCTGGGCTCCGAGCCGGTCAGCAGTAGCCGGCCAGCAGGAGCGGGCGGTGTCGCGCTGGTCAGGAGTCGAACGATGCCGTCGACCACACTCGGTCAGTGCCGGCGACGACCAGGTCGACCGTTCGGACATCGAACGTGGAGATATTGGGCAATGGCACGATCCACGCACCGTTACCTGCCGGCCATGACTTGGACAGCGAGGTCGAGCCATCGGTGAGCGTGGTGAGGCACGAGTACGAGACGCCATCGGGCGCGGCGACGATCGCAACCACCATGACCGACTCGCCGGCAACTGCGCTGATCGATACGGTGCCGACGAGAGCCCCACCGGATCTCGTCGCCAATGAACGAACCTCGCCCGATGCGGTCGTAGGGCGCTCATTGTTTCGGCTGGAGATGAACGCAAACGCGCTGCTGGAGACGACGAGCGCGATTGCTGCTGCAACGAACAACTGGCGACCGGCTTTGCGGCGAACTCGAGTCGGTGCATCGATCCCCATCTTGGACAAGACCTGTTGTTCGAAGCCGAGCGGTGGCTGAACGGCGGGCACCGCGGCGAGTAGCTCGCCAACGGTGGCCGAGATCTCGTCGAATTCGGAGCGGCACTCCGGGCACGCAAGCAGGTGGCCGACCACGTTCGACCGTTGGCGTGGATCGTCCTGGCCGAGTGCGGCTGCGACGGCATCGATGTGATCGTGGTCCATGACGCCTTCGCCGTTCATCCCAGCTCCCCCTCATATGCTGCCGCACATCGAGCCGTCGGAGCCGTCGGATGTATCTGATCACACCGCAGTCTTCTCAAACCTGCACGAATCCGAGTCTTGGCCGTGCCCAGTGGAATGCCGTCGCGTGCGCTGACTTCGCTCGCCGTGCACCCGCAGAACACCGCCATCGCCACCGCTCTCGCCTGCTCCGCAGGTAGCGCCCGGAGCCGCCGCATCGCCAGTCCGGCCTCGACTGTGGTCGTCGCCGATTCACCCGTCACATCGCTCGCTGCGAACGTGCCGACGGTTGCTTGCAGCAGTCGATCGATCGCATCGGTGTCGGCAGGGATCGACCTCCGCGCCCGAACGGCATCGATGGCTGCGTTTCGTGTGATCGTGAGCAACCACGTCGAGACGGATCCGCGCAGCCGGTCGTAGGTGGCAGCCGACCGCCAAGCCCGAAGAAACGCCTCCTGGGCGACATCTTCGGCGAGGGCCGAGTCGTGAGTCACCGAGATTGCCATACCGAACACCTTGGACTGGAAACGGCGGACGAATGCCGTCGCCGCGTCGGGGTCCTCGATTGCCAGCCCGGCGACGAGTGCATCGTCGGCGAGTCCCGCGTGATTGGTGATGCGCACGACTGCTACTACGTCCGGCGGTCGCAGAAGGATTGCGCGAACCGCGCAAAAGAATCTTGACAATCCGGTTGACGAAACCGTTCGTATCCCCCGTCGCCGGCAAGCGAGCCGGCCCGCGCAATCGTGCGCCAAGTCAACGGAGGTTCATTCGTGCAATTCAGCCAAAACTCCACCATCCACCACCGATCCACGATCGTCGCGGTGATCGTCTTCGCCCTCGTTGCTGCGGCCTGCGGGAGTGACGACGGCAGCGCTGCCGTCAACTCGACGCTACCTGCGACCGCGGTCGTCACGACCGAAACACCCACCACTGAAGCGCAAACTGCTGAAGCGCCGCCAACAACTGGAGGGGCCGTCAGCACTGCGCCGGTCGTCGGCGATGCGACTGTCGAAACGGCCGACACCGATCTCGGCACGATTCTGGTCGACGGTGAAGGGCGCACGCTGTACATGTTCGCGCCAGATTCCCAGGGCCCGAGCACGTGTGAGGACAAGTGTCTCGCCACGTGGCCGTCGTTGACCGGACCCGCAACCGCCGGCGATGGTGTCGACGCCGCTCTGCTGGGCACCGTCCCTCGCAGCGACGACCGCAGCGAGCAAGTGACGTACGACGGTTGGCCTCTGTACCACTTCGCCAAGGACGCTGCTCCCGGTGACATCAACGGCCAGGGCGTCGGCGACGTTTGGTATGTGGTCGATCCATCCGGCGCCCCGATCGGGATGGCGGTCGGCTGACCGGCGATTGGTGGGCGCGGTCGGTGCCGGGTCGGGTCAGTCGCTGCGGCGGGTCGGTTCGAAACCGGCCCGAGCGAGCATCCCGGCGAGCAAGGCCGCTGAGGCGACGTTCATCGACCGAACGTGGTCTGGCAGTTCGGCCCACGGGAGCAGCATCGGGTTCTTCTTGAGCGTGTTGTTGCGGTCGGGGCCGTAGCTCCAACCGTTGGCGATCCGATCGTCGAACCAGCGCTGGTGCTCACGGCTCGCGAGTGTGTCGATCTCCGCGGCACTGAACTCGGTCAGCGGCTCGCCCCATCGGCGCAGCGGAGCGAGTTCGCACCTGACCTCAGCGAGATCGGCAATGATCCCATCCACCCGCCGCCTGCTGAGATCGCGTTGTTCGTCGCTGAGCTCGGCCCACGGTCGCTGCAACGATGCGTCGCCGGCGCCGGATGAGTGGTGGGCGAGATAGTCCTCGTGCACGGCTTGCGCCAGCTGCTCGCGGACCCCACCCTCGACGGCATCGGTGGTGCACGTCCGGTCGAGAAACGGAAACGCGTGCATCGTCGGGAAGGGGTCCGACGCAGTCGTACCGGGAATCAGCAAGGCGCCGAGTCCGGCCTCGGTGCGGGTGCGAACGATCAGCGGTGTGTTGCGGACGCCAAGGCTCTGGGTGATGAAGAACGCAGTCGACAGTGACAGCGATTCGTCGACGAACGCGATCGCGATCCACGTCGGAGGACGAAGATCGGCAAACATCGTCTGCAGTGCGTCGACGCTTGTATCCGTCGGCTTGTCGAAATCGAAATCGATGACCGTTGCGTCGCACGCCGCCGTCAACGCCGGGTGTTGCAGTTGCAGCGCGCGCCAACGACCCGTCGCCGTCGGGTCGACGAGTGTGATTCGCAGTCGCTCGGACGGGTGGCGTTCGACCCATTGTCGGGCGAGGTTGACCACCAGACTTCGGCCGAGTTGTCCGAGGCTGAAGACGACCACGTGAACGGTATTTGCATCGTCGGCGTCAAACGGGTCGTGCTCGACGAGCAGTGCTCGCGCCGCTCGCTCGTGGGTGTTGAAGAAGCTCATCCGCAGACCACGATGCGCATCGAGGTCAGCGGCACGCAACAGCGTCGTCAGTTCCGTGTCGGTGAGGTGCACAGCACATCGGAGCGCGTTCGATTCGCGGTCACCGACGATGTCGACGGCTTGTAACGCGATCTGGACGTTGGTCGCATCGTTGTCGGTCACGGCCACCAACCGGGACGCCTTGGTGACCCGCGCTGCTCGCAGTTGACTGGCATCGCTCGGGTCACCGATCAACACCGTGATCTCGCACGCTCTGGCCGTGGCCACGCCGGGCACCGTCGGGTCGGCTTCGATCGCGACAACCGTGTCACCGCGAGCCGCAAACGCAAGCGCGAGTCGGGTTCCGACCTCGTCGAGTCCGCAGACCACGGTGTGATTGCGCACGAACCGCAGTCGGAACCGACGGAACTGGTCGACGAAGACCAGCGACGCAGTTTGGAGCACCGTGCCGGCGGCCATCGCCGGGGCGATGAAGCGGGCGATCTCCAGCCGCCAGTTGAGAAAGTCGGCGCTGGCTTTGTAGTCGAGAGTCGCCAATTGCATCAGCCGGTAGAGGATCTCGAGGTTCGACCGATGGGTGCCGCTGTCCTTGGCTTGCTGGCGAAACCCTCCGAATCCAATGACGATGAGCGCGACCCACAACAGCGCCAGCAGATACCAACGCCAACGTGAGTTGCGCAAGATCTTCATCGCTCGACCAACACGATCTCGACCGGCACGTTGTGATCGAGGGCGTGCTGGATGATCTCTGCAGTTCCACCCCGACCGCGCGACGCAGTGCCGTCCCAGAGCGCGATGACGATGTCGCTGGCAGCAACCATCGCGTGTCCAGCCGCCTCGTAAGCAGCCTCTCGCGTGGTGTCCGGAGCAATGGTGATCTCGACCGATTCGGCGCGGTCGAGCAGCGTGTCGAACTCGGCGCGAGAGTCGACAGTCTCGAAATCTGTGGAGTAGTCGGCGGCCGGCAGCGGCAGGATCACCTGCATCATGCCGCCTCGTTGCAGCACCATCTCTGCGACCAACCGATCGGCGCCCTCGGCCAAGCTGGTGACGACCACGACCCCGACCGGCGGCTCGACATCGAGCACGCGGTCGAGCACCGAATCGACCGAGGCGACGATGTCGGCGTGATGCAGGAACGATCGGTGGCCGGTGACGCCGAGCCGCATCGTGTTCACGGTTGTCCGTTGCGACCCGGCGACAGTGCACGAGCGACACGGGGAGCAGCCCCGAGAGCGACGGCATACACGAGCACTTCGCCGAGCTTCCACACGTCGCGCACCTCAGCGCGCTCGAGTTCGCTGTCGCCGGACAGCCACGACGCAAAGTCGGTCCAGATGTCGCGCTGCTCACGCCCGGACGCGGTCAGCAGGATGCCTGCTCTGGCGGCCGACACGAATCCGATTGCGGTCCCGATGATGATCGCCGACCAGGCGTGGAAGGCCATCCCGTCGGTCTGGGAGAGCGTCACTACGCCCATCGCAATCGCGATCGGCACGATCAGGAGCGGAAGGCGATTGCGGCGAACCAGCTTGGTGCGGATGCCCTCGCGGATCACGGCTCGCCCGAGCGCTCGGGCCACGATCGGTGTACGGGTGTGCCACACCGGTGGGGCGACGATCTGGGTCTCCTTCGGCGGATCTGGCTGGACCCCGAGCGGCCGCATCTGGGTCAATACCTGACGCTCGAAATCGGAGGCGCCATTGGGGCTGACGGGGATGGTGAGCGTGAACTGATTGTGGCCTTTGCCGGACAACCTGATGATGTGGCGGTTGACGAGATCGAGGATCGTGGCGGCAACAAAGGACTGATCGTGATCGGGTCGGACGACGAGGGCAGCCATCGCCGGCGACAGGTCACTCGGCCTGGTCGACTTGCTCAACCGTGGGACCTCGGTGCCGCTCCCTTGGCGCTCGGGCGATCGCCGAGCCGTCCGGTCCGATCGTGTCACCAATCGCGGTCCGGCCACCAGGACGAGGACGAGCAATGCGAACAATGCGGTGAGGATCCAGGCCGGGGTGCGGTCAAGTCGGTCAGCCAATTCGGCGACGCGAAAGCGGTCGTCGGAGTCGGAGAACCGGGTCCGGAAGGCAGCGAGCGCCGACGCCACATCACCTTCGCTGCGCTCGATGTCCGGTACGGCGTCGGCCGGAATGACGGCCAGCAGTGAAACGTCGTCGGTGCGGACGTCGGATCCGAGGAGGGTGATCGCGTCGGCGCTCGCTTCCGCTCCAGCAGGTGGCTCACGACGGACCGGATCGAGTCCGTTGACCAGCACGGTGCCGTGTGCTGCACCGGGCGCGTACAACGCGGCGAACACTGGCGTGTCGCCGTACCCGGTCGGGGAGAGGAAACAATGTGGGCAGCCGAACAGCCCAGAGTCGCCGCTGAGACTGAGTTCGCTGCCGTCGCGATCGGCGACGAGTACCGGATCCTCGTCGCCGTTCGCTCCGGCGAGGACGACCAACGCTCCGTCGCGGTAGCGGCGGACACGACCGGCGAGTTCGTAGGTGATTGTCACCGAAGCGTCGATCTCGACGGTGGCGTGACGGCCTACGTCGGCCGCGGTGGGCACGTCGTCGACGGCGAGGTTCATCGCGCCCGGCGGGACGCGGAGGTCGAAGGTTCGCGGTGTCTCGTCGAGGTCGTAGTGCACTCTGACCGCGATCCGGCCGTCGGCGGCGATGGAGCCGGTCCACGTGACCGATTTGAATCCCTCGGCAGAGCGTTCGACGGTGATGTCGTGGTCGGTACCTTGTGCCCAGGCCCGAACCGGTAGCAGCCCGAGCAGGACGACGAGGATGATCGCGCCAGACCGAAGCGACACGGACTTCCAGAGCTTGGTCAACGGTGCCGATCCGGGAGTCGCCATGTCAGCTCTGACTCACGACGAGGATCGCGCCCGTGAAATCGGCAGTGATCGTGGCGAACTGCCCACGGGCGTCGCTCAGGGTCAACGTCCACACTGCGGGTAGGCCGAACTCGGGCGCCAGTTCGACGGCGATCCGTTGCACGGTGGCCGTTGGAACGCGTTCGGCGAGTGCAGCGACGAGCTGCTCCGGAACGGTCGGATCGAGGTCGACGATCGAGAACGTGGGATCGTCTGCGAAAGTCGGATCAGTGAGACTGAGCCGCGGATCCTGATTCGGGTCGTCCTCCCACGGGAGCCGGTAGAAGGCCGTGACAGATCGGCCGACAATTCCCCGTTCGTAGAACGTGAAGTTGACGGAGTCGTTGTAGATCGCTAGCCGGGTCAGGTCGGTCTGCGCGTCGGGCAGGGCCATGAACGCAGCGAGTGCCGGTCCGAGCAGTTTCGGGTCCGGCGGCGTGATGTCGGCCAGCAACCCGGCGTTGTCACGAGCAACGATTGCATCGAGCTGAACCGAATCAGCGAGGTCGGTCGGCAGTTCGACGAATGTAGGCGCCGGCAGCTGATCTGCCGCCGGCATCGAGACCGAGCGATCGCCGCCGCACGACGTGACCGCCAACATGAGCACCACTGCGATCAACGCGAAACGGGTCGAGGTCGTCGGCCGCTGCATCCTGCGATCCTGCCACATCCGTGCTCGCGCTCCGACGAGCGCAGACGTCAGGAGCAGACGTCAGGAGCAGTCGTCAGGAGCAGTAGTCAGGAGCAGTTGTCAGGAGCAGACGTCAGGCGTCGCGTTGGTCGGTGACCGTGACGCGGTGGGCGGCGAGCAGTGCGGCTGCGAAGTCGTGCATCTGATCGGCGTCGATGGTCGCACCGCGCATGTGCTCGACGCCACGGACCGCGTCGAGGCGCGAGCCGTGCAACTGCACGTCGTCGAAACGAACGTTGGAGAACTCACCGTTCGTCAGGTCGCAGTCGAACAGGCGGGTCAGAACCAATTGGGATTGGTACAAGTCGACGTTCTGGAGCAGCACCCGCTCGCACCACAGGCGCTCGGCCGAACCCATCCGCAACGAGAGCTGATCGGCTTTGCAGTCGGTGATGCGGACATCGCGCAGCCTCGACGAGTTGAGAATCAACCCGGACAATCGGCAGTTGCTGAACACCACCCGGGTCAGCGCGGCGTCCTGCATCAGCGCTCCGGCCAGATCGCAGTCCTCGAAGACGGTGTCCCGAATTCGGACCCCGTCGAGGTCGAGCCGCGACAGGCGAGCGCCGACAATGCGACATTCGGTGATCTCAATCAGATCGAACCGCTGAGCGGAGAGGTCGGCAGTGACGCGCAGCTTGTTCCAGTGCTGTTCGTCGATGAGATCGGCGCTGTCGGTGACCGCTGGCAGATCGTCGATGCGGGGTTCGAACGGAATCGCCGAGCGTGACGCGTCGGTCCCCGTGACCTTGGTCGGCCTTGGTCGCGTCGTTCGAGTCTGTCGGGCCACCGCGACAGTTTCGCCGGTCAGCGCATGCATCCACGCATCAGCCGGGCGAGACCGATCAGGAACCGATCGGCGCG
The DNA here is from genome assembly GCA_039920665.1 of Ilumatobacteraceae bacterium. GTDB lineage: Bacteria > Actinomycetota > Acidimicrobiia > Acidimicrobiales > Ilumatobacteraceae > WLMZ01. The sequence goes on from JBDSDH010000150.1 coordinate 70,221, forward strand.
TTCGTCGTCGTTGCCTGCCATGTCCATCTTGGACAGTTCGAGCGACACGTATCCATGGATGCCGGCCCACAGGTGGTGAGCGATGTCGCGTGCTGTGCCGTCGAGATTCAGGACGTCCATCGACGCTCGAGTTGCGACGACGAGATCTTCGAACGTCGCGATCGCGATGGCGATCGCTTCGTCGCTCGGCTGGTAATCGGGGACCGCAGCTCCGAACATCACCAGGTACTGGGTGGGATTGGCGAGTGCCCACAACCGGTAGGCGAGTGCCATCCCGGACAGTGGCTTGGCATCCGTACCATCCGGGGCGGCAGCTCGGATCGCTTCACCGAAGTTCTGGAAGCCGTCGATGAAGATCGCCTCGACGAGTCCCGCCTTGCCCCCGAACCAGGTGTACACGCCGGTGGTCGAACATCCGGCAGTTGTGGCCACCGAGCGAACCGTCATCGCGCCAGCACCCTGCTCGCCGAGGATCGACAACGCCGCGGTGAGTAGGACCGATCGCATGTCGGTGCCCGATGCGGTTTGGTTCGCATCCGTTTCGTGATCCGCGCTTGACAATCCTCGGGGCATCAGCGAAGGTTACATCCGACCGGTGTAACAATGTTACATCGCCGGAATTGTCTCGAAATGGAGTGCCCATGAGCGTGAACATGTATCTCGACGGAAACTACGCGCCGATCACCGACGAGGTCACGGCGTTCGATCTGCCGATCGTCGGTTCGCTGCCGCCCGAACTCAGTGGTCGTTACCTGCGCAACGGCCCGAACCCGTTCCACGTCGATGACCCGGCAACGCATCACTGGTTCACCGGTGCCGGCATGGTGCACGGAGTCCGCGTGCGCGACGGCAATGCCGACTGGTATCGCAATCGCTATGTCGGTAGTTCCGGCCTCAGCGAGTTTCGCGGTCAGCCCGACATCCCTGGCCGCAACTGGAACAACGGTGGGGGCGGGCCCAACACCAACGTCGGTGGATTCGCCGGCACGACCTGGGCAATGGTCGAGGCGGGTGGATGCCCGGTCGCAATGACCTACGAGCTCGAAACGGTTGCCCGCAACGATTTCTTCGGCACCCTGCCCGGCGCCTTTACCGCCCATCCGAAAGTGGATCCCGACACCGGTGAGATGCACGCGATGGTCTATGCCCTGCCGGAATGGATGGACCACGTGCAGTACGTAGTGGTCGCTGCCGATGGCAAGGTCCGCAAGACGGTCGACATTCCGATGGCGCAAACAACGATGCTGCACGACATGTCGCTCACCCAGCGCTACGCGGCGGTGTTCGACTTCCCTGTGCGAATCGACTTCGACATGGCGTTCGCCGGCAACAAGTTCCCTCTCAGTTGGCAGCCCGGCACTGGGGCCCGCGTTGGATTGTTGCCCCGTGAGGGTGAGGCATCCGACATCATCTGGATCGACGTGCCGGAGTGCTATTCGTTCCATCCGATGAATGCCTACGACCACGCCGACGGGAGCGTCGTGATCGACCTCTGCGTCTACGACGTGATGTTCGATCGCCACCGTACCGGTCCGTTCCAGGAGAATCTGGCCCGGCTCGAGCGGTGGGTGCTCAACCCGGCCACCCGCACGGTGAGCATCACCATCATCGACGATCGCCCGCAGGAGTTCCCTCGTCACCGTGGCAAGCTGACCGCCCAGCCATACCGCTACGGATACTGCGCCGCCACGTCGGCGACCGAACCGGAGTGGCCGACGATCAAGCACGATCTGCAGACCGGCGAGCGCACGGTGTTCGATCACGGAGTCGGCCGCAGCGCGGGTGAGCCGGTGTTCGTCGCTCGCGAGGGCTCGACCGCGGAGGACGACGGCTGGTTGATGACGTTCGTCCACGACGTGCCCAACGAGACTGCAGAGCTGGTCGTCATGGATGCCCAGGATTTCGACCGCGGTTACGTCGCTCAAGTGATGCTGCCGCAACGGATTCCGTACGGCTTCCACGGCAACTGGGTCAGCGACCGCTCGGTTCCGCCGACTGCAGAGCAGCGGTCGGCCGTTCAAGTCTGAGCGGTGCAACGCCTAGATTGGCGCGATGAGCGTCACCGTTGCCGCGTTGCAGATGGCCATGGCCGAGGGCGTCGACGACAACGTCGCCACCGCCGAACGATTGGTCCGCGAAGCGGCCTCCCAAGGGGCCCAGATCATCCTGATCCCGGAGCTGTTCGAGGGGCCGTACTTCTGTATCGACATGCTGCCCGAGCACTTCGCCCGGGCGCACCCGGTCGACGATCACCCGACGGTCACCCACTTCCAACGGGTGGCCGCCGAGCTGAACGTGGTGCTGCCGATCAGCATCTATGAGCGGGCCAACAACGCGACGTTCAACACCGTGGTGATGATCGATGCCGACGGATCGCAGATGGGCATCTATCGCAAGAGCCACATCCCCGATGGCATCGGCTACACCGAGAAGTTCTACTTCAACCCCGGCGACACCGGCTTTCGGGTGTGGCACACCAAGCACGCTGCGATCGGCGTCGCGATCTGTTGGGACCAGTGGTTCCCCGAGGGAGCGCGGGCGATGGCGCTGCAGGGCGCCGAGTTGCTGTTCTACCCGACTGCGATCGGCAGCGAACCGCCGGACCCGGAGTGGGACTCGAGCGGCCATTGGCAGCGGGTGATGCAGGGTCACGCCGGGGCCAACCTCACGCCACTCATCGCGGCCAATCGAACCGGACTCGAAGTCGGGCGCAACGCCGAGCGCGAGATCACGTTCTACGGCAGTTCGTTCATCGCCGATGCGACCGGGGCCAAGGTGGCCGAAGCCGATCGGACGTCCGAGGCCGTCTTGACCGCGACGTTCGACCTCGACGCGATCCGTACCCTGCGCCAGTCGTGGGGACTGTTCCGTGATCGGCGTCCCGATCTGTACGGCTCGCTGCTGACGCTCGACGGCCGCACCCCGACAACACCGTCTCCGACCTCGCCCCCCGGGAGCGGTCGATGAGCGGACGGATGCCGGCCGAGTTCGCACCCCACGAACGCACGGTGCTGTGCTGGCCGGCTCGCGAATCGTTGTACGGCGAGATGATGTCGATGGCCGAGGACGCTCACGCCCAGGTCGCAAGAGCGATCTCGGAGTTCGAGCCAGTGTCGATGATCGTCCAGCCCGGACCCGCCGTGGCTCGAGCAACCGAGCTGTGCGGCGGACGGGTCGAGATTGTCGAGCTACCGATCGATGATTCGTGGTTCCGCGACAGCGGACCGATCTACGCCATCGACTCCGCTGAGGCAGAGTCGTCGGCTGGGGGAGTGGCCGAACGAGTCGCACTCGACTTCAGGTTCAACGGGTGGGGCACCAAGTATGCGCCGTGGGATCAAGACGACCTCGTTGCCGGCCGCTGGGCAGCGCATGCCGGGCACGCGACCAAGCGGATCCCGATGGTGCTCGAAGGCGGATCGCTGACGGTCGACGGCGAGGGCACGTTGGTCACGACCATCCAGTGTCTGATGCATCCCAACCGAAACCCGATGTTGACCAAGTTCGACATCGAGGAACGGCTCGGCGACGAGCTCGGAATCTCGACCGTGATCTGGTTGCCGTACGGACTCGCCGACGATGACGACACCGACGGTCACGTCGACAACATCGCTGTGTTCACTCGCCCCGGAGCGTTGATGATGCAGGGTTGCGACGATCCGGACGAGCCGGACTGGCTACGGATGAACGTGAACACCCGCTGGGCCCGCGGGTCGGCCGACGCTGCGGGCCGGCTGCTCGAGGTGATCGAGATCCCGGTGCTGCCGTTCGTCGAGATCGGCGGCGAGCGCCGACCGGTGCCGTACGGCAACTTCTACGTCGGCAACGGGTTCGTGCTCGTGCCGACAGCCAACCACGAAGCCGACGCCGACATGCTCGCGATCATCGCCGAACAGTTCCCCGGCCGCGAGGTGATCGGTCTCGACGTCGGTCCGGTCCTTGCGTTCGGCGGTGGTGGCATCCACTGCATCACCCAGCAGATCCCGGCGCTCTGACGCCGCAGCTGGTCGTTGTCGCCCGCAGGCGTCGCCACGTTGTACGACAACCTGCTCCCGGGATTCCCGATCGAAGTGACGGGGAGCCACTTCGTGACGTTCACATCGAACACATCGAACACATCGAACACATCGAACGCATCGAACACGGTGGACTTCTGGACATTGCTGGAGATTCGATTCCTCGCCGGCGGGACCGACGTGTCATTCGGTCTCGATCAACACGGCGTCGGCACGTTCGAGATCAGTGGCGAATCGAACGCACTGTTTCACTACGACACGTTCGAGCAGCGGTTGCACGATGGGATTGGGGTCTCGGAGGCGAATCCGTCGAGCGACCCAGTCGGTCACGCAGACCAGTTCGTCGACCTTGCCGACGATGGCAACGGAACGATCACCATCAACCGGATCAGATGTCGCTCTGGTACATGTCAGGGCTTGCCGAGACTGTGGCGGTCTACACCCGCGTCGCGTAGGTGGACGTCTGCTCGATGTGGCGCATCAGGGCGAGCACCGCCACGTCGGCGTGTTGCGGCCCAACGATCTGGAGTCCGATCGGCAGGCCTGCTGCGCTCGTACCAACGGGGATCGTGCCGGCCGGGCTACGGGTGAGGTTGAACGGGTAGGTCGCCCGAACAAAGCGGAAATCCGGCTGGCCGATCTGTTCCGGATCGAATGCCAGGGTCGGCGTCAACAGCAGATCGCAGTGCTGGAAAGCGCCGACGAGTTGCAGGTTGATTAGATGGCAGGCGTCGTCGGCATCGATCAACTGCTGCGCAGTCGTGCCCGCCGCGCTGTTGACCATCGATGCGACGGCTGGATCCATCAGCGTGATGTCGCGAGCACCGACCGAGCGGCGGAGGTAGTTGGCGACGAGGGTGATCCAGACACCGATCGGGTCACGGTCGAACACCGACGGAATCTCGACGATCTCGACGCCGTCGCCGGCGACCTGCTGCACCGCTGCCGCGCAGGCCGAGATGATCTGCGGATCGACCTCGGCGTAGCCGAGTGTGGGACTCCAGCCGATTCGTAGCGGAAGCCGTTGCATTGCGACCGCCTGGGTCCACGGCACGGGTGGGGCCGGGAGCGAGCGGAGGTCGGTCGGGTCCGGACCGACGATCACATCGAGCACGGTCAGCAACTCGTCGACCGAGCGGGTGAGCACGCCCCGACTGGTGAGGTTCATCCAATCGACCGGATTCGGGCCGCCATCGGGAATCCGCCCGAGCGATGGCTTGAATCCCGGCAGGCCGCACGCCGAGGCCGGAATCCGGATCGAGCCGCCACCGTCGCTCGCAGTCGCGAGCGGCACCATGCCACTGGCGACGGCAGCGGCCGATCCGCCGGATGACCCACCTGCCGTGCGGGTTCGATCGTGTGGGTTGCGAGTCGCGCCGAACACCGGGTTGTCGGTGACGCCCTTGGCCGCCAGCTCGGGGGTGTTGGTGCGGCCGACGACGATGCAGCCAGCGGCCCTCAGCCGTGCGACGAGCACCGAATCGGAGGTCGAGATCGGTGAGCTCGCCCATAACCGAGAGCCGAATGTGGTGCGGTATCCAATCGCATCCTCGGTGTCCTTGACGGCGAGCGGCACTCCGGCCAACGGGCCGACCGGACCGTCGTGCAACACCCTGCGGTCGAGTGCCTCAGCATCCTCGATCGCTTGCTGGGTGTTGACGGCGACGAATGCGTTGCACGAATCGTTGCGCTCCTGGATCGTCGCCAGGGCCTCGGTCACCACACTCCGCGCCGACCGACGCCCATTGCGGACCATCTCGGATATCTCGATCAGTGATTGAGCGATCATCCGCCCATCTTGGCCGATCGCGATGTCGTCTGGATCAACGCTGTCATGTCCTGACGCACTGTCGATCCGACTCCTGGTCGCTCCGAGTGAGAACGAATCCTCCGATTACCAGCGGCCCAGTTCATCGATGTAGCGCAGAGCGACCGCAGCCCGCTGTCGTTCCGGAAGGGCTCGAACGGCGGCCCAAAAGGGCACATCGACCGGCGTTGGGCTCGCGATCGCGTGTGCGTCGGCGGTGAGCATCGGCTGCGAGGTTGATCACGACGCGTCGCACCCACGCTCCGGGTTTGTCGAGTCGGCTCACTCGTTGCCAGTCTCGATACGCGCGCAGCATCGAAGGCGGTCTCGGCCGTCGCCCGATCTTGCCGGCTTCGCATCATCACAGTGGAACACACGACGCAGGCGGCGAAATGGTTGATTGGTGCGAGTGGTGCGAGTGGTGCGAGTGATGTCGTCGCTCGCGCAGATCAGCCGAGGTTGGGCCGTTCAGCGGAGGTCAGTGCAGGTCGCGGACGGAGCGCATCGGGGGGCGCTCGTCGAGGTTCAGCGGTTCGGCGCTGCCGTTCGGGCGCAGCAGCGCGAGTTGATCGGAGGCGAACTCCTTGTGTGCGCCGACCCTGGACAGCAGGGTGGCCATCACTTCGGCCGCCTGGATGCCGAGCTTGTCGAGCGGCTGGTGGCGGTGGAGTCGCTCGCCGACATCGACCTGGGCGATCGCGGTGGCGCCGAAGCGTTCGGCAACATCTGCCAGCATCGCGATCTCGACACCCCAACCCTGCACGAACGGAATCTGCTCCATCGCGGTGCGGCGACCGGCGAATTCGCCGCTGAGCGGCTGGTGCAATCCGGTCAGTTCCGGGAGGAACAGACTCAACAACGGCCGGGCGACCAGTTCGGTGGTACGCCCCCCGCCCCCATGTTCGGTGGGGCGGTGATATGTGGCCTTCACCAACGAGACATCGTCGGTGGTCAACAATGGCATCAGCAACCCGAGGAACCACGACGGCTCGACCGTGGTGACGTCGCCATCGCACCAAACGATGAAGTCGCCGGTACTGACCGCCAGTGTCGCCCACAGCGCATTGCCCTTGCCCAGGCCGGGACCGTAGACATCGTTGACGGTATTGATCGACACGACCGTTGCTCCATGAGCGCCGGCGATACCTGCCGTGGCGTCGGTGGAGTTGTCGTCGAGCACGATCAATTCGTCGATCAGGCCGTGTTGATCGACCAGTTCGGTGCGGAGCATGTACACCAGCGAGCCGATCGTTGCAGCCTCGTTCTTGCACGGGATGCACACACTGATCGTGCGGCCGGCCTTGGCGGCCAGAGCGTCAGCCATCGTGAATGAGGAGGCATCGAACGTGCGGATCGCGCTCACTTCGCTGCTCACCCCTTTGAGGGTAGATGCGCTCATTCGAATTCACCTTCGCTCGACCAATAACCTCGACGCTCGTGGAACTGTTTGCCGTGCTGAACGCGTCGCCCGATTCGCTGAACACCGACTCGATCGTGTCCGACGTCGACACCGCTCTGGCTCGCGCCGCAAAGGTGCTCGCCGAGGGTGCCGACGGGCTGGATCTCGGTGGTCAGGGCAGTACCGACGCCGCGACGGTGGTGGGCTGGCAGACCGAATGGGACCGACTGGCTCCGTTGATCCCGCCTCTGGCGGCGCTCGGTGTGCCGCTGAGTGTCGACACCTGGCGCTCGGAGGTCGCCCGCCGCGCGATCGAGGCCGGCGCCACCGTGCTCAATGCTGCCGACGGGATGCAGACCGACGCGATGTGGGAAGTTGCCGCCGAGTTCGACGTGCCGATCGTGCTGCCGTTCCTGTCCGGCCCCAATCCGCGCGAGATGTCGCACGTCACGGCCGACCCCGTGGACACCCTCGTCGACTTCTTCGAATCGCGGTTGGCCGACGCCGACAAGTGGGGCGTGCGCCACAACTGCATCATCGATCCCGGCACGGGATTCGCGCCCAGCAACTGGGCATGGGAGGACCGATACGGATATCAGAAGATCGTCTACAGCAACATCGACCAACTCCGCCGATGGGACCTGCCGGTTTACATCGCGTTGCCGTGGAAGGACACGCCCCAGCATTGGGAGTTGATGGAGATCGTGCTCCTGCAGCAGCCCGAATACGGCCGGGTCCACTACCCGGATCTGGTCAGGGCTCTGGAGCGCAAACTCGGAGTCGGGCAGCCCGACAATCGATCGGAAAGCTGACACGGGCGCAGACACGGACAATCGATCAGTACAGCTCGGCCAGCGGCCCGAGCGGCGTGACGGTGTCCGGTGCGAGCGTCTCGTTCCAGCCGTCGGGGCAGAACTCGGGCGCCACCTCGGACAGCGGCGTCAAGACGAACCGGCGCTCTCCGTAGCGAGGGTGCGGGATCGTCAGCTCGGGACTGTTGATGGTGATGTCGTCGAAGAACAACAGGTCGACATCGAGCGTGCGTGGGCCCCAGTGGACGATGCGCTGGCGGAGCGCCAGCGACTCGATCCGCTGGCAGCGGCGCAGCATCGCAAACGGATCGAGCGAGGTCTCGACCGCGACCACCATGTTGAGGTACGCCCCCTGATTGTCGGGACCACCGACCGGTGCGGTCTCGAACACCTGTGATTGCGAGATCAGGCTGGAGCCGAGTTCTTCGACCGCGAGCTTGAGGAACCCGACCCGGTCACCGAGATTCGAGCCGAGGGCCACGATCGCACGATGGCTCGTACGCGGTGGGATCTCCAGATCGGCACGGGTGCGACGGATCCGCACCGCAGTGTGCTGGATGTCTTCCGGAATCGGAGGACGCAGCTTGCGGACCACGACCTCGACGGCTTCGACCCGGTCGAACGTCAGAGCATTCTCGGCAATCCGGTGGATCAGCCGTTCGAGCAGTTCGTCCTTGGACTCGCGGGCGATCGCTGCTGCCTGCTCGGCAACCATCCCATAGTGGGCGGTGTCGACCAGGTCGTCACTGGACCCGGCATCGCGCAGGTCACCCTCGAGGAAGATGTCGAACTCGAGCGGTTGGGCGGATTCGCGCTCGTGGGCGAGGACCCCGACGAGGGTCATCACCCGGAGGCCCGAAATCTCGATCCGGTCCATCTCACTTCTGGCCATGTCGGGGCTTTTCCCTTCTCGTGCCGATCGCTCGGGTTTCGAAGAAATGTACCGAGCAATCAGATGAAGTGCTCGGCCAGGGCGGGGAAGCCGTTGAAGCCGACAGAGCTGTAGGTCGTGGTATAGGCGCCCGCCGACATGATGTCGACCATGTCGCCCTCTTCCAGGGCGAGGGGCAGTTCGTAGGCGGTCTTCTCGTACAGAACGTCGGCCGAATCACAGGTCGGGCCGGCGATTGCGACGGGCCCCGTCGCAGTCCCGTCGTGCGGCGTGCGCAGTCGGTAGCGGATTGCCTCGTCCATCGTCTCGGCCAGACCGTGAAACTTGCCACAGTCGAGATACACCCAGCGCTCGGTGTCGAGCGGGGATCGTCGGGACACGAGGATCACTTCGCTGCGCAAGACGCCCGCGTCGGCAACCATGTAGCGGCCCGGCTCGACCATGACCTCGAGGGGCGTGCCGTCGATGCCGTTCGGGAACCAACGCCTCAGGGCACCTGACACGGCTGTGCCGTAGGCGTCGATGCCGGGCGCTGCCTCGCGGTACGTGCCGGGGAAACCGCCGCCGAGGTTGACGAACGACGGCTTGGCGCCCCGCCGGGTCGCCCGATCGATCAGCAATGCGACCACTTCGAGCGAGTCGTCCCACGCCCCCAGGTCTCGCTGCTGGGACCCGACGTGGAACGAGACGCCGCATTCGAGACCGAGCTCGGTCGCGAGGACGAGCAGATTCTCGACTTCGACGGCTTCGCAACCGAACTTGCGCGACAGCGGCCAGTCGGCACCGGCGCATTCGTGGCGGAGTCGCACACAGATCGAAGCGCCGGGAACGACCGCTGCGACCTTGCGCAGTTCGGGCTCACAATCGACGGTGAACCGAGTGACGCCCTTGGACGCTGCGTATTCGACGTCGCGACGCTTCTTGATCGTGTTGCCGTAGGAGATGTCAGCGGGCGACGCACCAGCCTCGAGACAGAAGTCGATCTCGGCCGGGCTGGCGACATCGAACGCCGAGCCGAGCGAAACCAGCCGACGCAGGATCGGCAGGGCCGGGTTGGCCTTCACCGCGTAGTACACCCGAGCGGTCGGGATCGCGGCCGTGAGACCGTGATACCGGCCCTCGACGAGGTCGACATCGACCACGACGAACGGCGTCGGCGCGTCGGTGGTGCGGAGGAAATCGTCGATCTTGGCGCCGCCGGAAAGCGGCGCGGCGGGGGCACTGGGGAAAGTCACGGCGGGGACCATACGCAGTACAGAGCGATGTTTCTACTGGTTGATACAACAGTCAGTTGTGGCTGTTGCGTCAATCAGATCCACTGACGAACCGATCGAAAATCGCAACCGCTCGTCAACTGCCGCGCAGAGCATCGATTCGATCGCCAACGGTGTCGAGGGTGTCCGCTTTCGTCAGTGTGCGAGCGCCGCGCAACTTCTCGACGAGATGTTCACCGGCGGTCGTCGGTCGATATCTGGCCGGATTCTTTTCGTCACAACACGTCGGCAGGCACTCGACCACTGCGTCGTAGTTGCCATCGAGAAAGAACGCCATCGATCGACGGCGGGTTCCCCTCTCGCCGAGCGACACGACACGATGGATGGTGGAGCGCCACTGGTCGTTGGTCCACTGGGCGAGCAGGTCCCCGAGGTTGACGATCAACGCTCCGGGTTCGGCGACCACGTCGTGCCACGCGCCGTCGTGACCCAGCAGTTGCAGCCCGGGCACACGGTCCGCGTAGAGCACGGTGGTGATGCCGTAGTCGGTGTGTGCGCCGAGCCGTTGCTGGCCCTCGGCAATCTGTGTCTGCGCGGCGAGCCGTTCGTAGTAGTTGACCCGCAGCGTCTCGGTGGAATGCGTCAACGATGTCCGGAAGAAGCCGGGCTCGAGACCCAGCGCCATCGCGTAGATGTCGGTGAGCGTGTGCGCGAGTTGGACGACTGCGTCGAAGTAATCGGTCATCGCCGGCCGCAATCCAGCTGGTTCGGTCGGCCACAGGTTGGGCTCGAAGACGTGGAACGGATCGGAGCTGTGGACCTCGTCGTCGGGCACGAGATCGGGACCGATGACGAACACTTCGCGCAAATCGGCGGGTGCATCGACGCCCACCGTGTAGCTCAGCGCCTCGCCACCCTGGGCGAGGAAGCCGCGGTTGATGTGATCACCGTCGGGAGCAATGGCGAGCTTGTCCTCGATCGGGAGCGCGAAGAACGCGTCGACCTCGGCGAGCGCGACATCGATCAGGGTCTGCGGAAAGCGGTGACCGACGATCTGGAAGAATCCGGTGGTGCGACAGGCGTGATCGATCTCTGCCGCGAGTGCCCGCTGCATGTCGGGAGTTCCGTCGAACCAAGCGGTCAGATCGATCACGGGCACCACGAGATCGGCCATGGTCACGATTCTCTCACCCAGCCATCACCGTCGGCAGGGGCATCGGTAGGAGCAGGCCGCGAAGAGCCGTGGCGCACACCGTGACGCACACCGTGTTTTGAGAGCGATGCATTGGCTTCCACACCGATCAGCGCGACCATCGCGTGCAGGCTGAGCCAGGTGAGCAGTGCGATGACAGCCGCGAAGTTGCCGTAGACCGGCGTCGCCGACTTGATCGAACTGGCGACGACGGTGCCGGTGACCACCTGCAGGATCGAGAACCCGATCCCGGCTCCGATCGCTCCTGGCCACAGTTGCCAGCCGTGCAAGGGCCGGGCGGTCAAAATCCGGTAGGCGATCGTGAGCAGCCCGATGTTGATCGCGATCGTTGCCAGCGCGAGCAGGATTCGACTCAGCCACGACACACCCGCAATGCCGATGATGCCGGACACGATGCTCGCCGCGATCTGGCTGCCCCCGACCACACCGACGGCAAGCAGCGAGCGCGCCCGAGATTTGGGCAGGTTCGGCCGTTCGTGTTCTGGCACGCCCCAAATGTCGTTCATCCCGTTCTGAGTCGCGACGAACGCCTTGGAGCCGGCCCACAGGGTCGTGGCGAGTCCGATGACCAACACGAAGATGTTGCCTTTCAAGCTGCTCGGGTTGGATCCGATGGTCTCACCGACGATCGGAATGTTGGCAAAGGCCGAGCCGACGATCTTGGCCCGCAAGTTCGGTCGGCTTTCGAGGACGTAACCAAGGATCGTGGTCAGGACGACGAGCATCGGGAACACCGACAGAAATCCGTAGTGGGCGAGCAGTGCGGCGTGGCGACCGGTCTTGTGACGGAGGAATCCGTCGATCCCTCCGAAGACGAAGTCGAGCGGCCGAAACCGGTCACGAAGGCGGAGTACGAACCCCTTTTCGGTCCAATTCGGATGGGGATGGATGGCTCGAGTTGTGATTGTTGCATCCTCGCAGCAATTGCGACGTCTGACTCTTCCCGCCTCTTGCCCGTCCGCTACCTTGCCCCTGCAATGGGGTTGATGGTCCGGGTCGGGGGGCCCGAGCGTGATCGGCGCGTCGTCTACATCGGATCGGCGCTTGCGATCGGCATCGCGCTCTTCGTCGCGTTCCGGATGTATCCGTTGCCCTACGGGGCCGCGATTCGGGCGGTCTCGCTCGGAATGCTGACGGCGTTGCTGGCGATGGGTCTGGCGCTGATCTATCGCGCCAACCGCGTCCTCAACTTCGCCCAGGCCGACCTCGGTTCGGTGCCGACATCGTTCGCTGTTGCGCTGGTTGTGTTCTCCAACTTCCCGTACCCGCTCGGGTTCGTGATCGGGTTGGTTGTCTCGGTGGTGCTCGGTGGGGTCGTCGAGTTGGTGTTCGTCCGCCGATTCAAACATGCGTCGCGTCTCGTGTTGACGGTGGCGACGCTGGGGATCACCCAACTGCTGGTCCTGCTCGGCATCCTCATCCCGCGCTGGTGGGGTCGCAACGCTGCGTCGGAGCGGCTCCCGCAAGCGTTCGGCTTCTATGTCGAGGTCGGCACCGTGCGGCTGCTCGCCAATGACTTCGTCGCCCTCGTCGCGGCACCCGTCGTGATGGTGCTGGTCGCGCTGTTCCTGAACAAGACCCGCGTCGGCATCGCCGTGCGTGCGGCCGCAGAGCGAGGTGATCGGGCGAACATGCTCGGTATCCCCGTCAACCGCCTGAGCACCATCGTGTGGGCGATTGCGGCTGCCTTGTCGTTCGTCGCCCTGTACCTGCGAGCGGGCATCCTCGGCTTCCCGATCGGCAGCGCGTTCGATCTCACCAACCTGCTGTTCGCAATGGCAGCGCTGGTCATCGGGCGGATGCAGAACCTGGTGGTCATCTCGATCGCCGGTGTTGCAATCGGGTTCCTCGGCTACTGGGTCACCTGGACGGTCGACACGCCGTTGCTCGCCGTGCCGATGGTGTCGATTGCGGTCCTCGTCGCGTTGTTGAGCCAGCGTCGTTCCGGCAGCCGTCGCGACAACGACAGCACGTCTTCGTGGCAGGGCGCCGACGAAGTCCGCCCACTCGATGACGCGACGGCGCGACTCGTGTGGGTGCGACTCGCTCGCTACAGCTGCTGGGTGGTGGTGGTCGCTGCGGTGGTCCTGCTGCCGATCATCCTGCGCGTCGATCGGCTGATCCAACTCAACGAAACCGTCATCTTCTGCATCATCGGGATCTCGATGTTGGTGCTGACGGGTTGGGCCGGGCAGATCTCGCTCGGCCAGATGGGCTTCGTCGCGGTCGGCGGTGCCGTGAGTGCGTTGTGCACCGATCGTTGGAACATCGATCTCACTCTCTCGTTGTTGATTGCCGCAGCGGCCGGCGCCTTCGCGGCGTTGCTCGTCGGACTTCCGGCATTGCGGCTGCAGGGGCTGTACCTCGCGGTCACCACGCTTGCGTTCGGGGTCAGTGTCACGGCCTGGTTGCTCAACGACCGGTTCTTCGGATGGATCCCCCGCACCCGACTGAAGACGTCACCGTTGTTCGGCAAGATCGATATCGATACACCGACCCGGTTCTACGCCTACACAATCGTCGTGTTGGTGATCGTCATCGCCGTCATCCGCGGGATCCGTCGCTCGCGCACGGGCCGCGTGATCGTGGCCATGCGCGAAAACGAGCGCGGCGCACAGAGCTTTTCGGTGTCCACGATCAGGGCCAAGCTGACCGCGTTCATGCTGAGTGGTGCCGTCGCGGGAATCGCCGGCGGACTGTACGTACACATGAACCATGCATTCAGCCTCGGCCAGTTCAGCGCTGGAACGAGCTTCGGCGTGCTGACTTCGGCGATCATCGGCGGGCTCGGATCTGTCACGGGTGTCGTGGTCGGCGCGGTCTACATCGGTGCCACCATCCGACTGCCCAACGAGTGGCGGCTGTTGGCGACCTCGTTCTCGGTGCTGCTGATCCTGCTGGTGATGCCGGCCGGCCTCGGGAGCCAACTGACCAAATTGCGCGACGTGATCGCTCGGGCGGCAATCAAACGGCAGGGTCCGACGCTGGCGGACGTACCGATTTCGGTGGCCGTGCTCGACGAGATGACCGAGCTGATCGAGCCTGACGAACCAACGCTCGTCTCGGTCGAAGGCGGGGCCGAATGAACGCGTTCCTCAAGGGCTTGCGCCATCCAATGAAGTGGCTGACCGAGATGTGTGGCGGTCAGGCCGCCTACCCGCTGGTCATCTTGTTCGGGCTCAACGCCGTCGACGAACTCGACCGAGCTGCGTTCGGAATCCTGCTCCCCGAGATCCGCAAGGACTTCGGTATCGATCTCAAGACGGCGCTCGGGCTGGTCGCGTTGTCGTCGGTGGCTGCGCTCGCGCTCCAGGTACCGATCGCGCAGCTGGCCGATCGCTCGAAGCGGGTGCCGATGGCCATCGCCGGCGCGTTGGTGTGGGCCGCTTTCAGTGGCCTGACCGGCCTCGCAACCGGCGTGATCATGCTCACCATCGCTCGCTCCGGTTCGTCGATCGGCAAGGCCGTCATCGACCCCACCCACAACTCGCTGCTCGCCGACTACTACCCGATCGAAACTCGCAGTCGGGTCTTCAGCACCCATCGCGCCGCCAACGCCGTTGGCGCGTTCGTCGGTCCGTTGAGCGCAGGCTTGCTCGCCTACGCATTCGGATGGCGCACGCCGTTCTTCGTGTTCATGGTGCCGACGCTGGTCCTGGCTTTCTTGGCGCTCCGGTTGCGCGAGCCAATCCGCGGCCGCTGGGAGCGGGCTGCCACCGGAGCCAGCGAGGACGTCGTCAACACCGAGGAAGAGCCGGCGTCGTTCGCAGAGAGCTGGCGCACCGTGCAGAAGGTGGCGAGTCTGCGCCGGATCTGGTGGTCGCTGCCGTTCCTGGCCGTTGCGCTCATTGGTTTCGTGACGCTGGCATCGGTGCTCTACGAGCGTGAGTTCGGCCTCGACGAACGGGCCCGAGGGATCGCCGCAGCGATCTCGGAGCCGTTCGCCCTCATCGGCATCGTGGTCGGGACGCGGATCATCACCCGTCAGTACATGAGCGACATGGCCGCGCTGATCAAGTTCCTCGCGACCGTCGCGCTCGCGAGTTCGATCGCGTTCGCAGGCTTTGCCTTGTCTCCGAACATCGTGGTCGCCGTGGCGATGAACTGCATCATCTCCGCATCGCTCGCAATCCTGGGGCCGGGCATCCTCGTCGCCTTCTCGCTGGCCATCCCAGCCCGGGCACGGGCCACCGGCTTCAGTGCGGCGTCGCTGTGGGTGATCCCCGGCCTGCTCGTGCTGCCGCTCATCGGCTGGGCTGCCGACAAGTGGAACGTACGGATCGGGATGCTCGTGATGCTGCCGCTGTTCATCATCGGTGCGCTGATCCTGCGCAGCGTGTCGACCACGATCAACGACGACATCGCCCAGGTCTGGCAAGCCACGGCGGCTCGCTCCGAGGCGCTCTATCAGCGTCGCCAGGGCGAGGCAGATCTGCTGCTGGTTCGCAACGTCAATGCCGGCTACGGCAACCGTCAGATCCTGTTCGACGTCAGTATCGACGTCAAGGAGGGCGAGATCGTCGCCCTGCTCGGCACGAATGGGGCTGGCAAGTCGACGTTGTTGAAGGCGATCAGTGGCATCGTCGAGGCCGACCGCGGGGCGATCGTGCTCGATGGTCGAGACATCACTCACGCCCCGCCGAACGAGATCGCGGTGCTCGGCATCAGCCAGATGCCCGGTGGCGCCGGCGTGTTCGGTTCGTTGACGATCCGAGAAAACCTCCAACTCGCTGGTTGGACCCAGCACCGCAAGCCCGACGAGGTCAAGGCCAGCACCGAAGCGGTGCTCGAGATGTTCCCGATCCTGCGGGCCAAGATGAACGACGCTGCCGCCGACATGAGCGGTGGTCAACAACAGATGTTGGCGCTCGGGATGGCGTTCATCGCCAAACCGAGAGTGCTCTTGATCGACGAACTGTCGCTCGGCCTGGCCCCGGTGATCGTCGGCCAGATGCTGCCGATCGTCGAACGCCTCGCTGCCGAAGGTGTCGCGATCATCATGGTCGAGCAGAGTGTGAACGTCGCCCTCACCGTCGCCAGCCGGGCCTATTTCCTCGAACGGGGAGCGGTGCAGTTCAGCGGCCCGACTGCGGAACTGCTCGAACGTCCCGATCTGCTCCGTTCGGTCTTCTTGTCGAACGCGAGTGTCGGTGCTGCAGCCACCCACGAGCCATACGTCGCGGTCGATGGCGAGCCACCCGCTTTGGCGGTCACCGGATTGGTGCGCACGTTCGGCGGCATCCGGGCTGTCAACGACGTGTCATTCGAGGTCATGCCACGGGAGATCGTCGGGATCATCGGACCCAACGGTGCCGGCAAGACCACCTTGTTCGACCTGATCTCGGGCTTCACGACGGTCGGAGCCGGACGTGTGTCGCTCAGTGGCAACGACATCTCCGACCTCAACCCGTCCCGGCGTGCTGCCGCCGGCCTCGGGCGCAGCTTCCAGGACGCAAAGTTGTTCCCGGAGATCACCGTGGCCGAGACGCTCGCCGTCGCGACCGAGCGGTTCGTCGGCAGCCGAAGCGTGATCGCTGCTGCATTGCGCCTCCCGCAGTCGTTCGACTCCGAGCAACAGGTCGCCGATCGGGTCGACGAACTGCTCGAACTGATGGGGCTCGAGCAGTACCGCCACGCCTTCATTCGCGAGCTGTCCACCGGTACCCGTCGGGTCGTCGATCTCGCCTGCCAGGTCGCCCATCGCCCCACCGTGATCCTGCTCGACGAGCCGTCGAGCGGCATTGCCCAACGCGAGGTCGAAGCGCTGGCCCCGGTGCTGCTGCGGCTGCGTAACGAGATGGGCGCGGCGTTGATCGTGATCGAGCACGACATGCCGCTGATCAGCTCGATCTCTGACCGTCTGATCGCGCTCGATCAGGGGGCGGTGCTCTCCACCGGCACTCCGAGCGACGTGCTCGCCCATCCTGACGTCATCGCGAGCTACCTCGGAACGTCCACTGCGGCCATCTCCCGTTCTGGTACCTGATCGGCCTCCGACCAGCCGCGATCAACCAACACACCAACCAGCAAGTAGTCAACACACCAACCAGCAAGCACACCAGGGGGTCACGAATGCAAGCAGCACAGTCAGGCAGTGGGGGAGGCAAGAAGAACTCCACCGCGATGAAGCGCTACGGGCCGATCATCGGCATCGTCGCGGTGGTACTGATCGGCATCATCGCCGTCCTTGCGTTGGGTGGGGGTGACGACGACAAGAACGTTGCGACCGACACGACAGTCGCAACCAGCGAGGCGGCCACCACGACCGCCGTGTCCACCGAAACCGGGGCGACCACCGAGACCGGGGCGACGACGGCATCGTCGGCGCCGGCATCAGCACCGCCCGGTACCGACGGATCGACCGTCGAGACGTCGCCGGTCACCGATGTTCCTGCCGGCGAGCTGACCTTCCCGATGTCGTTCACCCAGGCCGCCGAGCAGAACGTCACCGTCGATTGGGGCGATCGGTGCGACACCGATCGCGGCACGATCGCCGTGCCCGACTTCTTCGCAGCCGAGTGCTACGCGCCGTTCGTCGGCGACAACGGCGGCGAAACTGCCCAGGGCGTCACTGCCGACGAGATCACGATCGCGGTGTACCAGGGGCAGCCGAACGACCCGATCATCGCCTACATCACCGACGCGATCAAGGTCGAAGACACCAACGCCCAGATCGCTGACTCGTATCAGAACATGGTCGACTACTACCAGACGTTCTACGAGACCTACGGCCGCAAGGTGAAGTTGGTCTTCGTCGATGGCACGGGGATCGCTACCGACGAGACGGCCGCGCGCTCCGACGCTGTCCGGATCGCCGAGGAGATCAAGCCGTTCATGGTGTGGGGTGGTCCCGCACTGACGAGCGCGTTCGCCGACGAACTCGCCGCTCACGACATCTCGTGTCTCTCGTGCACGCCGGGCCAACCGCCGGACTGGTACGTCGACCGCGATCCGCTCGTATTCGGCATCGTCACCGGTGCCGAACAGGCCCAGGTGCACCTGCTGGAGATGATCCAGAAAATGTTGATCGGCAAGAACGCGACCCACGCCGGCGACGAGTTCGTCGACAAGCCGCGTACGTTCGGGCTGCTCTACATCGAGAGCAGTGCAAAGTCGAAAGAGCTCGCGGACAAGTTCGCGGCCGGGATGGAAGCCAACGGAGCTGCGTTCACCGAACGGGTCGCCTATCAGCTCGATCCGGGCACGATCCAGCAGCAGGCATCGCAGGCGATCGCCAAGTTCAAGGCGGCCGGCGTGACCACGATCGTGTTCAACGGCGACCCGGTGGCCCCGCGAGACTTCACCAAGGAAGCCACCGCCCAGGGCTATTTTCCGGAGTGGTTCATCGGCTCGTCGGCCCTCGTCGACACCAACGCCTTCGCCCGCACCTACGACCCCGAGCAGTGGCAGCACGCCTTCGGCTACACCTACCTCGCGGCCAAGGTCGATGCGTCCACGAGCGGCTACTACTTCCTCCACACCTGGTTCACGGGTCAGGAGCCCCAGGCCAAGGACACGATCAACATCTTTGCACCCAACGCCGCCGTCTTCTACGCCGCACTGCAGGGCGTTGGCCCGGACCTGACCCACGAGACGTGGAAGGACGCGCTGTTCAACGGTGCCCAGACCCCCAAGGCGCTCACCCAGCCGTCGCTCGGTTGGGGCGACAAGGGGATCTGGCCCGACCCTGACTATGTCGGCATCGACGACGCGACGATGTTCTGGTGGGATCCAACTGCCACCGGTCCCGATGAGATCCGTCGCGAAGGAACGGGTATGTACCAGTTCGTCGATGGCGGCGCCCGCTACCTGCCCGGCGAATGGCCGACCGTCGACAAGTTCTTCGATCCTGATGAGGCGGTCTCGATCTATCTCGATCCTCCGGCCTCGGAGACGCCACCCACGTACCCGTCACCAGCCGGGTGACCGGTTCGGATCCGGACGATCCGTGATCAATCGGGAAGTCGCCAGTCGATCGGCTGGCGACTTCCCGCGATCAGGGCCTCATTGGTGCGGCTGAACGGTCGACTGCCGAAGAACCCGTTGTGGGCCGAGAGCGGCGACGGGTGGGCGCTCTCGATCACGCTGTGGCGTTCGGTGTCGATCAATGCCTTCTTCTTGCGGGCGTGGCTGCCCCACAGGATGAACACGACCGGCTCGGTCTTGTCGTTGACCACCCGGATCACCTGATCGGTGAACGTCTCCCAGCCCTTGCCCTGATGACTGGCGGCTTGGCCGCCACGAACGGTGAGCGTGGTGTTGAGGAGCAACACGCCCTGCTCCGCCCAGTGCTCGAGGTTGCCGTGGCGGGGCGGGGAGATGCCGAGATCCGACTGCAGTTCCTTGTAGATGTTCTGCAGCGACGGCGGCACCGCAACCCCTCGGCGCACCGAGAAGCACAGCCCGTGGGCCTGGCGCGGTCCGTGGTACGGGTCCTGGCCGAGGATCATCACCCGGGTGTTCGCGTACGACGTGAGATGGATTGCCGAGAACACGTCCTCGTTGGGCGGGTAGACGGTGTGCTCGGCGCGTTCCTGGCGGACGAAATCCTGCAGTGGCTTCCAGTACGGCTTCTCGAACTCGGCTCGCAGCAGTGGATTCCAATCGGTGGCCATCGTTTCAGTGTTATCACGGCGTCGCGCCGCCGCTCCAACGGCGATGGCGCGTACAGTTTCTGCAATGCCTCTGCGACGTCTGGCCGCCTTCCCCAGAGCTCATCTCGCCTCACTTCCGACTCCGCTCGAACGCCTGATGCTCGGTCCGCAGCGTGCAGGAGCTCCGCGATTGTGGATCAAACGCGACGACCTCACCGGCCTCGGCCTCGGTGGCAACAAGGCTCGCAAGCTCGAATACCTCTGTGCCGAAGCATTGGCGATCGGTGCCGACAGCTTGGTCACCGTCGGTGCCGCCCAATCGAACCATTGCCGGACGACCGCTGCCGCCGGCGCGCAACTCGGGTTGGAGACCCACCTCGTCCTGTCCGGCTCGAGGCCCAAGACGCTCGTCGGAAACCAGTTGTTGGCGCATCTGTTCGGTGCCCACCTGCATTACACGGGCGCACCCGACACGCACTGGGGTGCGCTCGAGATCGCGCGTGAGACCCTCACCGACGAACTGAGCGCCGATGGTCTGCGTCCGCATTCGATTCCGATGGGCGGCAGCACGCCGGTCGGCGCGCTCGGCTATGTGTCGGCGATGATCGAGATTGTCGAGCAGTGCCAAGCACTCGACATCTCTGCCACTTCGATCGTGTTCACCTCGTCGAGCGGCGGGACCCACGCAGGCCTGGTTGCGGGCCGCGCCTTGCTGCGCTCGATCGGTCAGCCGGCTCCCGAACTGCTGGCGATCGGCGTGGCCAAGGGCGTGCTGATGGGGATGCCGGACATCGCCACCCTGGCGACAGACGCCTTGGCGTTGATCGACGCCGACGGGGTCGTGGGCTCCGCTGAGGTGCTGGACGACGACGTCGTGGTGGACACGCGCTGGATTGGCGACGACTACGGCGTGCCCACCGCTGCCGGCGACGACGCGATCCGCTTGGCTGCCCGCACGGCCGGCCTGGTCTTGGACCGCACCTACTCCGGCAAAGGCTTGGCCGGTCTGCTCGGCAACGTCGCCGATGGCCGCTGGTCACCGGACGACGACGTGATCTTCATCCACACTGGCGGCACCCCCACCGTGTTCGTGCCCGACGACGTCCCGGCCTGAGGCCCCGAGCGGCTGTCGACAGCCTCACGAGTCCCACACGGGCTCTGCGGGGCTGTCGACAGCCTCACGAGTCCGCAAAAATCAGGCGGGACGGGCCCCCGTGGAGCCGCGACACTGTGGTGATGGAGCAACGACTGCCGGACCACGTGACCTCACCGCGGCTGACGCTGCGGCAATGGGTCGAGAGCGATGTCGATCCATTGGCGGCTGCGATTGCCGCCAGCACCGAGCACCTGCGTCCGTGGATGCCGTGGATCGAAGCCGAACCGCTCGATCGCGAGCAACGTCTGGCGCTGATTCGCACATGGCGAGCTGGCTGGGAGCGAGGTGGCGATTCGGTGGTGGGCTTGTTCGATGTCGACGGATGTGTCGTCGGCGGCAGCGGATTGCACCGCCGACGCGGCCCGGGAGTGCTCGAGATCGGCTATTGGGTCGGCTTCGATCACATCCGCCAGGGGTATGCCACCGAAGCGACGCGTGCGCTGACCGCAGCCGCGCTCTCGGTCGAGGGCATCGACCGAGTGGAGATCCATCACGATCGGGCCAATGTCGCCAGCGGGCGAGTCCCGAAAGCGCTCGGTTACACATTCGCGGACGAACACGATCGTGCCGCTGTCGCCCCAGCCGAGACCGGCGTCGATTGGCGATGGACCATGCAGCGCGACGACTGGAGAAGTGGCTGAGGAGTGGGTGGGGTACCCTCGCCCGATGGATGTCGTGCTCGCCGTTGACGTCGGCGGAACCAAGTTGGCCGTCGGGTTGATGACGATGGCGGGCGAACTGATCGATCTCGCCCGAGAGCCTGTCGACCACGATCTCGATGGCGAGGGCATCTTCACCCAACTCGAAGGCTTGGTCGAAGGTCAACTCGAACGAGCACGCGAGCACCACGAGGTCAGACCGGTTGCGGTCGGGGTTGGCTGTGCAGGCCCGGTGACGAGGAATTGTGAGGCGGTGTCGCCGATCAACATCAGCGCTTGGCGGGCGTTCCCGCTCCGCGAGCGGCTCCGAGAGATCACCGGCCTCGACGTCTACGGCGACATGGACGCCAAGGCGCTCGCTCTGGCCGAGGGTTGGGTCGGCGCTGCCCAGGGTCGCAGCAACTTCATGGCGATGGTGGTGTCGACGGGTGTTGGCGGCGGCATCGTCCTCGACGGACAACTGCTCGACGGCGCGACCGGCAACGCCGGCCACATCGGTCATGTCATCGTCGAACCGAACGGACGACGGTGTGTGTGCGGTGCCCGTGGATGCCTCGAAGCAGAGGCCTCCGGTCCCGCGATCGAAGCCATCACCGGCCGACCCCCGACAGAACCGACCTACGACATCATGGTTCGTACCGGGCGACTCGTCGGCCGTGGCGTGGCCTCGGTATGCAATGCGCTCGATCTCGACCTTGTCGTGGTCGGCGGGTCGGTCGCACTTGGTTTCGGGGCGACATTCTTCAACGCCGCTCAGGACAGCCTGTCCGAGCACTGCCGACTCGCGTTCAGTCGCAGCGTGCGAATCACCCCGGCCCGGCTCGGCGATCGGGGCCCGCTCATCGGTGCTGGCGCTGTGGGTTTGCGTGGTCTGCATCGGGGTACCCGTTCAGCTGGCACGCCGACGACGTAGTGTCGTTCCGGTACCGATCGAGCAGAGGATGACCCGGTGACGAAGATTCGCAAATCAGGAAACTCATCGATGATCGATGACCGTCGAGGGCAGAGCGGCGGCGGCGGCGGCCTCGGAGGGATGCTCGGTGGCGGTGGCGGTGGGATCAACCTGCCGACCAAGATGGGCGGTGGCGTGATCGGCATCCTGATCGCGCTTGCCGTGCTGTTCCTTCCCAAGCTGCTCAACGGCTCCGGTCCGTCCAACCAAGCGGTCGACACCGGCACGAGCAGCGGCACCGAGTCGACGAACGACTGTGATACCGAGACCGCCCAAATCGTGTGTGGGGCAACCGAGGATGTTCAGGCATTCTGGAAGCGCGAATTCGCCAGCCGCGGTGAGACCTACTCCGACACCCAGACGGTCTTCTACAGTGGATCGACCGATACCGGCTGTGGCACGGCGTCGTCATCGACCGGACCGTTCTTCTGCCC
>JBDSDH010000151.1:0-5762 GCA_039920665.1 Ilumatobacteraceae bacterium
CGCGGGCTCGCGTCGATGTCGTTGCGCGAAGTGCAGACGATGGCAGGCCAGAAGAACAAGTCGGCCGCTCAGTACCACTTCGGCTCTCGAGAAGGGCTGATCGAGGCGGTGTTGACCTCGCGGATGGCGGCCGTCAGCGCTCGACGGTTCGAGTTGTTGGCACGCCTCGATGCAACGGACGGACCATCGCGGCTCCGCGATCTGGTCGAGGCGCTCGTGCTTCCCGTCGCCGAGCACACCGTCGCCCGCGCCGGCAGTCACTGGGCCCGGTTCGTCTCGCAGTGCATCGCCGATCCTGATGCGGTGGCCGTTGTCCAGCGCAGTGTCGAGGGCGCGAGCTACCGCGATGTGCAGTCGCGGCTGGATCGGCACCTCGTCGATCTTCCGGAGCCGATCCGGTCGCGTCGCCTGGAACATGCGGTTGGTTTGGCCTTCAACTCGCTCGCAGCGGCGGAGGCATCTCGCGATGCCGGCGTCACGCCACGGTTGCCGATCGAGGCCCAGATCAACGATTTGATCGACGTCTGTGTCGGCATCCTCTCCCAGCCACCATCACCCGCCACCCTTGCTGCGACCCGTCGCGGCCGTCGACGTCAGGAAACCCACACATGATCCAGCTCGATCTCGGACCTCGCCCGGTTGTTCGCACGCCACGAGACTTTCCACTCGTGCCGTACGAACGACTCACGATCACGCCGCTGGGCACGACGATCGGGGCCGAGATCGAGGGTGTCCACCTCGGTGACGAGATCGACGCCGAGATGCAGGCCGAAATCCACCAGGCACTGCTGGAGTGGAAAGTGCTGTTCTTCCGTGATCAGGACATCACCCAGGAGCAGCATCGCCGGTTCGCCACCCGTTGGGGTGCCGCCGAACAGCACCCGTTCTACCGATTCGTCCATCCCGATCAGGCTGCCGAAGACGTCGTGACACTCGCCAAGGATGCGCTCAAGGGCGGATCGGAGAACGAATGGCACACCGACATCACGTGGCACGCTCAGCCGTCGTTCGGCGCCGTGCTTCGGGCGGTCGAGGTGCCGTCGATCGGTGGTGACACCCTGTGGGCCGACGCCGGCGCCGCATATGACGGACTCCCGCAAGCCGTCCGCGATCTGATCGACCCGTTGAGTGCTGTGCACGACTGGCGCCACTCCTTTGGCGCTGCGATGCCGCCCGAGGCGTTGGCGCAGTTGTCGACGGTCTTTCCGCTGGTCGAACACCCAGTGGTCCGGGTCCACCCCGAAACCGGGCGGCGCACGCTGTTCGTCAACCCAATTTTCACTACTCACATCGTCGGCGTCGACCAGGCCGAGAGCGACCGGCTGCTGGCGCTGCTGTTTCGTCAGATCACCCGTCCGGAATACCAGTGCCGGTTCCGTTGGACGACGGGTTCAGTGGCGTTCTGGGACAACCGGGCGACCCAGCACTACGCCTCCAGCGACTACTTCCCCGAGCGACGGGTGATGGAGCGGA
Organism: Ilumatobacteraceae bacterium; assembly: GCA_039920665.1. Taxonomy (GTDB): domain Bacteria; phylum Actinomycetota; class Acidimicrobiia; order Acidimicrobiales; family Ilumatobacteraceae; genus WLMZ01. Next base: position 1,474 of record JBDSDH010000151.1, read on the forward strand.
TCAGCATTGCAGGAGACACGCCGTTCGGCATCGCCGGCTGACAGCCTCGACGACGCAGGCGAGCGTGACGGAGTTCACGGTGCGGTCTTCCCGTGGGCTGGGAATGGTCGAGTTAGGGTGAATTTAGCAAGTGTTCACTTGTTCTTTTCTACCCGTCACCCTCCACCTCCCACAAGGACTTTGCCATGACCATCGAATTGCCCCCGCTGCCATACGCGCTCGACGCCTTGGCGCCGCACATCTCGCAGGAAACCCTCGAGTTCCACTACGGCAAGCACCACCAGTCCTACGTCACCAAACTCAACAAGCTGATCGAAGGCACCGATCAGGCAGATGCAACGTTGGAGGAGATCGTCCTCGGCGCCGATGCCGGCGGACTGTTCAACAACGCTGCCCAGGTCTGGAACCACACGTTCTATTGGAACTCGATGAGCCCGACTGGCGGTGGCAAGCCGTCCGGTGAATTGTCCAATGCGATCGATTCGGCTTTCGGCTCCTACGACGAGTTCAAGACCCAGTTTGCCGATGCCGCTGCGACCCAATTCGGGTCGGGTTGGGCATGGCTGGTCCAAGAGGACAGCGGCCTCTCGATCGTCAAGACCAGCAACGCCGATCTGCCGCTCAAGCACAGCCAGAAGGCACTGCTGACCATCGATGTCTGGGAGCACGCCTACTACATCGACTACCGCAATGCCCGTCCGAAGTACATCGACACGTACCTCGATTCGCTGATCAACTGGGACTTCGCAGCCGCCAACTTCGCCGGCTGAATTTCGTTTCCCTCCCGACTGCGTGGATCGGCCTGACGGGTCGGTGCACGCGGTCGTTGCGTTTCAGAGGGGCGCTCCCTTGATCTCGTAGTACTTCTCTCGTGCTTCGCGGTGTCCCTTGGCCCCCGACCCGATCAAGCCGCCCTTGCGGGCCTTCTTCACCGTGTCCTCCAACTCGTCGAGGAGGCCGTAGATGTCGTCCTCCGGACCAGCGGCCGACACAGCATCGAGGTCGGCGCGGATCTTGTCGAGGTTCTTGCGGACCTGGGCGAACTCCTGATCGAGTTCCTTGCGGGCATTGTCGAGTTCGGTGTCCATCGACGTGAGAATAACCGTCGGGAGCGCAACCCGGTGCGGTGTGCCGTCAGCGGGTCTTGGCGACGACGACGCTCCCCACTGAATATCCGGCGCCGAACGAACAGATCACGCCCACGTCGCCGACCGTGAGATCGTCACGGTGGAGGTGGAATGCGATCACGCTGCCGGCCGAACTGGTGTTGGCGAATTCGTCGAGGATCACCGGCGCTTCGTCGTCGGTGGGCACCCGTCCGAGCACACCCTTTGCGATCAACTGGTTCATCTTCAAGTTCGCCTGGTGGAGCCAGAATCGGCGTACGTGCGCCGTGTCGATGTCGAGCGAAGCGAGATGGGCGCTGATGTGGGCCGACACCATCGGGCACACTTCTCGGAACACCTGCTGGCCGCGCTGGCGAAACAGCAATTCGTGCGGGTCTCGTTCGCCGATCTCGCAGGCATTGAGGAATCCGGCGTCGTTGCGGATGTTGTTCGAGAACTGGGTCGCGAGCTTGGTGCCTTGGATGACCCATTGATCGGTGGCGATTGCGTCCGGCGCTCGTTCGAGCACGAGCGCGGTACTTGCATCGCCGAAGATGAAGTGGAAGTCGCGGAGTTCAAAATTGTTGTGCCCGGATGTGATCTCGGGGTTGACGACGACGACACAATTGGCCGAGCCGGCGCGCAGCGCATCCGCGGCGGCCTGGATCGAGAACGTCGCCGACGAGCACGCGACGTTCATGTCATAGGCCCATCCGCCGGCACCGAGCTCGTTCTGGATCTCGATCGCCACCGCCGGATAGGCCCGCTGCAGATTGGAGCATCCGACGATGATCGCATCCACATCAGCGCCTGTTCGGCCTGCTCTCGACAGGGCTTCGAGCACGGCGGGCATCGCCATTTCGGCTTGGATACCGAGTTCGTCCTCGCTGCGCAAGGCAAGGTTCGGCCGCATCCGGTTCGGGTCGAGAACACCCACTTTGTCCATCACGTGACGAGAGCGAATACCTGACGCCTTGAGGATGAACTCCTCGTCAGGAATCGATCGAGCGAGGACTTGCCCGGCAGCGATGTCGTCAGCGTGATCGGCATTCCACGAGCGCGTCGCGGCCGACAGCGATGCGACGAGTTCGGCGTTGCTGATCGACTCCGGTGGCGTGAACAACCCGGAGCCAGTGATCGCGATCTGGACGGTCGCGACATCCATGGTCCCCATCGGGCCACCCTACCGGGCGCGTTTCGGCACTCCGGGGTCATGCATGACCGTGGTCTAACGTGACGACGATGACCACCTGGCCGCCGCGACGACAGCGCGACGGTGGTGTCGACCGGGTCCCACTCGTGGGTGTAGCGGGCCAATTGTGGCTGTGTGGCAAACACGCGATCGGACCCGACCATGCCGGGGTGATCGCTGCCACTGGATCGACGACGGTCGTCTGCCTGGTCGAACGTCACGAGTTGGCCGACCGCTACCCGAGCTATCTCGATTGGCTGGTGATCAATGTCGGCGGATGCGCGATCTGGTTTCCGATCCCGGACCTTCACGCACCGCCGATCGAGTCGGTGGTCACGCTTGTCGATGACCTTGTGGCGAGACTCGGCAACGGCGAACACGTCTTGATCCATTGCGCAGCAGGTTTCGGGCGCACCGGCACGCTCGCAGCCTGTGTGATGGTCACGCTCGGCATCGAGGTCGACGATGCACTTGCGATCATCAGCCTCCATCGACCAATGGCCGGTCCGGAGGTCGGCGCCCAGCGAGAACTCGTGCGAGCGATGTCCGTGCGAGCGTCAGTTCGCTGATGCACCAACTGCTGGCTGGTTGATCGCTGGCTGGTTGATCGGCGCCCGAGCGGCGTTGGCATTGATCGCATCAACAATTTCGGGCCAGCGCGACACGGGCAGATCGTGACCCATGTCGGGGAACATCAGCAGGCGCGATCCGGGCACTGCCCTGGCAGTCGCCATTCCTCCGCTCGGCAGCACGAGCGGGTCCATCAGCCCGTGGATCACGAGCGTCGGCGCGGTCACCTTGTTGAGGCCGGCGGTCCGATCCGGGCTGGCCGAGATGGCGGCGGTCTGGCGGGCGGTGCCCAGTTCGTCGGCATCACGAGCAATCGCCCGGCGGATGATGTCGCCCGTGGCGGACTCGTCGAACACGGCACCGGAGATCAACCGGTCGACTGCGATCGCGTTGCTGAACCGGGTCTCGGGGGTGCTCTTGAGGTACTTCGGCATCTTCTTCATCAGTCCGATCGAGATCCGACCGTTCTTGCGATCGCCGGTGTTGGACATGATCGATGTGAGGCTGGCGACCTTGTTCGGATGACCGATCGCGATCGATTGAGCGATCATTCCGCCCATCGACACGCCGACCACGTGGGCCTTGTCGATGCCGAGATGATCGAGCAGCCCAGCGGCGTCGTTCGCCATGTCGGCCAGCTTGTAGCTCGAACGAGCGAGACGCTTCGAGAACAGCGATCCGATCGTTCGTGCGATCGTCGGGGGTGGGCCACCGAACTTCGTGGAGAGACCGATGTCGCGATTGTCGAACCGGATCACCCGGAACCCGCGGTCGACGAGTAACTGCACGAACTCGTCGGGCCAGTGGATCAATTGACAGCTCAGACCCATCACCAGCATCAACGGTTGACCCTCGCCGATGACTTCGTACTCGATGGTGGTTGTGCCGATCTTCGCGGAGCTCATGGCCCAACTCTACGGTGAGTGCGACGCGAGGTCAGCTGGTGAAGTTGAAGAAGCCGCGCTCGCGAACTTTGTCCATGAAGGACGGCTCGTAGGCCTCGTGGGCGAATTCGCGGACCAGTTCGTCGAGGGCGACCGCGTCCTCGCCGACGAGAATTCGCCACTCACCGCTGCGTACGCCGTCGAGGATGATGGTTGCCGCACCGGCGGCCGACAGGGGAGCGTTGTCTCGGAACGCTTCGGCCCTGGCCTGCATCCCTTGGCGAAGATCCTCGTCGCTGGCGAACGAGAGGTCAAGACCAAATCGTGCCAACCGGTCGCGGATCTGCAGCAACTGCTCTTCGGTCATCTCCTTCGGATCGCGGCCGAGGATCGCGGACGAATTGAGCACGATCGAGGTGCCGACGTGGCCGGGCATCACCACTGAGGCTTTGAGATGCGGGGCATTGATCCGGAAGTCGGCGATCAAAGCTTCGGTGAAACCCTTCACTGCGAACTTGGCGGCGCTGTACGCGGTGT
>JBDSDH010000152.1:0-34203 GCA_039920665.1 Ilumatobacteraceae bacterium
CCGAGTCGGGTCTCGGTGTAGCGGCTGGCAGCCGGCCCGAAGTCCGGAGAGCCGTAGTTGCCGTGGAAATCGAGCAGGGGAGCGAGCAGTGAGAACGGCTGGGCCATCCGGGCCAGCGCGTCGTAGATCGACGTGTCGCCATGCGGGTGGAACCGGGCCATCGTGTCGCCGACCGGGCGGGCCGACTTCACGAAACCACGCGTCGAGGCGTAGCCCTGGTCGTGCATGTCCCACAGGATCCGTCGGTGCACCGTCTTGAGTCCGTCGGCCGACGACGGAATCGATCGCCCTTCGATCACCTCGACGCTGTAATCGAAGTGGTCGATCTCGAGCGCGTCGGCGGCCTCGGCCTCCTCGATCTGCTCGACGTAATCACTGTCGTCGATGACGGCCGCGCCGGCCTTGGACTTGCGACTCATGCCGCGCCCCCGATCGCGACCGGTTCGCGATCTTCGGCGTCGTGCTCAGCCTCACCCTCGGCGACCGGTGCAGCAGCCAGCTCGACGGCAACGCCATCGATGTCGAGCGTTTGTCCGGACCGAGCGAGGAACCAGTCGAGACGTGGCTCGACTTTGGGCCCGAACAGCAGCCGGGTCATCGAATCGAGTCGGGCCGGATCGGTGACGATGATCTTGGTGACCCGTCGAACCCTGGGATCGATCGCGGTCTTCAATTCGTGGGCATCCATCTCGCCGAGACCCTTCAGCCGGCCGAACGACGCGGTGTGCTTCGGGTTCTTCTCCATGAACAGGTGTTTGGCCCGGTCATCGGCAATATAGATCCGCTCGCCCCGGACCATCGTGGAATACAGCGGTGGCTGGGCGACGAAGAACCGGCCCGTCTCGAGCACGCCCGGCATCCAGCGGTGGAAGAAGATGGTCAGCAGGCCGCGGATGTGCTGGCCGTCGACATCCGCGTCGGCCACCGCCAGGATTCGGTCGTAACGCATCTTGTCGATGTCGAAGTCGTTGCCGATACCCGCCCCGATCGACAGCACGAGATCGGCGATCGAACCGTCCTTGACCAACTTGTCGAGCGTGGTCCGGATGCTGTTGGCCGGCTTGCCCTTGATCGGCAGCACTGCCTGGATCGCCGGGTCGCGGGCATCGAGTGTCGTGCCGCCGGCGGAGTCGCCCTCGACGATCAACAATTCGGTCGGGCGACCCTTGGGCCCCTTGCGGGTGCAGTCGCGAAGCTTGGCCGGCAGCCCGTTCGGCCGGGCGCTGGAGGCGCGGGCCAGCAGTGCCTTGGCTGCGTCTTTGTCGGCGGTGGATTTGGTCCGGATCCGCATCGTCGCGATCGCCGCATCGGCAACCCGCTTGGCGTGGACCGGGTTCTCTTCCAGCCACGCCGTCAACTGCGGCAGGATGATCGCCCGCACATGGGCGGCGACCTCGGTGGTCATCAGTTTCGACTTCGAGTTGCCGGCGAACTGCGGCGACGGGGTCATGATCGAGATGACCGCCACGGCACCTTCGAAAATGTCTCGCGTGGTGGGCGCGGACTCCTTGTCCTTCAGCAGACCACGATCGGCGATGTACTTCTGGACGGCCTCGGTGACGGCCCGACGGGTGCCGTCGAGGTGGGTTCCGCCGTCGGGGTTGGCAACGCCGTTGGCGTAGCCGAAGCAGGTGTCGCGATCACCGTCGGCCCACACGATCGACATCGCCACCGTGGTGCCCTCGCGCTCGCCGTGGAACGACAGCACCGGCGAGATCGTGGCCCGATCGGTGACGAGCTCGGTGACGAGGTCGGCGACGCCGCCGGACGAGAACCAGACCTGTTCGTGGTCCTTGCCCTGACGCTTGTCGCGCAGCACGAACGACACGCCGGGATGGATGAAGCTCTTGTGGCGGAACCGGTCGGCGATGATGCGAGTGCTCCAGCGGACGCTCTCGAGCGGTGCGCCGTGCTCGTCGTGGAACAGCGATCCGTCGGGCCAGAACGTGATGATCGTGCCGGTCTGGGACTTGCTGGTGCCACCCTTGGGTGCTTTGCCGACGACCTTGACCGGACCGTCGGGCACACCGAGTTGCACACCCTTGGCCGAGGTCTTGGTGCGGTAGGTCTGGGTGTAGCGATCACCGTCACGCCACACTTCGGCGTCGACCCGCGACGACATCGCAGTGACCACAGACGCGCCGACGCCGTGGAGTCCGCCCGACACCTTGTAGCCGCCATCGCCGAATTTGCCGCCGGCATTGGTCTCGGTGAGCACGACATCGAGCGCAGAGCGGCCTTTGTGGGGGCCGTCCTTCATCGCGTCGACGGGGATGCCCCGTCCGAAGTCCTGGATCGAGACGGATCCGTCGGTGTTGATCGTGACGATCACGCGGTCGCCGTGGCCGGCCATCACTTCGTCGACCGAGTTGTCGACGATCTCCCAGATCAGGTGGTGGAGCGCAGCGATATCGGTGGCACCGAGATACATCTCGGGGCGAAGGCGCACGTGACCGAGACCGGTGAGAGTCTGGATCTGGGCAGCCGTGTAATCGGATGACATGGTTCCTCGAAGTGATATCGACGGGCGAAAAGGCGGTGAGATTCGGGACGCAGAGCAAGATCGTCGGGCAGGTCCAGATGGAAACTGCGACAGACCATCTTGTCCGACGACACCCGTCGATCCAGGGGATCGAACACTCGTTCTACCATAGCGTGGGCGCGGCCGTGCCCGCCGACTCATCGCTCGATCTGGTGCCGGGACCAGGGGTCCGGTGGACGCGTCTGGTCGCGAGGATCAGGTGGTCGTGGTCGCCGCAGCGGTGGTCGCCGTGCCGCCGGCCACTGTGGTGGTCGTCACCCCAGCACCTTGTTGCATTGCCGCCCAGGTCTTGGGTCCGACAACGCCGTCGACGGTGAGCCCCTTGGACTTCTGGAAGTCGCGGACGGCAGCGTCGGTGACCGGTCCGAAGTTGCCGTCGACACCGATCTTGGAGCCGTTGGCCACCAGCGTGTACTGGATGATTTTGACACCCTCGCCGGTGTCGCCGAGCTTGACGTTGTCGGCCGGATCGGTGACGCTCCGCGAGCCGGCCACCGTGGTGGATGTCGCCGCACTCGTCGTCGATGTCGATTCGGCGGTCGCTGCCGGTGCCGATGTCGTCGTAACGGCCGCCGCAGTGGTGACGCTCGCTGCGGTGCTGTCGGCCGAACTGCCGGTTGTGGCTGATGGGCTGTCGCTGCTGCAGGCAGCGAGTGACAGACCCCCGACAGCGGACAGAAGGAGAAGGATCCGGGTGCGCCTCATGGGTCAACACTAGATGACTCGCTCGATCAACGTGACCCAGGCCACGCCGTCGATCCCGATGGACCTCGCCGGCCGAGCGTTGCCGAGCTCGGAGAGGGTTAGGGTGATCCGCCCGTGGAGCTGCCGACCGATCCCCAACCCGGCACCTCAGCCGCGACGGACCGGCTGATCACGTTCCCGTTCGTTCTGATCACGCTGTGCACGCTGTGCTATTTCACCGGGCTCGGCACGTTGCTGACCACACTGCCCAAGTACATCAAGGACGACCTCGGCGGCAATGGCTTCTCGGTCGGTCTGTCGGTGGGCATCTTCTCGGTCGCAGCGGCCGTCTTACGACCATGGGCCGGTCAGCTCGGCGATCGCAAGGGGCGGCGGATCCTGGTGGTGGGCGGTTGCCTGATCGTTGCGTTCTCGGTCGCCGCCTACGACCTCGCCGACAACCTGGCGTTGCTGATCGGCCTGCGAATCATCAGCGGCATCGGCGAGGCAGCCGTGTTCGTCGGTGCGGCGACTGCGGTCCAAGATCTCGCGCCAGCGCATCGTCGCGGCGAGGCTGCGTCGTACTTCTCGGTTGCGCTCTATGCGGGCCTCGCCCTCGGCCCCCCGCTCGGCGAGTACGTGGCTGATGCCCATGGATACAAGACCACCTGGATCGTCGCCGGTAGCCTTGCGTTCGCAGCGGCGCTGTTCGGATTGCGGACTCCGATCGGGGTCACCTCGAATCACCGACCCGAAACCATTCTCAACCGGGCTGCGCTCAAGCCGGGCGTCGTGTTGTTCCTCGGTCTGATGCCGTTCACGGCGTTCTCGGCGTTCCTCGCCCTCTACGGGGAGAAGATCGGCATCGACTCGGTCGGACCGATTTTTGCCGTGTACGCGGGTGGCGTGCTGCTGATCCGAGTCTTCGGCGCCCGGCTGCCCGACCAGCTCGGTTGGCGGATCGCATCGGTGGTGGCGCTCGGCACGGCAACGGCTGCGGGTCTGACGTTCGCGGTGTGGACCGACAAGATCGGCATCTACGTCGCCGCCCTGGCACTCAGCATTGGTCAGTCGCTGTTGTTCCCGGCTCTGTTCTCGGCGGTCATCAACGACGCCCCGGACGAAGAACGCAGCCATGCGGTCGGGACGTTCTCGGTCTTCTTCGACTTGTCCGGTGGGGTCGGCGCTCCATTGTTGGGACTCGTCGTGAGCCTGTCGTCATACCGCGGTGCGTTCATCACGGCCGCTGGACTGTCGGCGTTGGGGTTCGTTGCATTGCAGACGCTGAAGGCGAGCGAGGACCGTCGGGTTCCGTCGCTCGCGTCGGATTGACCGTCAGCCGATAGCCGACGTGTGGCACGGTCTCGATCCGCGGGCGGGAAGGGCCGCTGCCGAGCAGACTGCGCAACAATCCAACCGCCATACGCAACCGGCGAGGATCCACCACCGAGGGTTGTTGACCCCACACGATCGTCATCAGCTGTTCGTGGGCGATCGCGACGTTGGGATGACGTGCAAGCTCTGCCAACAACTGGAATTGGCGCGGCGGGCATTGCACCGCTTCGCCGCCGACAAGGACCATGTGTGCATCGAGATCGACGATGACGTCGCCGACATGGATCTGATCGGCGGCGCGCTGCGCGGTCGGTCGGTCGCGCAACCCGACTCGAACGTAGGCGCGCAACAGTTCCGGTGAAGCGTCACGATCGAGCGTGACGTCGGCGCCGGCTTCGAGCAGCCTGACCGATCGATCGTCGGGGTCGCCGGGCTCGCCGGACAGAACGATGATCCAACTGTCGATCGACGAGCCGAGGTCGCGACAGACCCGGACGAGATCGAACGCGCCATCGACGTGATCGATCACGACCACGTCGGGACGGCTGCACCGGACGAGGTCGATCATCGCCCGACTGATCGGCACGAACGACACGTTGAACGGTGCTGTTTCGAGCCGCGACGCGACAATGCTGGTATCGCCACGACGGGCGTGGACCACGACGATCTCCGGAAGTGCCATGACGGGTCCGACCATAAAGACAACGTGTATCGCGAGGGTCGCTGTTGTGTTTCCGCGGTGTCACGTTCGTGTGTGAGCGCTGATTGCTGCTGTCCGTGGGCGACTCGCGGGCGCGATCGATTTGGCGTCGCGTGTCACAACGAGGCGAGTCTCAGGATGTGAGAGCTGGGGTACTGCACGGCCATGAACATCCTTGTCGCCGGTGGCACCGGGTTTGTCGGTCGCCATCTGGTTCCTGCGTTGCTCCGACGAGGACACCGGGTGCGGGTGATGACCCGGCATCCGGGATATCGAGCGGACGGCGCAGTCGACGTCGAGGGCGATGTCGGCGATCCGGAATCGCTGGTTGCCGCGATGGCTGACATCGACGCGGCCTACTACCTCGTTCACACGCTCGACAAAGACGACTTCGTCGAACGGGATCGTGTCGGCGCGATCAACTTCGCTGATCAAGCGGCGCGCTCAGGGGTGGATCGCATCGTCTACCTCGGCGGGCTCGGCAACGATGACGACGATCTGTCCGCCCACCTCCGAAGTCGACGCGAGGTCGAGGAGATCCTCACGGCGAGGGTGCCAACCGTTTCGCTTCGGGCAGGCATCGTCGTCGGCGATGGGAGCGTCAGTTGGGAGATCCTCTGCCAACTGATCGAGCGGCTGCCTCTGATGATCACCCCCCGCTGGGTGCAGACCAAGACCCAACCAATCGCGTTGGACGACATCGTCGAATATCTGGTCCGTGCGCTCGACCTCGAGCCCGGCGGATACTACGAAGTCGGCGCACCGGAGTCGATGACGTACAAGCAGATGCTGCAAGGTGCCGCCAAGCTGATGGGCCGCAAGCTCCACATCCTCCCCGTCCCGATCCTGACCCCGGCGCTGTCGTCACATTGGCTCCGTGTGATCACCGATGTCGACCTGAAAACAGCTCGCTCGCTCGTGGATTCGATGACGAACGAGGTGGTGGTCACCGATCGTCGGATCGAGGATCTCACCGGCCACCAACCGATGTCGTTCCGTGATGCAGCGCGCATCGCTCTCGAGGCGCGCGCCGACCGGAAACGCCGAGAGAATGCAACCGATGAGCCAGCCGCCATCTCGAGTTGATTCGTCGACGGACCTTCCCGTCACCCGAGGCTGGAGTCTCGCCGACCGTCCTGTTCCGCCGGACCAATACCGTCGCCGAATCGTCGCCACTGTTGCCGTCGTTGCTGGTGCGGCGCTGGTCGGCGCAACACTACGACTGCCGCGTGGCGGCCTCGGGTTCTACATCGCCGGATACGCGCTCGCTGCCGTATGGGTGGTGGCAGCCATCGTGCTCGGTGACGTCCATCGACCGTCGTGGTCGGGCCGCCGCTTCGACGTCGCACTCGGCATCGTCGCGGGCGTCGTGGCCTTCGGGGTCTTCGTGGTCGCCGCCGAGATCGGACGCAAGATCAGTGTCCTCGCGGGCCCGATCGAGAATCTGCTGAGCAAGGCCGACACCGGTTCGGTGATCGCAGTGCTTGCGCTGGCGCTGATCAACGGCGTCGCGGAAGAACTGTTCTTCCGCGGAGTCCTGGTCGAGGCGATCGGTGGCCGCCGCGCTGCTGTGCTGTCCGTCGTCATCTATGTGGCCGTCACCGCTGTGGCAGGCAACACGGCGCTGACGCTGGCTGCGCTCGTGATGGGTGTGGTCTGGACCGCCGAGCGCGTCTACACCGGTGGCCGTACGGCACCGATCACCACCCACATCGTGTGGTCGACGTTGATGATCCTCGCCCTGCCGCGCTGATCGCTGCTGCTGGTTGCTGCTGACCATCGATCGCTGCGGACCGTTGATCGCCGCGGACCGTTGATCGCCGCGGCGATTACCGTGACGTGATGCACTCGTACGTGGCCCTGTTGCGTGCCGTCAACGTCGGATCGAACCAGATCAAGATGGATCACCTCCGCGCTGCCTTTGTCCGCGCCGGCAACGAGGACGTCACCACCTACATCCAGTCCGGCAACGTGCTCTTCGCGTCATCACTGATCCCGACCGCCGCTCGGGATCACGTCCGGACGGTCATCCGCGACGAATTCGACAAGGACGTGATCGTCGTCATCCGGACTGCCGAGCAAATCGCCGGCGTGTGCGCCGGCAATCCGTTCCTGCCGTCCGAGCAGGACGCGTCGAAGCTGTACGTGAACTACCTCTCGGGCGAGCCAACTGCAGCAGCCACGGCGACGTTCATGGCCGCTGTCGCCAAGACGCCCGACGAGGTTCAGATCGTCGGCGCCCATGCATACATCCGCTTTGCCAACGGCGCCGGGACGAGCAAGCTGACGACAGCGGTGTGGAAGAAACTCGGGGTCGACAGCACCGCCCGCAACTGGAACGTCACCAACAAACTCGCCGAACTGGCCGCCGCTGCCCGATCGCTCGGCTGAAGATCTGGTCGCCGACATCGACTCAGCCGATCGTGATGGCCGTCGCAGTGTTCGTGGTTCGGCGATCGTTGGTGAGTTGCAGCCAGCCGTCCGGGCGGTCGGGATCACGCCGTGAATCGTTGTTCGTGCAGTTGCCGGGCGCATCGGGGAAGCTCGTGCGCACCGAACCGATCCGGTGGTGAGCGCCGCGGTCGGCATCGGTCAGTTCGAGGTCGCTCCAACGAGCCACGGTCGGCGGCGCATCACACGGAGCGAAAATTTCCATCCACACGACGAAACCCGCCAGTTGGTCACCGGGGGCGAAGAGATCCCGGATCATTGTTGGTTCGCCGGTGGTCGTATCGGTCACCCTGGAACGCCAGCCCAGTTCGCTGCGATCGATCGTGAACCGGTAGCCGGTTCCTGCGCGCCAGGGGTAGTTGCGCGTGTTCTCGTCGCCGGCGATGCCCGGGAGCAAGGACCGGGAACCGTCGAGCACGCTGCGAACATCGGCTGCAGCGCGATAGCCGCCCCAGTTGACCGCCCGGTTGCCGGGGTGACGTGGGTTCCACTGGAGTCCGGTGTGAGCTGCCCCGAATGTGGTGTTGGAGCGGTCGGTGAACGATGCCTGGAGTGCCCAGAAATACAGGTGCTCAGAGGTCGGCTCGGTGAGGACCTCAAGCGTCGCCGAGACCGATCGCCATGGCCCGGGCGGAACGTCGCCGAACCACAGATGCGCAGAGGTCGGCCCCGCTGGTCGTTTGGCCGGGGCGGGCCGAGTGTTCGTGCCGCTTGGGTCGCTTGGTCGTGTGCCTCCGCTCCACAACGAACGAAACCAGGAGGCCATCACGCCACTGTGACAGATCGTGAGCCGATGTCGTACGTCACGGCGGCAAACAACGAACTTGTCGCCCGAGGCACGATCGTGGTCACCGGCTGATTGATCGAACAATTCCCGAACGTACGTTGTGAGAGCGAACAGATGTACGAAAGAGTTTGAGTCGTTGATCTTCCCCGATCATCTTCGACGAAACCTGTGACAGCCCTTTCGGTCTGGTTCGGGAGCCGTCTTCCAGTCCGCCCGTGAGTGTCTGAAGTGAAGGGGAATGTGCTGTGTCTGTCGACGAGCTGATCCGACCGTCCAAACCCGATGCGGCCCCACTCGATCCGCCAGGGTCTTGGGCGCCTGTCTTCGATATGGGGGCGTTTGCATTGTTGAGAGGTGGCGAGCGTGATGCAGAGTTGTTGGGCGTTGCGAAGCTGATCCGCGAGTTGACGGTTGTCCAGGCCGAGATGATCCAATCCGTTGCCGTGTCAGGAGCGTTCTCCGATGACGCCCATTGTTCGGCGAAGTCGTGGGTCGAAGCGGTACTGAACTCGTCCCCGACAACGGCAGCGAACATTGTCAAGACGGCCGAGTTGTTGGCGGATGTACCGCAGTTGGCGAGCGCGCTCAGGGCAGGATCGGTTGGTTGCGATCAGGTCGACGAACTCCGAAAGTTGTACGGAAACGATCGTTGTCGCGCCGAGCTCCGCGCACGCGGTTATCGGTTGGTCGGGCCGGCCAAGCAGTTGACGTTCTCCGATTTCCATCAGGTGCTCGACCGCTGGAAAGCACACGTCGATCCGGATGGGAACCATCGCGATCACGAGGCCTCCCGACAGAGACGGCATGTTCGGTTTGGGACAGTCGGTCACGAAGGTGTCATCCACGCCGAAGGCGATGCTGCGTCGACCGAGGAGATGATCGACATCTTGAAAGCCCATGTCGAGTCCGAGTTCCTCAAAGACTGCGAGGAGCGCCGCCTGCGTCACGGGGTCGACGCAGAAATCCATCCGTTGCGGCGCACACATGGGCAACGCTGCTACGACGCCCTCCAGGAGATCTTCCGCAAAGCTGCCGGCACCGGTGTCGCCGGGGTCTCGGACCCGACCGTCAACATCTTCACCACCGAAGCCGTCTTCGCAGCTGCCGTCCGTGACTACTTCGGACAGGGTTGCACCGCTTCCGATCCGTGGGCAGCAGCGTCGGATTCCGAAACCAGCGATGGCTCGGAGTCCGGGGCAGATTCCGGGGCCGGGGCCAGGTTCGAGGCCGAGTGGCAGCCGTTCGGTGAAGAAGGATTCTGTGAGACCGAACACGGCGCTCACGTCGATCGAGCCGAGATGGTCATCGCTGCGCTGCTCGGCAAGGTACGCAGCGTGGTCGTCACCGAGGACGGCCGTTACCTCCACGCCGGCAGCAGACGGCGCCTGTTCACCGGCAAGATCCGCGAGATGATTCTGCTCCTCGGCCGGCACCACTGCAGTCGCCACGGTTGCGGCAACAGCGGCCCGTCGATCCAGGTCGACCACGTCGAATCCCACGCCTGCGGCGGATGTACGACAGCGTTGAACGGAGGGCCGTTGTGCCCGCTCCACAACCGAGACAAATACGACCTCGGCTTCACCGTCAACCACGACCGATACGGCTGGCATCACCACCGACCCGACGGCACCGAGATCGCTCCCCGTGGCACATAGACGCCACGCTCGGCATCGGCGCCGGCATCGGCGCCGGCTACGACACGCTGGGTGAGGGCCGGCGCGCGGCCAACACGGCGGCCACAGCTTGGACCAGCAGTGTGTGTTCGGCGGCGTGGACTCGCGAGGCGAGTGTGTCGAGCGTGTCGTCGGTGCGGATCTCGACTTCGACGCTGGCGACCAGTGGGCCGTCATCGGTGCCCTCGTCGGGGACGAAGTGGACCATCACCCCGGTGCGGCGCAGGCCGAGCCGTTGGGCAGCTTCGAGCGCTCGCTCGATCGCGTTGATGCCGGGGAACTCGCCGGGAAGGGCGGGGTGGAGGTTGATCACCCGATCCGGAAACTGACCGAGGAAGGCCATGGTCAGCAACCGCATCCACCCGGCGAGGACGACGACGTCAGGTTCGAAGCTGCCGACGATCTCGGCCAGGCGGGCGTCGTAGTCGCCACGGGTTTCGCCACCGGCGCGTTCTACCATCGCTGGTTCGATCCCAGCGGCGACGGCGCGGTGGATGACGAGCGCCAGCGGTTGGTCGGTGACGAGGGCGACGATGTCTGCGTCGAGCGATTTGGAGGTCGTTGCATCGACGAGCGCCTGGAAGTTGGTTCCGCCACCGCTGGCAAGGACCACGACCCGGCCCCGTCGAGCCGCAGCCACCGAGGTCACCGCAGTTGCACTCGCTTGTCGCCGGCCACGATCTCGCCGATGACCCACGTTGGCTCGTTGATCGCCGTGCGCAGTTCCTCGACTCGACCGGCGTCGACGACGACGACCATCCCGATTCCCATGTTGACGGTGCGGTACAACTCGTCCTGTGCCAGGCCGGTGGCGACCTGCTCGATCAATTGGAACAGCGGCGGCATCGGCCATGACCCGAGATCGATCGCGGCATCGCAATCGACCGGCAGGATCCGCGGCACATTGTCGATCAGGCCGCCACCCGTGATGTGGGCGAGTCCCTTGATCAGGCCGTGATCGGCGAGCGGACGGGAAAGCACGTTGAGGTAGCTGCGGTGCGGCATCAGCAATGCGTCGCCGATCGGCCGATCGAGGGGTGCCGGTTGGGCGTCGAGCGGCAGCCAGTCGAACAGCTTGCGCAGCAACGAGTAGCCGTTGGTGTGCGGCCCGTTCGAGAGCAGCCCGACGAGCATGTCACCGGGAGCGATGGTGCCGAGCGGCAAGAGTCGATCCTTCTCGACCACGCCGACCAACGTGCCGGCGACATCGAAGGCTCCCGGCATGTACACGCCGGGCATCTCGGCGGTTTCGCCGCCGAGCAGAACGCACCCTGATGCTGCGCAGGCGATCGACATGCCGTTGACAACCGCCGCGACCTGCTCGGCGTTGATCGCCGACGAGGCGAAATAGTCGAGGAAGAACAGCGGCTTGGCACCCTGGACGAGCACATCGTTGATGCAGTGGTTGACGATGTCCTGACCGGGGACGTCGTAGCGGCCGGCGCGAGCGGCGAGTTCGACCTTGGTGCCGACACCATCGGTCGAAGCGACCAGCACCGGCTTGTCCATCGTCATGATCTCGCTGAGGTCGAATGTGCCACCAAACGCGCCGATGCCACCGAGCACCGACGAGGTGTGGGTCTTCTCGACACTGTCCTTGAGCTGCTCGACCGCTCGAGTTCCCTCGTCGATGTCGACGCCGGCTGCGGCGTACGAGTACAGCGATGCACCGTTTGCGCGCCAGCCGATGTCGCGTCGGAAACGGCTCGTCGGCGGGGCAAACGCGGCGACCACGTCGTAAGCGATCGAACGGGCATCGGCGAGTGATTCGCCCACTCCGACAGCGGTGAACTCGCGTCCGCCGTTGATGCCGCGGAACGTCAACTTCGGTTCGACCGTCGCCCATTGAACGGACAGCCCGTCGTCGTCGTACAGACCTGGTCCAGGCGCCGGGTAGTTCGGGGCTGCGACAACGACGCCGAAGGCTGCGCCGGAACGCACCGTCAGGGGACTGGTCGAGAGCGTGCCAGCGCAGCAGGCGAGAGCGATGGTGATCAGATCGGTCTGCAGCAAGGGCAGCAGCACCTGCGCTTCGGGGTCGCCGAATCGGCAGTTGAACTCGAGCAGCTTGGGGCCCTCGGTGGTGAGCATCAGCCCGGCGTAGAGCATGCCGACGAACGGAGTGCCCTGCAAT
Source organism: Ilumatobacteraceae bacterium (assembly GCA_039920665.1). Classification (GTDB taxonomy): domain Bacteria; phylum Actinomycetota; class Acidimicrobiia; order Acidimicrobiales; family Ilumatobacteraceae; genus WLMZ01. Next base: position 12,307 of record JBDSDH010000152.1, read on the forward strand.
GCCATGTAGTCGACGACCGGCTGGATGAATTGCTGGGTCAGCGCGTCGACGTCGTACGGAACCGGTGCCGGTGCGTAGGCGCCCATCCCGCCGGTGTTGGGTCCGGTGTCACCTTCGCCGAGTCGCTTGTGGTCCTGAGCGAACGGCAGCGGACGGGCGGTCTTGCCGTCGCAGAATGCCAGCAGCGAACACTCCGGTCCCTGCAGCCGCTCTTCGAGCACGACACCGCCGGAGTTGAAGAACGAGCGGATCGCTGCTTCACACGTGTCGTCGTCGATCGGTACGGCGACGCCTTTCCCACTCGCGAGGCCGACCTGCTTGACGACGATCTCGCGGCCGAGTTGCTTCCACCATGCGATTGCTTCGTCGGCCCGACCTGGCTCGAAACTGGCGTAGGCGGGCGACGCCAGATGCAAGCTGGCCGCGACGTCGCGTGTGAACGCCTTGTCCCACTCCAAACGTGCGGCAGCCTGGGTGGGGCCGAAGGTAGCGATGCCGACGGCGGCCAACGAATCGACGAGCCCGGCTGCGAGCGCGACCTCGGGCCCGACGATGACGAGGCCGATCTTGTTGTCGACCGCGAACTCCGTGAGCGCAGCAACGTCGTCGGCTGCGATCGTGACCCGCTCGCCCGGGGTGGCTGTATTGCCAGGGGCGACGAACAGCTGACCACAACGTGGGGAGCGGTGCACCGACCAGGCAATCGCATGTTCGCGAGCGCCGCCACCGACGACCAGCACATCAACCGACTCCTCGACGAACGCGCCGACCCGTGTCTGCAGATCTCCGGTCGAGTCGGTCACGCGAGCACGCCCTCGAAGTTGAGTTTGCTCTGGGCATCGGTCACTTCGATCGGATACAGGCCAGTGAAGCACGCGTTGCAGTAGCCCGACTCGCGATCGATCGCCTGCATCATCCGGTCGAGCGACAAGAACGCAAGGCTGTCGGCGCCGATCTTCTGGCGGATCTCTTCGACCGATAGATGAGCGGCGATCAACTCGTTGTCGTGACCCATGTCGACCCCGAAGTGGCAGGGATGGGTGATCGGCGGACAAGTGATCCGCATGTGCACTTCCGTCGCTCCGGCGTTACGAATGAGTGCGACGAGCGGGCCAGCAGTGGTGCCACGAACGAGCGAGTCGTCGATCAGGACGACGCGTTTGCCGGCCAGGTTGGCGCCGAGCGCGTTGAACTTGAGCGCGACACCCCGCTCACGCATTGCCTGAGTCGGTTCGATGAACGTGCGTCCGATGTAGCGGTTCTTGATCAGTCCGTCGTTGTACGGCAACCCGCTGCGGCGGGAATAGCCGATCGCGGCGGGGATCGACGAGTCCGGAACCGGCACCACGACGTCGGCGTCCGCGGGCCATTCTTCGGCAAGTTGTTCGCCGAGCCGTTGGCGGACGTGGTGCACGTTGCGGCCGTCCCACTCACTGTCGGGGCGGCTGAAGTAGACGAACTCGAACGAGCAGTGGGCGGCTTGCTGGGTGGGTGCCATCGCCCGACGACGGTGGATCTCGGCACCCATCAACGTCACGATCTCACCCGGCTGGACCTCGCTGATGTCGACACAGCCGAGCGTCTCGAGCGCGCAGGTCTCGGAGGCAACAGCCCAACCGCCACGCGGCAGGCGGCCGACCGACAGCGGTCGGAAACCCCACGGATCGCGAACGGCGAGGACCCGGTCGTTGGCGAGAATCACCATCGAGTAGGCGCCCTTCCAGGCCGGCATCGTCCGCTCGATGCGCTCCTCCCACGAGCGGCCGCCGGCGGCGGCGAGCATCAGCGTCAGGACCTCGGTGTCGCTGGTCGCACTGAGGCCGAAGCCACGCCCGAGCAGTTCGTCGCGCAGCGCCGTCGCGTTGACGAGGTTGCCGTTGTGGGCCACGGCCAGCGTGCCGTGCATGGTCTCGACCAGGAACGGTTGGATGTTCTTCAGCGTCGAGCCGCCCGTGGTGCTGTAGCGGGTGTGACCGATCGCGTGATAGCCGGTGAGCGGGGCGAGCACCTCCGGGGTGAAGACCGTGCTGACCAGTCCGGCATCCTTGTGCGTCCGAGCGCGAACACCATCGCTGACGGCGATGCCGGCTGCCTCTTGACCGCGGTGCTGCAGTGCGAACAGTCCGAAGAATGCCATCTGGGCGACACCGTCACCATGGGGGGTGGAGATGCCGAGCACACCGCATTCTTCGTGGGGTGAATCGTCGATCATGCCGTCGCTTGTGTCGCTTGTGTCGCTGCCCACGCTGCTGACGGTGAGACCGCTGATCGACACCGGTGTCGGTTCATCGTCGATCATGAGTGGATCTCGATGTCGGCAGCGGTGACCTTGCTGGCTTCACGAGCCTTGTGGGCAACGACTCGCTCACGAAGCGCAGGATCGTGCAGGGCTGCGATCTTGGCAGCCGCGAGACCAGCGTTGGCCGGGTCGAGCACGACCAGCGGGGCGACGTCGCTCGGCATCCGCAGGCTCGACCACACGTCTTCGGGCATGCTCAACGGCGGGCACGAGATGACGGGCGAGGCGACCTTGGCATCGACGAACGCCGACAACGCATTGCTGCGCCCGGCGATGGTGACCCAGATGACGGGACGGTCGCCGGATTCGTAGTGCTCGATGATCTGGAGCACGTGTTCGGGAGTCTTGTGGGCCGAGCCGATCCGCTGCACGTGGTCGACCTCGAGCTTGGTCAGCACAGCAGCGATCTTGGCGCAGTGCTCGCGGTCGGCAGCGGAGCCCATCAGAATGACAACGAGTGGCGTGTTGCTGTTCGTGGTGTCGCTCACAGAACACCTGCTCGGCGCAACGCCTCGACGAGGCGGGGCTCGACCGGGTAGACACCCGGGACGAAGGTCCGACAGGTGAGCCGCTCGAACGCATTGATGTATCGAGCCGACGTGTCGGCGACCACGGCCGGCCCGAGGTCGGGCGTGTCGCCGTCGCCCCTGTACCCGGCTTCGAGCAGGGCCCGTCGGATCGGCTCCTTGTCGAGGCTCTCCGGATCCTGGTCGTTGGCGATCCGCTCCTCGTAGGTGTTGGCCACCCAGAACCGGCTCGAGTCGGGGGTATGCATCTCGTCGATGATGATCAGTTCGCCGGCAGGGTCGAGACCGAACTCGTATTTGGTGTCGGCCAGGATCAAGCCGGCGTTGGCCGCGATCTCTTGACCTCGGGCGAACAACCGGAGGGCGACATCTTGCACTCGAGCCCAGAGGTCCGCATCGACGAGTCCGCTGTCGCTGACTTCGGCACACGTCAGTGCTTCGTCGTGGGCGCCGCCTTCGGCCTTGGTGGTCGGGGTGATGATTGCGACGTCGAGCTGCTGGTGCTGCTGCAGACCGTCGGGCAGGTCGTAGCCGTAGATGGTGCGCTCGCCATCGGCGTAGCGCTTCCACAGCGAGGTCGATGTCACGCCGGTGATGTGGCCACGGACGATCACCTCGACCGGCAGCGGCTGGGCCGAGACGCCGATCGTGACGTTCGGGTCGGGAACGCCGCGCACGTGGTTGGCGACGATGTCGGCCGTATTGGCGAACCACCACGCAGCGAGCTCGTTCAGCACCTGGCCCTTGAACGGCACCGCAGCGACGATCCGGTCGAATGCCGACAACCGGTCGGTGGTGACGAACAGCCGCTCTGCGTCGGGCAGCTCGTAGGACACCCGAACCTTGCCGACACGACGGTCAGGTAGATCGAGGACCAGATCGGTGAATGGGGCAGGAAGCGTCGAAACGGTCATGGCGTTCTCTTTCTTCTACAGTGCTGCGGCGTGGGTGACGCCTGCGGTGAACAGGGCATTGGCGAGACCGAAGCGGTGGCCACGGACGTATTGGGGATGTTGGCGGGCGACGACATGATTCTCGGGATGAGGCATCATCCCCAGCACGAGGCCGGTGTCGTCGCAGATCCCGGCGACATCGGCGACCGATCCGTTGGGATTCGGACTGGTGTATCGGAACGCGATCTGGTCGTTGGCGGTCAGTGCGGCGAGCGTGTCGTCGGAACAAACGAAGCGCCCTTCGCCGTGAGCGATCGGGCATTCGATCCAGTCGCCGATCTCGGTCAATGGGGCAGTCCAGATGCTGCGCGTGGAAAGCGGTTCGAGCGTGACCCAGTCGCACACGAACGGGACCCGTTCGCCGGCGGCGTTCTGATTGTGGCCGAGCGCGACGGAGGCCCCGGAGTCACCGCCCGGCAGCAGACCGGTGCGGACGAGCACTTGGAACCCGTTGCAGATTCCGAGCACGGGCTTGCCGGCAGCGACAAATGCCCGCAGCTCATCGCCCAGGCGGGTGACGAGTTCGAGCGCGAACAGCCGACCGGCACCGAGTGCATCCGCGAACGAGAATCCTCCGGGGATCACCAGCAACTGCGATTCGTGGAGCAGCGTCGGGTTCTCGATCACCTGGCCCAGCAACGCCCGTTGCGACCGGGCGCCGGCTTGATCGAGAGCGAACGCCACGTCGCCGTCGCGGTTGGTTCCGGGAGCGCGAACGACAAGTGCGCGAGGTGTGCTCACGACCGTGCCTTCCCGGCCGGGGTGTTGAAAGCTCGAACGAGTTCGTCGACGTCGAGGTCGATCACGGCCGAGCCGGCGCCGGCGATCACCAGTCGGAGCGTGTCGGTGACGTGGCCGATGATGACGCCGTCGGGCCCGAACAACTGCTTGAACTCGGCGAGATGATCGGGCCGGACCTCGCACACGATCCGGCCGACAGACTCACTGAACAGGGCAGTGATGCTGTCGTCGTCGACCAACGAAATGTCGAGTTCGAGCCCGAGCCGACCGCCGATGGCCATCTCCGCGACGGCGACAGCGAGGCCGCCCTCGCTGCAGTCGTGAGCGGCGGCGATCAAACCGTGCTCGATTGCTTCGTGGACTGCCCAGTAACGATTTGCCGCTCCGGCATCGGGGGCGGGCACCGCGCTCGGCGTGTCGTCGCCGAGCACCTTGGCAAGGTGGCTGCCGCCGAATTCGGCGACCGTGCGGCCGAGCACGACAATCACGTTGCCGGCCTGTTTGAGGTCTGGTGTGACCACATGTTCGACGTCGTCGATCGGCGCAACGGCGGTGATGACCAGCGTCGGCGGGATTGCGTGGCGGGTGCCGTCGGCCGTGAGGTATTCGTTGTTGAGCGAATCCTTGCCCGACACGAACGGTGCCTTGTACAAGTGGGCGGCGTCGCAGCAGCCCTGCACGGCGGCGACCAGTTGGCCGAACGTCGTTGCGTGGGTGGGATTCCCCCACGAGAAGTTGTCCATCAAGGCAACCGCTGTCGGGCGACCACCGGCGACGACGACGTTGCGGATCGCTTCGTCGACGACCGCCCACGCCATCCGCTCGGGGTCGAGCAGGCCGTACCACGGGTTGACGCCGATGCCGATCGAGATCCCGAAGTGGTCAGTCGGGGCCACGATGACGACGCCGTCGGCGTGGGCATCGTGCTCGACACCGGTCAGCGGCCGGATGACCGTCGAGCCGAGGATCTCGTGGTCGTAGCGATGGATGATGTCGGCCTTGCTGGCGATGTTCGGGTGGGCGAGCAGATCGAGCAGTGCGCTCGACGGATCTGCACACGTCAGAGCGACGCGGGTTCGGAACGGCTGCGGCATGGTCGCTTCGAGTCGGCGACGGGGTCGCCCATCGTGCAAGAACGCGGTGTCGAGTTCGATGATCGGCTCGCCCTCGTAACGCACCGTGAGTCGGCCGTCGCCGGTGAACGAGCCGAGATCGCTCAACTCGACGCCATGAACGGCGGCGAGTTCGATCAACGCATCGAGCTGTTCGGGATTCACGGCGACGACCATTCGCTCCTGGGCCTCGCTGAGCCAGATCTCCCACGGGGCGAGGCCGGCGTACTTGAGCGGTACGCACGACATCTCGACATCGGCACCGACCCCGTCGGCGAGCTCGCCGATCGCAGATGACAGGCCACCGGCACCGCAGTCGGTGATCGCGGTGTACAGATCCCAGCCGTCGACGAGCAGATCGCTGACGAGCTTCTCGGTGATCGGATCGCCGATCTGCACGCTGGCACCGGCGACATCGCCGGTGGTGGCATCCATCTCCATCGACGAGAACGTTGCGCCGCGGATGCCGTCGCGACCCGTGCGACCACCGAAGACGACGACCCGGTCGCCGGGATGGGGACCCGTGAGCGGCGGTCGACCGGACGGGGCAACGCCGATGCAACCGGCGAAGACCAACGGGTTGCTGACGTAGGCCGGATCGTAGAGAACACCGCCGGCGACGGTGGGTAAACCGATCTTGTTCCCGTAGTCGGCCACTCCGGCGACGACTCCGTCGATCACGCGAGTGGGATGCAGCACGCCGTCCGGCAACTGGTCATCGGGCGTGTCGGGCGGGCCGAAGCAGAGGATGTCGGTACACGCGATCGCGCGGTGGTGGGCGCCGATGATGTCGCGGATGACCCCGCCGACACCGGTGTTGGCGCCACCGAACGGCTCGATCGCCGACGGATGGTTGTGGGTCTCGCACTTCAAGGCATAGGTGCGATCGGGCGTGAACTGGACGATTCCGGCGTTACCGTCGAACGCCGACACGACGAACGGGGCATCGATCTCGGTGGTCGAGCGACGCAGTTGGCCGAGCAGCGGTTCGACGGTGAGCGATGCACCATCGATGTCGGTGGCGATGATCTCGGCCCGGAAGCTCTTGTGGGCGCAGTGCTCGCTCCACGTCTGGGCCAGCGTCTCCAATTCGGCGTCGGTGGGCCGGCGTCCGACCTCGGCGAAGTGATCTCGGATCACCTGCAGCTCGGCGAGGTCGAGTGCCAATCCGCGCTGTTTGCCGATCAAGACCATTGCCTCGTCATCGTCCGGCAACTCGACCAACTCGGTGGCGGTGATCGACGCCTCCCGGGCAGCGAATCCCGGCTCGACGGCGGTGCCGACGCTCCATCGCTCGATGACCGAGTTGGCCCACCGACGACGGATCTCGCCGTTGTCCACGTGACCCGTGTCGTGACCGGTGTCGTGACCGGTGTCGTGACCGGTGCCGTGACCCGTGCCGATCGTCAACAATCGCCCGACCGATGCATCATCGACGTCGATCCCGAGCAGCGCCGCGGCAGCGACGAACGACGCAGCCGCGGTGTCGGTGACTCCGGGGATCAGTCCGATGTCGAGCTGATCGGCCTCGACCGGGAGGTCCCAGGATCCGGTCTCGAGCAGCGGGTCGGCGAGGATCCGCTGCAGCTCGGCCTGCTGTGAAGTGCCGAGCGCGCCGTCGAACGTGATCGTCACCGCCACGTCGTCGACCGCCAGCGGCCGAATGGTGAAGCGGTGCCGTTCGCTCGTCACAGCGCCGGAATCAGCCATGTCCACGACCCTAGGCACCTGGCTTCGGCGGGCCTCGCGCGATGAACGAAAAGTCAACAGCGGGGCCATCGATGCCGATGACAACAGACGGCAGCCACTACGTTCAGTGGTGGAATCGTTACGCGAAGGGTTGATCGATGGATGAGATGCACGCACTGCGAGCGGAGCTCGATGAGCTGCGTCGTCACCATGACATACTGCGTGACCAGGTGCGATCGCTCGACGACCGACTCTCGACGGCCATGAATGAGCTGCCTGATGGGCGGTCCGACGTCCTGCCGCCGGCCGAATCGCTGCCGTCGCGACGGATGCTCTTGCGGATCGCCGGAGCGGGTGCGGTGGGGCTCGCGGCCGGGGCCGCGGGAACCATCGGCGGTGCTCGTCCCGTTGCGGCGGTTGCGGGCGATCCAATGCGAGTCGGCTTCGTTCACACCAGTTTCAATCAGACCCGGATTTCGCCCGGAGCGACCTCGCCGCCATCGATCGGTGCTGTCGTCAACGATGGTGCAGCGATGCTGCTGATCGACGCCACCAACACCAGCGGATTCGCGATCGACGCACGCGGAGGATTCAACGCGATCCGGGCCAAGGGTGCCACGATCGGCGTGGCCAGCTTCGGCGAGAAGTATTCCTTCGCCGCCCTCGCCAGTGACACCGCTGCGATCGCGTTCGGGGAAACGGCGACCGACGGTGACAAGAAACTCGCCCCGATCAACCGTGTCGATCTCCACGCGCGCGGAGAATTGGACAACGACGGGCAAGGCAACCTGTGGTGGTGCTCGACCGCTGGGGTGCCCGGCCAGTGGCGCAAGCTGGCCGGACCCGAATCCGCCGGGGCGTTCCATCCCGTGACACCGACCCGCGTCTATGACTCGCGGTTGGAGCTGCCGAGCCCAGGGCGACTGCGGGCCGGCGAGGCCCGCCAGATCCGTGTTGCCGACGGCCGTGACCTGTCGACCGGAGGTGCGAACCTGTCCGACCTCGTCCCCGAGGGCGCGACCGCAGCCACCGGAAACCTGACGATCGCCGAGACATCGGGGGGCGGATTTCTGACGCTCAACGAAGGCGGCAACAACGCCGTCACATCGTCGGCAATCAACTGGTTCGAGTCCGGTCAGGTGATCAGCAACAGCTTCGTCGTCAAGCTCGACGGCGGCCGCTCGGTGGCAGTGGTCGCTGGGGGAGGATCGACCCACTTCATCATCGACATCACCGGTTACTACCTGTGATCGCGGCGAGCTGACTGCTCTCTGCGGGTGATCTCGCGCCGCTCGAAGGTGATCGAATCGACGAAGTCCTCGTCGACTTCGACCCCGAACCCCGGGCCGGTCGGCACATCGATCACACCGCCGTCGAGCACGAACGGTCGCGTGATGTCGCGAGCCCAATAGCGGTCGGTGGCAGAGATGTCGCCCGGAAGGGTGAAACCGGGCAGCGATGCGAGCGCGAGGTTGGCGGCCCGGCCGATGCCCGTCTCCAGCATCCCTCCGCACCACACCGGGATCCCGGCAGCCCGGCAGAGGTCGTGGATCTCGACCGCAGCGAGGTATCCGCCGACCCGAGCAGGCTTGATGTTGATGATGTCGGCGGCGCCGAGAGCGAGTGCCGTGCGGACGTGATCGATGGAGTGGATTGCCTCGTCGAGGCAGACGGGCGTCGAGATCCGCTCGATCAGCGCAGCGTGGCCGACCAGATCGTCCTCTCCGAATGGTTGCTCGATCATGAGGAGATCGAACTCATCGAGTTGCGCCAGCAGATCGATGTCGGCCATCGAATAGGCCGTGTTCGCATCGACCTGGAGCATCAGGGCTGGGTTCGCCTCGCGTACTCGGCGAACGGGTTCGATGTCGAAACCTGGCTCGATCTTGAGCTTCACCCGCGTATAGCCGTCGGTCACGTAGCCGGCGACGACGCCGACCAGTTCGTCGATGGTGTCGGTGATGCCGACCGAGACGCCGACCTGAACTGCAGCGCGGGTCGACCCGATGGAGTCGCTGAACGACACGCCGTCGGCACGAAGTTGGGCATCGAGCAGCGCCATTTCGAGCGCGGCCTTCGCCATCCGGTGGCCTTTGACCGGCTCGAGGATGCTGGCCACATCGGCGGCGCGCAGCGATCCGTGGGCGAACAACCGTGGGGCGAGATGATCGCTGAACACCGGATCGGCGGCATCGAGGAACTCGCTCAGGTACAGCGGTTCGGACTCGATCGAGCACTCGCCCCAGCCAACCCCCACGTCGGTGACGACCTTGACGATCATCACCTCGCGCACCGTTTCGGTCCCGAAACTGGTGCGGAACGGCCGTACCAGTGGCATCCGCATCCTGCGGAATTCGAACATCTCGGGCGTCAGGCTCATCTTCGGCATCAGTGTCATGTCTGGCGGGGCAGCAGGATCTGGGCGGCCGCTTCGAGTTCGCTGACCCAGCCGGCTTCGCCGGCCGGCTCGACGATCGGCAGCACGACGAACTTGGTGGTGCCGACGTCGACGAATCGGTCGATCGTCGCCAGGAGTTGATCCCAACCCTGGGGAACGAGTTCGTTGACATCGTCCAGGTCCGGTCGGCGGGCGGCGAGCCCCGCCAGCAGCGCATCCGGCAGCGGGCCGTGGGCATAGGGGATCAACGCACCGAAGTGATCGGCAGGAATCTCGCGGTCGTGCTCGGCGGCGACCTGTTCGATGATCGGACGGGCGGCCGCGACATCGGCGGGGGTGACGAACGATGGCAGCCAGCCCTCGGCGAGTCGACCGACGCGCTTGATCTCGCTGGGTGCGATGCCGCCGAGCCACACCTCGAGAGGATTCTGCTTCGGCTTGGGCAGCACCCGCAATGCGTCGTAGTGGAACCGCTCGCCGTGGAACGTGACGGCATCGTCGGACCAACAAGCCCGCATGACGGCGAGCGCCTCGTCGAAGATCTTGGCTCGATCCTTGCGCTCGACCCCGAACGCCTGTTGTTCGTGGGGGTTGGCAACGCCGAGACCGAATGCCGGCAGCAGCCGACCGTTGGAGAGCCGATCGAGTGTGGCCAATTCCTTGGCGAGCACGACCGGGTTGCGGCCGGGCAACACCATCACGCTCATCCCGAACTTGAGCCGCGTGGTGCGGCCGGCGGCGAACGACATCGCCACCAATGGGTCGGGAGCGTCACCACCGATTCGCTCACTGAGCCACAGGCTGTCGAACCGCAGTCGTTCGAGCGCGTCGACCACGACACCGAAGCCGGCGTCGTTGAGTGTGGTGCTGGTGCCCAACCCGTACCCGATCCGGACTTTCATCGCCGGAGCCTCGCTGCCGGCGGGCGCACTCACAGCGAGATGTCGCGGGTCAGGCGAGCGATGATCTCGGCGGTCTGGATGGGCATCGAGGCGAACGGTGAATGGTCGGTCTCGAGGGTTTCGACATTGGTGCAGTGGGCCGACATCAGGTCCTGGTGGCTGATGTGGATTGCCTCATCGAGCGTGCAACGAACATAGGTGGACGGGATCGACGACCAGCCGGCACCGGTGAGGGGCTGGGCGAACGTAGCGACCGGCTGCGGGCAGAGCCGGGCGATGTTCGCCGGAGTCGTGATCGGATCGCAGCGACCGTAGAACGTCGCGTGGGCAGAGGCTGGATCGATCGTGAACGTCTCGTGGTCGTCTGCCATCACCATCGCCTCCGAGAGTGCAGTGGTAGCCGGCGGCATCGACCTCGCCATGCCCATCACCGATTCGCCAACATCGGGAACGTACGCAGTGAGATAGACGAGATGAACCACCTTGGCCGCGACTGCCGACGTTGCCGACGCTTCGGTGATGACGGCGCCGCCATAGGAGTGGCCGACGAGCACGATCGGCGCATCGATCGTGGCGATCACGGCATCGAGGTGAGCAGCGTCGCCGACGAGATCACCGAGGGGTTCGGTCGACACGCCGTGGCCGGGAAGATCGACTGCCACCGAGGCGATGCCGCGGGAATCGAGTTCGGCCTGCAGCGCGGCCCAGCACCAGGCTCCGTGCCATGCGCCGTGGACCAGAACGACGATCGGAGTGGGCTTCGAAGAGGGCGACGCGATCACCGTCGCATCGTGTCACATGAACGTGCAGCAGCAGTGCTGGGGGATCAACGGATCCGGGTGCGGACCCGGACGAGGGTGACCCGATGGTGACGGTGCGAGTCCGTGCGTGCGCTGGTGGCGATCCAACTGGCGGCGAACGCGACGACAATGGTCGACAAGACGATGACCTCTTCGGACAGTTTGGCCACCGCGGCCAAGAACCATGCGACCACCGCGACCGCCGCGGTGAGAGCAACCGCGAACCGGATGGGGCGGGCGGGACTGTGGTGGGCGGCGGGGGCAAGAGAGGCGATGTGCGCGTTCATATGTGTAGAGACGTCGCAGTCCCCACTTTTGATTGCCGTTTACACATGTCGTCTCGAAACTGTCATGTTCGCAGCCGTGTCGTAACGTGACGGCGTGTCTGACCCAGTCGCTTCATCCGTTTCCGCCGTACCGGACCTCGCTGGTCTGTTCCGTCTCGACGATCAAATTGCGATCGTCACCGGCGCTTCATCGGGGCTCGGCACCCGATTCGCTCGGGTGCTCCACGCCGCTGGTGCCACCGTCGTCGTTGCTGCCCGACGAGCGGATCGGTTGCAGTCGCTCGTCGACGAACTGCCCGGCTCGGTCGCGATTGCGGCCGACCTGTCCAAGGGCGAGGATCGCGAGCGGTTGGTGGCCGAGACGGCCGAGCGGTTCGGTTCGGTGCACGTGCTGGTCAACAACGCCGGTATCGGCAACAAGGTGTCGATCGAGGACGAGACGCTCGAGGTGTTCCGCCAGGCCATGGAGCTCAACGTCACCGCAGTGTGGCACCTCAGCAAGCTCGTCTCACCGGTGATGATCGCCCAGGGTTATGGCAGCATTGTCAACATCGCATCGATGCTCGGCCACATTGGTTCGTCGCCGATCAAACAGGCCCACTACACCGCTTCCAAGGGTGCGGTCGTCAACATGACCCGCGAGCTGGCGTTGCAGTTCGCCCGCAAGGGCGTCCACGTCAACGCACTGTCGCCGGGATGGTTCGAGAGTGAGATGACGGCAGGGATGGAGTCCGACGAGGGCAGCCAGCAGTTCATCCGCCAGAACTCACCGATTCCGCGGATGGGTCACGCCCACGAACTCGACGGCGCGCTGCTGCTGCTGGCGAGCCGGGCAAGCACGTTCATCACGGGCCAATCGCTGATCGTCGACGGAGGCTGGACCGCCCGCTGAGGGCGAAGCGGGAACCGGTCGGCGTTGTACCGACGTCAGACATCGCATGAACGTTCGCCGACTGTCCACCTTCGTCGTGCCCATGTCCACCTTGTTGGTCGCGTCGCTGCTTGCCTCGTGTGGAAGCAGCGACGGCGTCACGTCGGGGACCTCGACCAAGACGCCGCCGGTGACGATTGGGTACTCGGCGAACGCTGACGACGCGATCGTGCGGATCGGTGCGCCCGGTTGGCTGCCATCGCTCGTGATCGGCGGCGATGGCTGGGCCTATCAGCCGTCGGGCGATGCCGCGGATTGGACATCGCCCGAGTCGATGCGGCCACCTGTGCGGCCGCTCTCGCTCGGTGGATCGTTGCGCCCGGCCGTTGCACCCGCGCCGCCCCAGCCGACGCCGGTGCAGCGCCGGTTGTTGACACCCAGCGGCATGCAGATCGTGCTGGCGTTGGCAGACGAGCTGGACCTGCTGGCAGTGCCTGACGTGTATCAAGACCCCGGGGTGACCGATTCCGGGAGCACGTTTGTCCGATTGTCGGTCGCCGCCGGCACATTCGAACACGTTGCGTACGCGCTCGGATTCGACGACGAGGTCGGCAACCGTCGCAATCTGGAACGGTTCGTCGATGCCGTCGGCGACCTCGAGACACTCGTCGGTGCCGACAACATCGGGCCGGCCGAGGCATACGTGCCGGCCGTCTTCGCGGTGTCGATGTACAACGGCTATTCGTTCGATGACGAGATCACCTGGCCCGACCGCGTGCCGGTCGAGCAGGGCTGTGTCGCCCTCCCGGTCGACCGCTTCCCGTTCGGCGTCGCCGGCCTCTACACAGCCGAGGTCGACGGGTCACCAGCACGCGTTTCGGTGCTGCCGGACCTCCCCGGCGATGACTGCTGAATCATTCGAAGCGGTGGTTTCCACGCCCATGTTCCCGCGAACCACCGTGTGACGGGGACTTTCGGGAACAAGGGCGCGAAAACCACCGACTTCAGCCGACGTGCACGCGAACTCGCCGGCTGTCAGATGTTCGGGTGGCGGTCGGACCAGGGTTGGGCGGTTTCGAGTTGGCTGGCGATCCGGAACAGGACGTCTTCGCGGCCGTAGGCGGCGACGAGCTGGATACCGACCGGCATGCCTTCGGGGGTCCAATGCATCGGCAGGCTGATCGCGGGCTGGCCGGTGGTGTTGAACGGGGGGGTGAACGGCACGAACTGGCCGGCCTTGATCATCGCCTCCATCGGGTTCTCCGGGTTGTTGCGGATCGTGCCGATCGCGATCGGCACCTGGCCGAGGGTGGGCGTGAGCAACAGGTCCCAGCCCTCGCTCCACCACGCCTGTACCGCTCGGCGGTATTGGGTGACAGCGGACAGCGCGAGCGCGTACTCGACCGACGTGAAGTGTTTGGCGAAGTCGGCCTGAGCCCGGTTCATCGGCTCGAACTCGTCGGCTTCGAGCGGGCGACCGATGAGATCCTCGAACCGGCGCAGGGCGAGACCCATGTTGGTGCTCCACAGCGCACCGAACTGGCTCGAGAACGCAGAGTCCTCGAGTGCCTTCGGCCAGGCCTCGCTGACGTCGTGGCCGAGTGACTCCAGCAGGCGAGCCGTGTCGCGAGCCGCAGTGGCGCACTCCTCCTCGACCTGGTGACCGTACGGATGATGGTCGAGGATGCCGATCCGAAGCCGGCCGGGATCGACGCCGAGCTCTTCGAGGTACGGCCGCGATGGCGCAGGAGCGATCACGGTGTCGCCGATGCCCGGACCGCGAGTGGCGTCGAGCAGCGCCGCCGTGTCGCGAACGGTGCGGCTGACGCAGTGCTCGACCGACAGTCCGCTCTCGTCGCGCACCGGGCCGAGTGTGATTCTGCCCTGGCTCGGCTTGAGCCCGACCAGGCCACAGCACGATGCCGGGATCCGGATGGAACCGCCGCCGTCGCTGGCGTGAGCGAACGGCACCATGCCCGACGCCACCGCCGCAGCGGCGCCGCCGCTCGATCCGCCGGGTGTGCGGTCGGTGTCCCACGGGTTGCGGGTCGGTCCCCACGCCAGCGATTCGGTGACGGGAACGCTGCCGAGTTCGGGGCTCGCGGTGCGGCCGGCGATGACCAGCCCCGCAGCGCGATAGCGGGCGACAAGGGTCGTGTCGGCGTCGGCAATGATCTTCGCGTTCTTGAGTGCGACGTTGCCGTTCGACATCTGCTGGCCGGCGTAGCTGGCGTAGAGATCCTTGATCAGGAACGGCACGCCGCGGAACGGTCCCTCAGGGAGATCGGCACGGGCAGCGACGTCGCGGGCATGGTCGAACCATCGGATGTTGACTGCGTTGAGTGCTGGATCGATCGCTTCGATCCGTTCGATCGCCGCTTCCAGCAACTCCGTTGGCGAAACCTCGCCTCGTGCGACCAGGCCAGCCTGATCGGTTGCGTCCATCCAGCGGGTGTCATCGGCAAGTGAGCTCACGTCGTTCTGTGTAGCACGAAACGAACGACGGTCCCGACGGGGAGCGTCGGTAGAGTCGGCCGTCGTGACCAACCAGCCCGCCGATGATTCGGAGCCATCGATGCCGACCGGGCGGGAAACAATCGCAGATCCCGACATCCGCCGGTTCCTGATCGCCAACGTGCTGATCTACACCGGCATCGCGCTCCAACTCGCGATTCTCGGGAAAGAGGTCTACGACATCACCGGGCGCGAGAGTGACCTCGCTTGGCTGGGTCTGGCCGAATTCGCGCCGGCACCGTTTCTCGTGTTCATCACCGGCACGCTCGCCGACCGGTTCGACCGACGCAAGGTGGCGGCGCTGGCGATGGCGGGCGAAGTGTTGTGCGTGCTCGCGCTTGCGTTCTATTCGGCGTCGGACCCCACTGCCGTGTGGCCGTTCTTCCTGATCGCCGGCGCGTTCGGCGCGTTCAGATCGTGCAACGCCCCGGCGATCCGCTCGATGCCTCCGATGCTCGCCCTCGAACGAGGGCTGCCACGAGTGATCGCACTCTCGAGCGCCGTGTCGTTCTCGTCGTCGATCATCGGAGCCGGCCTGTCCGGGGTGCTGTACATCATCGATCCGTCAGCCGGCTATGGCGTCGCTGCAGTGATGATCCTGATCGGTCTCGTGTTGATCACGACGCTGAAGTTTCGCCGCCAGCCGAAACCGCCGGACCCCGACGAGCGTCCGACCTTGCACTCGGCGGTGGAAGGGCTCCGCTTCATCCGGCGCACGCCGATTCTGTTCAGCATCATCTCGCTCGACCTGTTCGCTGTCCTGTTCGGTGGTGCGGTTGCGTTGCTGCCGGCGATCGCCGACGATCGACTCCACGTCGGTGATGTCGCCTACGGCTGGCTGCGCGCCGCGCCTGGCATCGGCGCCGGAATCATGGGCCTGTTCCTCGCGGTGAAACCGTTGCGGCGAATGGTCGGCAAGAAGCTGTTGTTAGCCGTCGCCACCTTCGGTCTCGGCACGGTCGTGCTGGGATTCACCACCAACTACGCGGTCGCGTTCGTTGCCTTGATGGTGCTGTCCGGGGCCGACATGGTGAGCGTCTTCGTCCGCAGTTCGCTCGTCCCGCTCGTCACGCCTGACGAGAAGCGTGGACGGGTGCTCGCGGTCGAGAACGTGTTCATCGGCGCCTCCAACGAACTCGGTGCGTTCGAGAGCGGGATGGCGGCCCAGAACCTGGGGTTGGTCCCCGCAGTGGCCGGTGGTGGGTTCGCCACGATCGGCGTCGTCTTGCTGTTCTCGATTGCGTTCCCGGCCCTGCGCGCGATCGACCGGTTCGAAGACCTCGACCCGGATCACCACGGTCTGCCCGATCCTGTGGTCGGGATCGCGATCGCCGGTCTCACCGAACGAGTCGAGGCGAACCCTGCTGTGGACTGAAGTCGTCGGAGTGAAGTCACTGGCGACCGATCGTCGACTTGGGCAGACTGAAGAGCATGCGCCAGATGCTGAAGACTGCTTGTCCTCTCGACTGTCCCGATGGGTGTTCGTTGGAAGTGACGGTTGACGACGGCCGGATCACGCGGGTCGATGCAGACACCGGGCCGGATGCCAATCCGTTCACCCAGGGTTTCATCTGCAAGAAGGTCAAGCACCACGCACAGCGTGTGTATTCGCCGCTGCGGATCATGACGCCGTTGATCCGCACCGGAGCAAAGGGCAGCGGAGAGTTCCGCGAGGCATCGTGGGACGAGGCAATCGAAATGGTTGCAGACCGAATCCGGACCAGCATCCGGAAACACGGAGTGAAGTCCGTGGTGCCGTACCTCTACAGCTCGTCGGCCGGTGTGCTCGCCGGTGGTGGGCTGACGCCGCTGTTGTTCGAGCGGCTCGGCTGCCCCGAGGTGAGCCACACGATCTGCGCCGCGACGACGGGCGCCGGGTGGCGGCAGGTGTTCGGCGGGATGCTCAGCGCTGACTCGGCCGACCTCGATCACTCGCAGTTGATCGTCATCTGGGGTGCCAATCCCAACGTGTCGAACACGCATCTGATCCCGCTGATCACCCGCGCTGTCAAACAGCACGGGGCCAAGTTCGTCGTGATCGACCCGCGTCGAACCGGTGTCGCTGCCCGTGCCGATCTGCACCTCGCGATCACACCTGGCACCGATGTCGTGCTGGCGTACGCGGTCACTCGCTGGCTCGTCGAGCACCAATGCGACGACACCGACTTCCTCGCTGCGAACACCGTCGGTGCCGACGAGTTCATCGCCGCATCGCAGCAATGGACCCTCGACCGGGCTGCAGCGGTGTGCGGCATCGACGCCGAACAGATCGAGGCTTATGCGTCGCTGGTCGCGACGACATCGCCGGCGATGATGCGAATCGGTTGGGGGCTCGAGCGCAACCGCAACGGCGGGTCCGGCTTTGTCGCCGCACTGTCGATGTGGGCAGTCGCTGGACACTTCGCGACGCTCGGCAGCGGGGTGCTCAAGTCCACCGGTGGGGCGGAACCGGTGGACACCGATCGACTGTGGCCGCCAGGAGTCGACCGTCCCGAGCGCAGCGTGCTGAGCATGAACGACGTCGGGCCGGCGATGCTCGGCCACGATGTCGGTGATGGACCTCACGCCGGGGCGCACTCGTGGCCGCAGGCGAAAGTGCTGTTCGTCCAGGGGTCGAATCCGGTCGTGACCGCCATGGACCAGAACCAGTTCATTCAGGGCTTGCTCAGCGACGGTCTGTTCACCGTCGTCCACGATCAGGTGATGACCGACACGGCCCGCTACGCAGATGTCGTTCTACCGGCCGCCACCCACTTCGAGGTCAGCGACCTCGCTGTGTCCTATGGATCGTTCGCCATGCAGCGGATCGAACCGGTCATCGAACGGGTCGGGCAGAGCCGCAGCAACGACGAGGTCGCCGCCGCACTGGCCGGTGCGCTCGGGTTGCCGACGAGTGAGTTCGATCCCGATCCCGAGCGGCTTGCCGCACGGGTCCGCACCGATTCGAGTTCGACCTCGATCCCGGTGATTCGCGAACCGGGCGCGACGGTCCAGTTCGTCCATTCGCGCCCGTCGTTCGCAGACGGGTCGGTCCGGGCACGACTGTTCGACCCGACCAGCGAGTTGCCGCTGCCGCAGTTCGTCGCCAACGAAGGTCCAGGGCTCAGGCTGCTCACGCCGTCGAGCAGCCGCATGATCAACTCGATGTTCGGCGAGTTCGATCCGCCCGAAGCAGTGATCTCGATTCACCCCGATGACGCCGACGAGCGGGGCATTGTCGACGGCTTTGCGGTTCGCGTGTTCAACGAACTCGGCGAGATCCATGTGACCGCCCGAATCGACGGCAGCGTCCGACACGGTGTCACCTCGATCCCAAAGGGGATGTGGATGTCTCAGTTCCCGAACGGTTCATCGCCGAACGTGCTGATCTCGCGCGAGATCAACGACCTGGCTGCGGGCGCGTGCTTCAATGATGTACGAGTCCAGATCGAGCGTTGCGATGCCATGTCAGAGGCATCGGTCGCCGATTGATACTGAATGAGGAGTTGCCATGTCGGAGAAAAAGGGTCTCGTCGCAGAGTTCAAGGAGTTCATCGCCTCTGGCAACATGATCGAACTCGCCGTCGCAGTCATTCTTGCCGGTGCCGTCGGCGTGGTGATCAAGGCGTTCACCGAGGGAATCATGATGCAGATCGTCGCTGCGATCTTCGGGAAGCCGAACTTCGACGATGTCAAGATCGTGCTCCGCAAAGGCGTCGGAGACCCAGATCCGGTCACTGGCGTCAAGGCCGATGCGGTGCTGCAGATCGGCACGTTCATCAATGCGTTGATCACCCTCTTGCTGACCGGCCTCGTGCTGTTCGCAATCATCAAGGCGTACAACAAGCTCAAGGAGCGCAACAAGGTCGAGGCGGCAATCGAAGAAGCCGTCGCCGGGCCGTCGGAGATCGATCTGCTGATCGAAATCCGCGACTCGCTGCGCGCTCGCAACTGATCCGTCGCGTCGCGGTGTTGCCGCCGTTCGTGCCGTTCACGTCGCTGTAGCGCAGAGTTCACGCAGCCTGCGACGGGTGCTGACTTGCATCGCGGTGATCAGTTGGCACAATGGGGCCGATGATGGCGGCTCGACGACGTTCACGGCTCCGAGTGGGCACGCTGGTGGCAATCGCCGCAGTCGCCGCAGTCGCCGTTGCCGGGTGCACGGTCAGTGCTGCCGCCCCTGACGCAACTCCGATTGGGACTGTCGGCGACGTCGGTCGACTGCCGGGATCTTTCACCGCGCAGTCGACCGACACGGTGGATGCCGTCAACTCTGCTGCTCCGACCGATACCGACAACGGTCCCGCCTCCACCGAACTCGACGTCGAGCCCACTGTCGTGCCGCCGTCGATCCCGCTGGCGCAGTCGATCGGTGGGCAGGTCACCGGCAACCGGTTGTTGATGATCGGGGACTCGTTGACGGCATCGGTGTCCGAGCGCTACGGCGGGCAGGCGTGCGAGTCACTCGTTCCGCTCGGCTGGCAGGTCGAGGTCGACGCCGAGACCGGTCGCTTCATCGACTTCGGCACCAAGGTGATCAATCAGCGACTCGACGCCGGTTGGGACGCAGCAATCGTGTTTCTCGGCAACAACTATGGCTACGACCGCACGGTGTACCAGGCCGGTCTGCACTCGATGTTGCTCCGGCTGTATCCACGACCCACCGTGGTGATCACCACGACCCTGTTTCGTCCACAGCAGGCCGAGGTCAACGCCGCGATCATCGAAGAGGCCAACCTGTTCGACAACGTCACCGTCATCGACTGGACGACAGTGAGCGAAGATCCGACCCTGACCGGCGGCGATGGACTCCATCTCACCGAAGCAGGTCGGGTGCGGCTGGGCTGGATGCTCGCTGCGGCGATGGGCGAGTCGCCCGTGCAGCCGGGAGCCTGCTTGAAGACGAAGTACAAGGATGACTCGGCGGGCAGCCCCAGTGGTCCGGCCGGTAACAGCACGACACCCAAGCCGCCCAAGCCGAACAAGCCGACCACCACCGTCAAGCCGACGTCAACCACCGTCAAGCCCCCGACCGGGAGCACGACGGCGACGACCTCGCCGACGAGTACGTCGAACCCTGGCGCTGGCACGACCGTTCCGTCGACCAGCAGTTCTCAACCCGGCACTGGCACCACGCAACCGGCGACGACGCAGCCGCCGGCGACGACTCAACCGTCGTCGACCCAGCCTGCGTCGACCCAGCCTGCGTCGACACAGCCTGCGTCGACACAGCCTGCGACGTCACAGCCTGCGACGACACAACCTCCGGCCGGTCCGTAGCGACGACCGGCTACGGGCGCAGTGCTTCGAAACCGGGCAGGTTGCGCACGACGCCGAAGGCGATCAGCAACACGCCGGCGGCGATCGGCAGCCACAGCGGCCAGCGGCTGACAGCGATCACGGGGGGTCGTCCAAGGGATCGTCGGATCCACGCCAGCCACGCTGCCACGATGCCGCCGAGGAACAGCGGAAAGAACGGGTTGAAACCGAATGCTGCGCCGATGTGGCCGCGCAGCACGGCGTGGGTGGCGCGGGTCAGCCCGCATCCGGGACACCACAGGCCGGTCATCTGGTACAGCGGACACGCCGGGAGATGGACACCGGAACCGGACGGATCGTCGAGCGCGACGTACATCGCGGCGGCTGCGAGTGCACATCCGCAGGCGATCGGCGCACTGATCGCACGCAATCTCGAGTCGCTCGCTGCGATCTGCATCCGCTCCACGCTCTGGGCCATGCTCGGAGTCATGTTCGGAGTGTAGACGCCGGTCCCGTCACACGGGGTTGCGGATCACTGATGGTGCTGCCACCCTGGACCGATGCTTCAGGTGCAGGGTGTTTCGGTGGAGATCGGCGGTCGACTCGTTGTCGACAACGCGTCGTTCACCATCATGCCCCGCGACAAGGTCGGCCTCGTCGGTCGCAACGGCGCCGGTAAGACCAGTTTCTTCAAGGTGCTCGGTGGCGAGAACGATCCGATCGGCGGCAAGATCATGCGCAAGGGCGGCTTCGGCTACCTCCCGCAGGATCCGCGGATCGAGGGTGGGCAGGAGCGAACAGCGATCACCCACGTGCTGTCCGGTCGGGGCATCGACGACTCGCTGGTCCGAATCGAGAAGTTGCGGATCGCGATGGAGGAAGACACCTCCGATCGCAACGTCGCCCGGTTCAGCAAGGCCCAGGACGAATTCGCCTCGTCAGGCGGCTATGCAGCCGACAGTGAAGCTCGATCGATTGCGGCCGGTCTCGGCCTGCAAGCCGACCGGATGGATCTGCCGGTCAGCGTGTTGTCCGGCGGTGAGAAGCGCCGCGTCGAGCTGTCCCGGATTCTGTTCGCCGGCAGCGATGCGCTGCTGCTCGACGAGCCCACCAACCACCTCGACATCGATGCCAAGACCTGGCTGCTCGACTACATGCGCAAGTACCGGGGCGCAATGTTGGTCATCAGCCACGACCTCGACCTGCTCGACGAAGCCATCACCCGCGTGCTGCACCTCGACCGCCCGGGCGAGGACAACGTCGGCAACCTGGTCGAATACCGAGGGACGTACAGTCAGTATCGGGTGTCGCGCGCCGCCGACGAAGAGCGCACTGCCCGCAAGGCAATGTTGCAGACCAAAGAGATCGCCCGGCTGCAATCGGTGGTCGACCGCTTCGGCGCCAAGGCCACCAAGGCCGCGATGGCGCACAGCAAGGAGAAGGCGATCGCTCGGATCGAATCCCAGCGAGTCAATGTCGGCAACGGCGACAAGGTGATGAAGGTCAAGTTCCCGGAGCCGCCGTCATCGGGTGCCACCGTCATCACAGCCAACCAGTTGTGCAAGG